>NZ_VPAL01000019.1:0-44054 GCF_013419245.1 Acinetobacter sp. YH12095
CAGCGTAATCTTTCGCTTCACCACCAAACTTACGTGCACATACTGTAGCAATCGCAGCTGTTAAAGTTGTTTTACCATGGTCAACGTGACCGATTGTGCCCACGTTAACGTGTGGCTTATTACGTTCGAACTTAGCCTTAGCCATGAGATCTTCCTTTTTAAAACAACTCATGGAGGATCACTCCATGAGCATTAGGTTTTTTAACTATGAATTAGTTTGCGCTTATAGTAATCGAAAGATTACTCGTCGTCACCTTTTTTACCACCAGACTGGAATTTAGCAATGATGCCATCTGCCACGTTACGTGGAGTTTCAGCATATTTAGCAAATTCCATAGAGTAAGTCGCACGACCTTGAGACATAGAACGCATGTGTGTTGCGTAACCAAACATCTCTGCAAGTGGAACTTCTGCACGAATTGCTTTAGTACCACCAGGTAAGTCGTCCATACCTTGAACCATACCACGACGACGGTTTAAGTCACCCATGATATCGCCCATGTAGTCTTCTGGAGTTTCTACTTCAACTTTCATGATTGGCTCAAGAAGAACAGGATCTGCTTTCATGAAACCGTCACGGAATGCGTAAGAACCCGCCATTTTGAACGATAATTCGTCAGAGTCGACATCGTGGTAAGAACCGTCGAATAATGTCGCTTTAATGCCTACAACTGGGTAACCAGCCAAGACACCATTCTTCATACGTTCTTGGATACCTTTGTCTACTGCACCGAAGAATTCTTTAGGTACTACACCACCTACAACTTCTTCAGCGAATTCGTAGTCTTTACCAGCTTCAGGATCAAGCGGCTCTAAACGTACGAATACGTGACCGAATTTACCTTTACCACCAGTTTGACGTACGAATTTACCTTCTTGCTCAATCGTCTTTTTGATCGTTTCGCGGTATGCAACCATTGGTTTACCAATGTTCGCTTCTACGTTGAATTCACGCTTCATACGGTCAACGATGATGTCAAGGTGAAGCTCGCCCATACCCGCAATGATCGTTTGACCAGATTCTTCGTCTGTACGAACGCGGAATGATGGATCTTCTTTCGCCAAGCGACCTAAAGCAACTGACATTTTTTCTTGGTCAGCTTTAGTCTTAGGTTCAACAGCCAATGCAATTACTGGCTCTGGGAATTCCATACGCTCTAGTGTAATCACTGCGTTTTCGTCACACAATGTATCACCAGTGGTTGTATCTTTAAGACCTACACACGCTGCGATATCACCCGCACGAATTTCTTCGATGTCGTGACGGTCATTTGCGTGCATCTGTACGATACGACCAATACGCTCACGCTTCATTTTCACTGGGTTATAAACCGGGCTACCCGCTTTAAGAACACCTGAGTAAACACGTACGAACGTTAAGTTACCAACGAATTTGTCGTTCATGATTTTGAACGCTAACGCAGCAAACGGTGCTTCATCAGACGCTTCACGAGAACCTTCAGTTTCGTCTTTGTCGTCTAAGATACCTTTAATTGCTTCAACGTCAGTTGGTGCAGGTAAGAATTCAATTACTGCGTCCAACATACGTTGAACACCTTTGTTTTTGAATGCAGAACCACACATTGCAGGTTGAATTTCACCCGCTAATGTACGTTGACGTAAACCAGCAATGATTTCTTCTTTAGAAAGTTCACCATTTTCTAGGTACTTGTCCATGAGTTCTTCTGATGCTTCAGCAGCAGCTTCAACCATGTTAGTACGCCATTCTTCAGCAGTTGCTTGAAGATCAGCTGGAATCTCGCCGTATTCAAACTTCATACCTTGAGAAGCTTCATCCCAGATGATTGACTTCATTTCGATTAAGTCAACAACACCTGTAAATGTGTCTTCTGCGCCTACTGGAACAACGATAGGCACTGGGTTAGCACCCAAACGTGTCTTCATTTGTTCAACTACGCGGAAGAAGTTTGCACCAGTACGGTCCATTTTGTTAACGAACGCTAAACGAGGTACTTTATATTTGTTTGCTTGACGCCATACAGTTTCAGACTGAGGTTGAACACCACCTACAGCACAGTAAACCATACATGCACCGTCAAGAACACGCATAGAACGCTCAACTTCAATTGTGAAGTCAACGTGTCCCGGGGTGTCAATTACGTTAATACGGTGTTGGTCAAATTGGTTACCCATACCTTTCCAGAAGCATGTTACAGCTGCTGAGGTAATAGTAATACCACGTTCTTGCTCTTGTTCCATCCAGTCAGTTGTTGCTGAACCTTCGTGAGTTTCACCAAGTTTGTGACTTTCACCTGTATAGAACAAAATACGTTCTGAAGTTGTTGTTTTACCCGCATCGATGTGCGCAGAGATACCAATGTTACGGTAACGAGAAATTGGGGTTTGACGTGCCATGATTTCTAGCATTCCTAAATTTTGTTGTTTAAAACAGGCGCTTTAAGCTGAAGGACAGCTTAAAGCGATTCGATGACAGTTTGGCGTAAACCAAGCTATCACCCTCCTGAATAGGGGCTGTTTTAGTCGCTTAGAAGCGGTAGTGAGAGAATGCTTTGTTGGCTTCAGCCATACGATGCACGTCATCACGTTTTTTAACCGCTGCGCCTTTACCTTCAGCTGCATCAAGCAACTCACCAGCAAGACGTAAAGCCATAGTTTTTTCAGAACGCTTAGCAGCAGCATCTACCAACCAACGCATCGCTAAAGCAGTACGACGGGATGGGCGTACTTCCATAGGAACTTGATAAGTAGCACCACCAACACGGCGTGCTTTTACTTCGACCATTGGACGAACTTTTTCAAGCGTAGCTTCAAAAAATTCAACTGGGTCTACTTTAGATTTTTCTTGAACGCGGTCTAAAGCACCGTAAACGATACTTTCAGCAATAGATTTTTTACCATCTTGCATTACGTGGTTCATGAATTTAGCGATTGTTTGGCTGCTGAATTTAGGATCCGGAAGGATTTCACGAGCAGCGACTACGCGACGTCTTGGCATTTTAAACTACCTATAAATATGACACTTCAGGGTGATCCAGCCGTAGCACAAAGTGTCGTGTGCATTTCGCTGGCCTTACTACACGTCGCTTGAATTTCACAAAATTAAATGCAGAAATCAGACAAGCGAGACGATAAAGGATTGCAGTTCTACGAACTAATCTACGAACTAAGAGTTTAATCTTTAGAAGATTATTTCTTAGGACGTTTAGCACCGTATTTAGAACGTGACTGGTTACGATCTTTCACGCCAGCACAGTCTAAAGAACCACGAACGGTATGGTAACGTACACCTGGTAAGTCTTTAACACGACCACCACGGATAAGAACAACACTGTGCTCTTGTAGGTTGTGACCTTCACCACCGATGTAGCTAGAAACTTCAAAACCTGAAGTTAAGCGAACACGGCAAACTTTACGCATTGCTGAGTTAGGTTTTTTAGGTGTAGTTGTGTAAACACGTGTACAAACACCACGACGTTGTGGACAAGCCTTCAACGCAGGAACTTTTGATTTTTCAACCAAAGTCGTACGACCCTTACGGATCAACTGATTTGTTGTTGCCATGTGGCAATTCTCCCGTTAATAAAAAGCCCCAAAAACATACTACTTTTTGAGGGCATGCAATTGTAAGCGAAGATAGAAAAATGGTCAATATTTCATAGGCAGTTAAAATACCAACCAAATTTCTACTTATCACTTGTTTTTATTCAGCTTTTGGCTTGCGAGCACTTGTACGAGTTCTCGGCTTTTTTGTAACCTGCTTTGCAGTTTCTTTGCTTGATGTTACTGGATTTTCCGAAACAGTTTCAGCCACTTGAGTTGAATCTTCCACTGGCTCCAAAGCATCTTCCAGCCTATATTCATCAATTTCTTCTGCAGGTACAGCAGGTTTTTGCGGTGCAACTTCAGCATGTGGCTCTAGCATTTGATCTGCCAATTCTTCTAGACCTTGCTGAATATTTTCATCGAGTTGTGCTGCAGTTGTTTCCACTTTGTTCGATTTTTTCTGCACTTTTACCGTTCTGATACTTTCATGGTCTGATACGGTTTGCAGCAAAGCATCTGACGGCGCAGATTCTGCTCTCTCTTGCCCCTCTACTAATGCATCTTGCTCTGCATGTTTGGCTTCATTGCCCTTCAACTGCTCTAAGAGTTTAGGCGCAGCCTGTGCCAGCAATTCCAACGATTTTTCATACGCATGAATGGCAGATAAATTGCTGTCTTTATGCTGAATTAAATAGCTACGGGCATTGGAAAATACTTGCTGTGCCTTGTGATGCACATCTTCCACTAATTTCCAGCTATATACCGCACTCACCGATGCGGTTGCTACAGGCGTGAGTTTATTCAACATGGAAAACTTAGGTACATGATTCAACCACGGCCATTTGACTTGACCTTGCTCATTTAAGAAGTATTTCTTTAATACCTCATAATCATTGCTTGAACCGAGCATATTTTGTAATTGATGCACATCATGAGTTTGCAGCATATTAGATAAGGTTTTTAGCCCCATCAACACTGCTTGCTTTTCTGCAATGACGCCTAAATCAATTTGTTTAAAAATAAACTGAACAATTTCTTGCTCAGTGTCTTTATTCAGTTCAAAACCGTAGGCACGCCCAACCTGATAAATGGTACGTAAAGACATCACAATAGATGCAGGCACATCAATGGTTGAACCGATTACTCCTGTTGCACCTGTCAATGCGCCTTGCAGTGATGCAATCCATTTATTTTGTTCTGCAAGTGCCTGACTAATTCGTTTAGAACGATCTACATCTTGAGTCAATTCTTCTAAATCGCGCACACCTGCTTGATCAAGCACATCATCAACAGAGCTAATATTGGAGGTAAAACTATTCAGCTGATCAAATAAATAATCTGAAATTTTGTCGGAAAAATCGGGCGACACAAAACTCGCTACCTGATTGACGCGATTATAGTGACGTCCTAAAAGCTGACGTGAAACTTGTGGCACATGCTGTCTGAGCATGTGTTGAGGATTGTCATACTGACGCGCTTGAAAAGCACTAAAACTACGTGCCTGACCTTCAATAATTTGCCCTGATTTTGCACTGTGCTCATCCTTCGCTACAGTACCCGGTGCAACTTGCTGCAATACATGGATGCCTGTACTGCTGAGCTTTTTAGCCACCCCAATCGCATTCGAGAAGAATCCGCTTGATTGTTTATTCTTGGAATCTGACATTCTTACTCCTCAATTTTAATTTCTATGATTTATGGGTAGATACTAGGTGTAGTCTAAGTTTATCTCAATATGATTGTGTATCTTTTGGTTGGCTTCCTGCATCTCATTTACCGCTTCGCTGCGGTTTGATCTTCCCTGCAAAGTGGCATCATATTTGCCATAAGAATTCAAAATTCTTTCTGCTATTATGAACGCAATTGTAAGACATGAGTCATACCGTATCAGCGATTGCTTGGCAGTCACGGTGTTCGGCTCAACATTATCACCATAAAAGGGATCTGTAGATGAAACGTGTTGTAATCACCGGCATGGGCATTAACTCGTGCATTGGTAATACTTTAGAAGCTGTGACTCATTCTTTACAAAACGGTATTTCTGGGACACGTTCCAACCCAACTTATGCTGAACTTAATTTCAAAAGCCACGTAAGTGCAGCAGCAGAACAAAACTTTAACCACATTGACCGTAAATTAAAACGCTTTATGGGCGTGTGTGCGATGTACGCTTACAACGCTGCAGTAGATGCCATTGAACATGCGGGCTTAAAGCAAGAAGATTTAGCAGGCAACCCACGTTACGGTATCGCGGGTGGTTCAGGCGGTAACTCAACTGCATCTGTTGCAGAAATGATTGAGCTACTTGAAGAAAAAGGCGCACGTAAAATTGGCCCGTTCTTCGTACCACGTAACATGTCGAACACCATTACGGCAAACTTGGGTGTTGCGTTCAAATTACAAGGTATCGCGCACTCAATTACCAGTGCATGCGCAACTTCTGCCGATGCAATTGGTTATGCCTACAACCTAATTCAATTGGGTAAACAAGATTTAATGCTTGCAGGTGGCGGTGAAGAAGATCACTGGTCACAAAGCTTATTGTTTGATGCGATGGGTGCTTTGTGTTCTAAATACAACGACACACCAGAAACAGCATCTCGTCCGTACTCTGCAGACCGTGATGGTTTCGTCATTGCAGGTGGTGGTGGTTTCGTGGTTCTTGAATCACTTGAACACGCACAAGCACGTGGTGCAAATATTTTAGCTGAAGTGGTTGCGTATGCTGCAAACTCTGACGGTGCAGACATGGTTGCACCAAGCGGTGAAGGTGCAACACGTTGTATCTTGATGGCTTTAGACGAAGCGAAACAACACGGTGTAGACGCAATTGACTATGTGAACACACATGGTACTTCTACTCCAGCAGGCGACGTGACTGAATTGAAAGCCATGGAACGTGCGTTTGGTGAAGGTAAAGTGCCTGCTCTTAGCTCAACGAAGTCAATGACTGGTCACAGCTTGGGTGCTGCAGGCGTTCAAGAAGCAATTTATTCTGTCTTGATGATGCAAAACGACTTCATTGCACCAAACATCAACGTCACTGAACTTGATGAAGGCGCGAAAGCATTTGATATCGTACTTGAAAAACGCGACACAAAATTGAATACTGTGATGAGTAACAGTTTTGGTTTTGGCGGTGTAAATGCCTGCCTTATTTTCAAGAAGTGGGATGAATAATCTCCTATAGGATAGTCGATGGATGCACCTTCTGATGCTTTTTTATGGGTAAAAGCATTACATATTATTGCCGTGGTTTGCTGGTTCGCTGCATTGTTCTACTTACCACGTTTATATGTTTACCATGCCATGAGTGAAGATACACTGAGCCATCAGCGTTTTGAAATCATGGAGCGCAAGTTGTACCGAGGGATTATGTGGCCGTCTATGATTGCCACCCTCATCACGGCACACTTTTTGGTAGATTGGGGCGATGCGACCCGCAATTACCACGATGCGTTATGGTTTTACCTGAAAGTAGCATTGGTCGGTTTATTGGTGATTTACCATTTGGTTTGTGGCTATTACCGCCAAAAACTGATTGGCAATGCGCATTATAAATCACACAAGTTCTGGCGATTCTTCAATGAAATGCCGACTGTGCTGCTATTAGCGATTGTAATTTTAGTCGTGGTAAAACCACAGTTCTAAAATTTGAAACGCCAAGTATCCTGACATCTCAACCTGATTCGGTTGTAAAAAAACCTCAGTGCAAAGAACTGAGGTTTTTTTATGGGTGACAACTAAAAACAGCACTTATGCTTTAATTCAACGTATTTGTGAGTAAGGCTGAAAGCCCAATGCCGCTGCTTGTTTCTGCTGAGATTGAGGAATCGTGACAATAGCAATTTTTCCATCTGCACCACCACAGACCTGTGCATACATCCGCCCATCTGAACCTACACTGGCCCGCTTCACCTGAATCTGTGCTTGCTGTAAACGCTGAACAATTTCCGTAAGGGTTAAACCTGAATCTGGCTCACACTGTCGATGTTGCAATGATGTGTACATTTCGACCTGCGCAGTAGGTGTTGTGGATGTAGCAGCATGATTGGCACATGCAGTCATCAGTATTGAAACCGCTACTACTGCAATAGATTGACTAAATATCTTCATCACATACCCTCTTTCAATATTAAAATTAAATATTCAAATTAAATATTGAAGCACGATCTTTGCAATAACACTGCGCTAGAAATGCAAACAGATGTAAGCATCTCGCTCATCCAGATAACTGTTCAAGCACCGACAAAATTTGCGCAAAACACTGAATTCTATGTTTTGGTGCAGCCAAGTCTAACTCCTGAGCCGAACCATAGCCGTATTCGACTGCAACACAATCGACTCCATTGGCTCGTGCACCTAAAATATCGTGTTCACGATCTCCAATCATTAAACATTGTTCAGGTTGCAATTGTTCTTGCTGCAAAATATAGGCAATTAAATCCGCTTTATTGGTACGCTCACCATTTAGTTCGCTACCGTAGGGATATTCAAAATATTGCAATAAATCGAAGTGATCTAAAATTTGGCGTGCATAAATTTCAGGTTTGGCTGTTGCTAAAAACAGTCGATAGCCTTGCTGTTTTAAATCTGCCAATGTTGCAGCAACATCTTCAAAGACATGATTTTCAAATAAGCCTGTTGCAGCAAAACGCTCTCGATAGCCTGCTAAGGCTTGCTCTGCCAATACGTCATGCACATCTACATGAAGTAATTTTGCCAAAGAGGCTTTTAAGGGCGGCCCGATAATCCAATCAATATTTTCCGTATCTGCAATAGGATGTCCAACCTTAGCCAAACCATAACGCGCAGAAGCGGTAATGCCCTCTTTCGGGTCGGTCAGCGTGCCATCTAAATCAATTAAAAGGTTCTTTATCACAATGTCAGCCTATGTGCCTAAATGACTATCGAGTGTTACTCCAAAGTTGCCTATACTAACGTAAATAGAAGCAATTAAGGATATGTGTGTGCGACCAACAGTACTATGTTTTTCTGGTTTAGACCCTTCGGGTGGCGCTGGTTTACAGGCTGATATTGAAGCCGTTGGCAATAGCGGTGCACATGCAGCGATTGCCTGCACAGCACTGACCATTCAAAACTCTCAGCAAGTATTTGGCTTTAAAGCAACGTCTAAAGAATTGTTATTGGCGCAAGCCAATGCGGTGGTGAATGATTTGCCCATTAAAGTTGTAAAGTCGGGCATGTTGGGCACCACTGACAATATTGCAGCGCTGGCAGATTTTTTACGTGCACATCCTGATTATTTATATGTGCTTGACCCTGTTTTGGTTGCCAATAGTGGTGGTTCTTTAGGTAATCAAGCGACTTTGGTTCAGGCATTTGTCGAGTTGATTCCACTGGCGACTTTAATCACGCCAAATACTGTGGAATTACGTGCCTTAACGGGTGAAGATGATTTAGAACGCGCAACAGCTAAATTATTTGCAATGGGCGCGCAGGCCGTTTTGGTCAAAGGTGGGCATGAAGATACCCCTGATCATATTCGTAATGCACTGTATATTAACAATGAAATGGTTTCAGAAACCCGCTGTCCACGGCTTGAAGGTGAATATCACGGTTCAGGCTGTTCATTGGCGAGCTTTATTGCAGGGCGCTTGGCAATGGGAGATCAACTGAAACAAGCGGTACAACATGCTGAAACTTGGTTGTTTGGTGTGCTTAAATATGCGGAAACGCCTGTACCGAACGGACAGAAAATTCCGAAAAGGTTTTAGTGCTTATCGTTCAACTCCTTCAAACCCTGATCACCTTGTATCAGGGTTTTTCATTGCAACTTTTTAACGTTCGTGCCGTTGTTTCAAATTTTCGACATGTTGACGATTGGTTTTCCAAGACTTATCAAGTAGTTCTTTTTCAATTCTCAGCTGAATACGTTTCAGTTTCATCGGTGAAATGACTTCTTGCCGAAAACCTTTGACATACTCAACCCATGCACTGCCTTTAAAAACATTGTTGGGCAAAGAGGTCTTAAACTCACAGTCTGGCATAAATACAATCACAGAATGCAGATATTCAGGCTCGACAATATCGCTCAATACTGATTCCAAAACTTTTATATGCTTATAGTTCTGATAGACAGGATTTTGAAACTTGTAGGTCTTTTTATAAATTTTTTGTGTCCATACTTTTTGGCGTTCTCCACCAAAAATCCAGCCTTTATAGTTTTTTGTTTCAATCACAAAAACCCCAAAAGGACTCAATAAAATATGATCTATTTGAGTTGTTCCTGCGAACTCATCAGGCAAAGTTACATCATTCAACAAGATATAACGTTCATCTAAATACAACTTCACATGCGTACTTACTGCGAGTTCCCCCACCTTTCCCTTTAGAAAAGGTTTGAAAATTTTGATCAGCCCTACACCTGCAACAAGCAGAATAAGCCACCAAAACTGCAACAATAATGTTTTTAACATTTCCCCTGCTCTATTTTATTTTGATCAAAATTGTTGTTGAATCTCAGTCATTTAAACTTTTGAAGTTGAAGATTCTAACTTTAACAAAATCGCTTTATTATCCAACCCGCCTGCAAAGCCCACCAATTTTCCACTTGCACCCACCACCCGATGACACGGTGCAATAATCGAAATTGGATTTTTGCCATTTGCCGCCCCTACGGCACGCATCGCATTCTCACTACCAACTTGTTCGGCAATTTGCTTATAACTACGAGTTTCCCCAAAAGGAATGCTTAATAACGCCTGCCAGACTTTCTTCTGAAATTCAGTGCCTTCAAAATCAAGAGGCACATCAAATTGCTGACGCTGACCTGCAAAATACTCTTGGAGTTGCTGCTGAGTTTTGAGCAAAATTGGATGATCATCTTGTCGAACTAAACTGGCTAAACGTACCCGTTTATGATCTTCGTTATCCCACATTACCGCAACCAATGCGTGATCGTGAGCCACCAATTTAAGCACGCCTACAGGAGTGTCCATTTCAGTAAATGCCAATTGCATTATTTTTCTCCTCAAGCAGGTTGGGTATCAGGTCATCCTGTTTTTAACTCAAACCGATCTGTTATTGAGTACACACTAAAAGACTGCATTCCAAGTTAGCTGGATGAAATTTTCATAAGCACCAAACCTGAAATAATCAGAACTGCAGCCAACATACGCATAGCACTGGCAGGTTCGCCTAAAACAAAAATACCGACTAAAAATGAACCGACTGCGCCTATACCTGTCCAAATCGTATAAGCCGTGCCTAATGGCAAAGTACGCATGGCATAGGCCAAAAGCGCAAAACTTAAAATCATAAAAAAGATAGTCACGATACTGGGCGTTAATTTACTAAAGCCGTCAGACAACTTCATGGAGTATGCCCAAACCACTTCAAAAATACCCGCCAATATCAACATCATCCAGGCCATAACGCCCTCCTTCAATAGCATGAAATCAGGCCGTCCTGAAGATTTTTCTTGTCGAGTGTTCAGTCACTTTGACTATTTCTAAAAACCCAAACAAGGGAGGTCGTTCCTCCTGTTGCAATTTAAGCCACCGCGCAGCGATGATCCGTCTATTTTAAACTTAAAATTTTGCGCGCACCATTCAATACAAACATGGCCACAACTAAGCCAATAATCAGGTCTGGATAATTCGACCCTGTCAGCATCACCAAACCGCCCGCGATAATCACACCTAAATTCACAATCACATCATTGGCGGAAAAAATATAACTGGCTTGCATGTGGGTTCCACCATCTTTATGCCCTGAAATTAGCCATAAACAGGTGACGTTTGCCAGCAATGCCACAGCACCAATGACCATCATCAACATGGATTCAGGCTCACTGCCTAAGAAGAAACGGCGCAGGACATCAAAGATAACCAGTGCAACCAAACCCAGTTGTACCCAACCAGACAAATGTGCAGCTTTGAGCTGTTTCTTGGCGGATTGACCCACGACAAATAAAGCCAAACCATACACGGCGGCATCGGCAAACATATCTAAGGAGTCAGCAATTAACCCAGTCGAAGATGCAATTAAACCTGCAATTAATTCCACCAAAAACATAGCGGCATTAATACCAAGCAAGGCATATAGCACTTTTTGTTGTGCAGCGCTGTTAGATACAGGCAGTTCAGTTTGTGTATTGGCTTCAGTCTGTTGCAACACAGCACCCAAACCCAATGCTTCTAATTTATGGGTAATTTCTGTGGCAGATTGGTTGCTGTGATAAACCTTTAAAAGTCGTGCAGGTGAATCAAAAGACAAGGCTGCAATATCATTATGATCTGCCAAAGCAATCCGCACCATTTGTTCTTCTGCGCCACAATCCATTTTAGGAATATGGTATGCACTCACCCACGGACTCAAAAGTTCCGAATCCAAAATTGTTGCTTTATCTGCCTTGGCAGTCGTTGCAGATGTACAGCTATTTTGATCAGCACAGCTTTTTTCTGTATCGCAAGACGAACCACAGCCTGTATCGCCACATGACTTGGAGTGTGTAGGCGCAGTTGCACAAGGCTGGTTTACATTTTTTTGCGTATCACAACCACAGCCAGTATTGTTTAGATTTTGGTTTTCTAAGTTTTTATCTTGATTCGATTGAGGATCTTGAGTTGATGAAGACATACGCCACACCCAAAAATACAATAGGCTCAGTATAAACCAAGCCTATGTATTTAGGGACAATCTATTCTATTTAGAAGCAGCAACGATCCATTGACTTAATCATTGATAAATACCCCTAATCATTAAAACCTGAAACGCAAGCCTATCGCATATAAGCCGCTCTGCTCGGAATCGGTTGCAGACTGCCAAGCAGTGTGTTGATCACCTTTCGTATACTCATAACCTGCACTGATATACGGCATGATGTTCTTGCTGATTTCATAACGCATTTCCACACCCACAGCTGCGCGGTTGAGTCCTGTTTTTTTCGCATATTTGGCATCATCCTGCAGAATAACATCTACATCTAAATAAGGCTGTGCGATCAATTTCTGAGTCAATAACAGATCCCGTGTGGTTTCCAAACTCAAAGCCGCATATTGATCCTCACCCAAATAAAAATAAGCATCGGTTTCAAAAAAATATGGAGCTAAACCATGTAAGCCAAACACAGCGTCAAACTTATCTTCTCGGTCTGTTTGATGCTCTTGCTGATTCACTTCGTGTCGATAACGCACACCTGCTTGCACATCCCAAAAATCTGAAATCATACGACTGTATAACAACTTGGCATCATATTCAGTCGCTTGTGACTCTTGCTTATCGCTATGAATTTTCAAAAACAACTTGTTTTCATCAGTTCCGATACGAGTTTGTAATTTAGATTTGAGCACTCCCTCGGCATGATCATTCACTTGCCATTGCGTATCTAAAGTGCTGACCGCGTACACCTGCGCACCATGTTCTTTACGATGATCGTGTGACTGCGACTCTTGCACGGACGAATCGGATTGATGCGATTGATGCGATTGATGCGATTGATGCGATTGATGCGATTGATGCGATTGATGCGATTGATGCGATTGATGCGATTGAGTATCAGCCTGAGCTGCAATTGTTGCAATCTCTGCTGAACTGGCATGTGCACTATGCACCTCTGTCGCTGCTAGCCCAACTGTACTGATGCAGCAGACAGAAATACTTAAAACTGTTTTCGCAAAAAGATTAATGTTGTGCATGTGCTGCTCCTTTTTGCGCTGTCGCTGAAGGGGTTTGAGTGGCTTGAATTGCTGTGGTTGAAAGCGGTTCATTTTCACTCACCTGCGCTACAATCAATTTATTCATCATTCCCGCGCTCATGTGATAGAGCAAATGACAATGTATTGCCCATTCACCTAATTCATCTGCAGTAAGCAGTGCAGTTACAGTTTGACCTGGCGGCACAATTAAGGTGTGTTTATTCGGCATTTCTGCTGCCGTTTGACCATTTTCGAACTGCATAAACATGCCATGTAAATGCATTGGATGTGCCATCATGCTGTCATTGATAAATTTAATCCGAATACGCTCA
This sequence comes from Acinetobacter sp. YH12095, assembly GCF_013419245.1. Taxonomy (NCBI): domain Bacteria; kingdom Pseudomonadati; phylum Pseudomonadota; class Gammaproteobacteria; order Moraxellales; family Moraxellaceae; genus Acinetobacter; species Acinetobacter sp. YH12095. The sequence goes on from NZ_VPAL01000019.1 coordinate 13,520, forward strand.
CCATATTTCACCTTGAGTGGTGTGGCATCACTAAATTTCTTACCATTGATTGTCCAGATATAACGCTCCATCGTACCGCCTAAACGCACGACCAATTCACTGCTTGGTTCACGTGTATCTGCTTGTGGCTGCAGCGATTTCAAATCTTCATAGTGCAAGGCTTTATGCCCCGCGGGTGTAGAAGCATTTGCCCATCCATATACCACCGCATTTTTGTGTTCTGTTGAAGGCATGCCATGTTGTGTATGCGTATTTTCAGACATTGTTGCATGGTTCATCTTGGAATGATCCATTTCCGACATTACCGCATGATTCATCTTGGAATGATCCATTTCTGACATCGCTACATGGTTCATCTTGGAATGATCCATTTCCGACATCGCTGCATGATTCATCTTGGAATGATCCATCTCCGACATTGCTGCATGGTTCATCTTGGAATGATCCATTTCCGACATCGCTGCATGGTTCATCTTGGAATGATCCATATCCGACATCGCTGCATGGTTCATTTTGGAATGATCCATTTCAGACATCGCTGCATGATTCATTTTTGAGTGATCCATTTCAGACATCGTTGCATGGTTCATCTTGGAATGATCATCGCCTGAATGCTCTGTAGCATGCCCCATATCTTGCATGGTGAGTAAAGCACGCGGGCGCGCTGCAGGGAGCTGTAGATTTGATGTTGCAGAATGAAGTTCACTCTGCAAGCTACCCACAGCAAAACCTGAGCGGTCTATTGATTCCGCTTCAATTTGATAATGCGCTGCTTGAGGTTCAACAATCACATCGTAGGTTTCTGCAGTGCCGATACGAAATTCATCCACAGTAACAGGTTTGACTGGCTGACCATCGGCACTGACCACTGTCATTTTTAAGTTTGGAATCCGCACATCATAAAACGACATGGCAGAGGCATTGATAAAACGTAAACGCACTTTTTCATTTGGCTTAAATACACCTGTCCAGTTCTGTTCAGGTGTCTTGCCATTCATTAAAAAAGTATAGCCTGTGACATCGGAAAGGTCGGTTTTCAGCATGCGCATCTGATTCCACATTTTGCGGTCTGACCATGTGGCTTTTAGCCCATCACGCTGTACTTGACGCCAAACATCACCTAAGGTTTCACGCTGATTTTGATAAAACTCGGCTGAAATTTTTAAATCTTTCTGAATTTGATTGCTAGATTTTTCATGAAAATCTGACAGCATCACCACATAATCACGATCTGTGTATTCATGTGCGTTTACGGCTGGCTTGGCTTTAGGATGAATCACCAAAGAGCCGTATAGACCATCTTGTTCCTGACCTTTGGAATGTGCGTGATACCAATAGGTACCACTTTGACGTACTTTAAATTGATAAACAAAATGTCCTTGTGGCTTAATCCCTTGAAAACCATTAAATCCAGGCACACCATCCATCAAACCGGGCAACAATAAACCATGCCAGTGAATAGATGAGTCCTGATTTTTTAATTGATTATTAACGTGAATTACCGCCTCATCGCCTTCTTCAAATTCGAGTGCAGGCGCGGGAAATTGTCCATTGACTGTAATACGTTGAACAGGTTTTCCCGTGATATTGACCGTTTGTTCTGCAATGGTCAGGTGATATTCCTTGACCGCAGCAAATGCAGAACTCGAACACAATGCACAGACTGTTAAAAACAGCGCAGGCTGATAAAATTTAGACATGACTTAATCCTTAAAATAAAACGTAAAGGTGTTTTGAATTCAGGATTAAGCTTTGGGTGGACGTAAAATTTGCTGCCAATGCCCAAGTAAATGTTGAGCTTGATAAGCAGGCAATAGAATATTGACCGATGTAAGTGCTATAGGTTGAATCAGTTCAGGGACTTGCACATTCAACACACTGTTTAAGCTTTGACAATGCAACTGCGCACAGTCCTGACAATTCGTCTTTACAGTAGAAAAATCAGCCGAGCCATAACAATCTGCCGCATTTAAATCGGTATCCGTTGCGGATGTGTGCTGACTGAGATGATGGTTGGCCTTGGCATCATGCCCAGATATATGCTGCTTGGTTTCAGGATACGTTTGTAAAGCTGTGGTATGACAATCTGGTAAAGATGTCATTTCACTCGCTGCGGTTGCAGAATGTCGAATCTCAGACCCTGCTGCCTGATTTGACATCATCCAATCATGTGCAGGTTTTACCGCAGCACTAACAATACCACTCCACCCTATGACAAATGCCATCAGGACAACAAACCACATTTGTTTGTAGGGTTGAGTCAGCACTAAATAAATTCCTGAGTATGAAAGATGCAGACCTGAACTTGCACAAGAATTGAACATTTTTGCCAAGTACAATCCACAATCTACAATGCACTCAATATAATTCAAGCCCCACTTATACACAATATCTTCTGCATTGAAAAACAGAGTGAATCCGTGCGATTTAAAAGCCAACTAAAACAATCAAGTTATATATTAAGCAACTTATTTTTATAATTAACTGAGTAAATACTCAATAAATTCAGTGTATTTAAAATAAACAAAAAGGATTCGATTGAATCCTTTTTATACTTATTTTGTATAAGTCATAAACAATTGATGTACAAATGTTTATGACTTAATCGGCTTATCCATAGTGTTATCAACATAGATATCCATACGGTTATCTACAAAGTTATCCACAGCATAAGCACTTGTGATTGTAGAAATTTATACTTCGACTGCGCCAACTTTTGCCAATTCAGCACGCATTTCATCAATCACCGTTTTATAGTCTGGCTTGCCAAAAATTGCTGAGCCTGCAACAAACATATCTGCGCCCGCTTCTGCAATTTCACGAATATTGGCAGGTCCCACACCACCATCGACTTCTAAACGGATATCACGACCTGAAGCATCAATGATTTGACGTGCCTGACGTAATTTCTCTAAAGTCATTGGAATGAATTTTTGCCCACCAAAACCAGGGTTCACACTCATGAGTAAAATCTGATCAACTTTATCAAGTACATAATCTAAATAATGCAGCGGTGTAGCAGGGTTAAAGACCAAACCCGCTTTTGCCCCACCCGATTTAATCAGTTGCAATGAACGGTCAATATGCTCTGAAGCTTCAGGATGGAACGTGATAATGTCTGCGCCCGCTTCTAGAAAATCACCAATCATGCGGTCTACAGGTTTTACCATTAAGTGCACATCAATTGGTGCAGTAATACCATAGTTTTTCAATGCCTTACATACACCTGCACCGAAAGTTAAATTCGGTACATAGTGATTATCCATCACATCAAAATGCACCACATCGGCACCTGCCTGAAGTACATTTTCCACTTCTTCGCCTAGACGAGCAAAATCTGCAGATAAAATAGACGGCGCAATTAAATAAGGCTTGGACATGGGAGAACCTAGCTGAATATTGGGATTGTGGCGCATTATAGCAAAGACTGCTTGATGTGGTGGATTCTGTTACGATTGGATCATTCAGTTCGATGATTCAGTTGGATCATCCAATTTAATAATTCTATATCCGCAACGCTCTGTTGCAGCATTCCACTGTTCTTTCAGTCTAGCTTTGTTATGGTGAACACCATTACTCATTTGAACAACATGCTGGTTTCAACAGATGATAAACAGTTCTGCCCATATTCAAACAACGCAAGCAAGCCGTATTGCCAAGCGTCTACTCAACCACTGGAAACATAAATTTGATGTTGTAGACAATCCAACCCAATACCAAATTATGATGCCAACTGCCACAATTCTGCTTACGCCTCAAACAGATGAGCTTATGGTTAAAATTCAAGCCAAAGAGGCTGAAACAAATTTACGTTACCTCGAACAAGTTGTGCTTGATCATTTAAGTCGTATGGGACAAACAGAATTGAGCGCGGTTTGGCAACGGTACTAACTGTTTCATGTTAAGGCGCTAAACGCTGCGTTTGTTCAAAATCCTTAACCGCTTGAATACGTTTTTGTGTTGCAGGATGGCTTTGTAAAAAATCCAAAGGGCTTTTGGCGGTGTCTTCACCTGCATCTTCTGCCAAACGCTCCAGAAAATGGGCAAAATGAATGGTTGGAATGCCCTGAGCATGCATCGTATTTAAAGCATAATAATCTGCTTCAGATTCAAAATTACGTGAATAATTTGCCCCCACGAGCGCCACAGGCAAGGTCGAAACTAAATCTGTACCATCTCCTGTAATCGCGAGCAAAATAATACTAAACCCTAAGCTCGATAAAGCCTGTTGCAAGCTGTGTCGTTCTACCAAATGCCCTTGTTCATGTGCCAACACGCCAATGATTTCCTGATCATTCTCCGCCAATTCCACCAATTCATCGGTCAAAATAATGGTGTTATTCGGAATTGCCAGAGCATTCGCGCCTAAGCGATCACCTTGTCGAAACAGCACTTTGGCAGGTGTATCTCCTGCAATAAGCTGTCGATAATCTGTTAGAATTTTCTGCTGACGCGCTGCGGGCAGTTGGCTTGGCGCTGTCATGTCTAAGATATAACGCTCTGCTTCATCACCAATTTGCTTTAAGGTATTCGCAGGCAACTGAAAAGCAACGTATTTGGATGCACTTGGGATGCCCCATTGCACTGTGGCAAATACCATCAACAACACAAAAACCAGACTAAATACAATTAGGCTTGGCGTACGTTCCAATTTCCAAATAGAATGCTGCACCTGTTTATTTCGCAGTTGAAACCATTCAGGCAAGGCTTGGGAAAATTCAATACGTGCATCGTCTTTAAGTTCAATGACAGGTTGAATTTTACCTAGTGCGCCCACCAACATCATGTCTTGATAATGATAGTGTCGTTGTTGCTCTAAATTTTCACCATAACGGATAAGTACCGACTGAGCATCTATAGGAGAGATTTTGGCTGCCCATGGTTTAGACACCACACCATCATAAAACACCACATCCACGATCTGTGCCGCCATCTTCATCTCCTACCTTACAGCGATACATCAATATCAAAAATATCACTGATTTCTTCTGCTAGTGCGCTATGTTCAGCTTGCAGTTGATTGATCATCAAATCTGGATCATTTTTTAAATGTAGACTTAAAGACTCAACCTGATAACGATATAAACGAATAGCTGCCCATGGGGTCATTAAACCCAAACTCAGGACTTTCACAATCCAATTGGTCACCACAATCCAAGTATAGTGCCACTGCCCACAATCGGTCTGAAATTCACTACGACTGATACTGGTATTGTTCCATGTAGTGATAAAAATTCGCGCCGACATTAGTGGCCAAATTAAAAACAACCCCAACAGATAAACCGCTAGAAATAACCAAACCAACTGCGCAGGATTACGACTCAACTGTCCTGCCAAAGCCAACATTATCCCGACTGCAAGCAAAATGCCAAAAAACAAGAGAACAGGTATATACATCGCGCGCATATATGCTGGCCAATCTGCTTTCAGCTTAAATTTAAGCTGTCCTGCATATAAATGGTCCAGGCAATAACGCTTATACATCCACACCAACACAGGAAAAAATAAGCCCAATGTAAACAGATTAATCACGATACATTTTAAAAATACCCAATAGGCTTCTTTGTTACTGCCTGAAAAATAAAAACGCGCATTGCCAAATTTACTATTTCGCGCCTTGAAACGGATGGTCGCTCGAATCAACCACGGCACAGCCAAATATAAAACCACCACGCCAATAACCATGGCTTTGACTGAATAATTGGAAACCACCGAGATCGCAACATAAATTCCAATGGCAATTAAACGTCCCAATAAAATTTTATGTGGGATGCCTGTAAAATCAAAACGACGTTTTATTAATTCGGTATTGCCATAAAAATAGCGCAAACGACGTACTTTTGCCCACGGTGCATACAGCCCAAAAGTCACAATCATCAACAAAATATTGACAATCCAAATGCCAAAATACTCTGAGGCGCTACCATGAAATTGAAAATGATGAATCCGTCCAAGTAATGGATTCCGCGTGGGTGGCGTCGTAGGCTCCGCTGGAAAAAAAGGGGAAGATGGCGTTGCTTGTTGTGGTGAATCCCATTCTGAATTGTGCATGTGATGCCTTATTTATTTTATTGTGCGGTCGTTATTCTACCCAGACGCTCAAACCCACATGAGCAATCTTTCCAAACGGTAAAAAAGCAAGTGTTCACCATTCTAATAAAAAGTGAACAACTTGCCTAGAAAAGTTTAAAAATCAATGTGTAAAATTGAGTGTTTGACTTAGTCTGCTTGCAATTGTACAGCATGGAATTGCAAATGCTGATCTATAAAGCTTTGAATGAAATAATAGCCATGATCATAGCCTGCATGTTCCCGCAAACTCAATTTTTGCCCAACCGCATCGCAAGCTTGCTGAAATAATGCAGGATTGAGCTGACTGTAGAATTGGTCTTTCAACCCCTGATCAATCAAAATTTCACTGAACAATGCACCTTTGACCTGCACCAACGCAGTCGCATCGTGCTGTAGCCACAATTGTCGATCTGTACCTAAATAATTCGAAAACGCTTTTTCACCCCACGGACATTGGCTTGGCGCACAAATCGGAGCAAAAGCAGACACGGATTTAAATTTTTCAGGATATTTAAACGCGAGGGTCAATGCACCATGACCGCCCATACTGTGCCCCATGATGCCAACGTGCTGTGCCTGAATTGGGAACTGTTGCAGCACCAATTGATAAAGCTCATCGGTGACAAAAGTTTCCATTTGATAATGTGCCGCCCACGGTGCTTGTGTCGCATTGATATAGAAACCTGCCCCCTGTCCAATATCCCAATGGTCGCCTTTGGCAACAGCTTCGCCACGCGGTGAAGTATCTGGACTAATCAAAATCAGTCCCAATTGCGCTGCCATGTGCTGCGCATGTGCTTTAATCGCAAAGGTTTCTTCGTTACAGGTTAAACCTGCCAAATAAAATACCGCAGGACAAGCCTGCCCCGCCAAAGCTTGTTCTGGTAAAAAAATGCCAAACTGAGTTTCAGTCTGTAAAGCATTGGAATGAAAACGATAAATTCGTTGCTCACCCTCAAAACAGCGGTTGTTCTGAATTAACTCCATCACCCTCTCCTCTTTGGCTTATTGAACAGATTGTGCACTCAATTGAATTTCAGCCGATGTTGCAACACTTTTTTGAGGAAACAAACGCTGCTCTAATTGTGGCAACATCAATTCCATATTTTTACCAATTGCCCATTGTGGCTCTGAAGGTTCAAAACCTTGCGCTTGCTCCCATTTCGCCACAGTCACTTTGGCTTCATTAAAAGCATTAGCAAAAGAGTTTTGCTCACGCATAGCCTGATCAAAAAAGGCACGACCAAAATAAGTATAGTCAGCTTCGTTTGAACAGCCAAATGACTCACGGTCTGCCGCCGAAGCAGTAATCACTAAGGTATTATCATCTTGCAAAGCAGATACAAAGCTACCTGAATAACAGGCTGAAATGACGATCACACGCCAACGAATACCCGATTTATCCAAAGTATCGCGTAACCATTTCGGATCGACCTGATTTAAGTCAAGTGGTGCATTTTCAATTTCAAAATGATCTTTTAAACCGTGTGAGGTCATATATAAAAACAGCACATCACTTTCACGGTTCATGCGCTGTCCAATACGGCGCAGCGCTAATTCAATACTGGTTTGCGAAGCAATTGGAATTACATTGCGGGTCATTGGGTTATTAATTAACACCATCGAACGCCCAAAAGTACCAAAACGAGTATCAAACTGTTCACGAATCCGTTCAATTTCAGACATAAATACGTCTTGATAACTCGCCCCTGCAACACCTAAAAAGTACCAATGCGATTGAGCAAATTCCCCATATTGAATACTGTCTAAAGCTTTATTGAGTACACGACTTTGTGCATAAAAAGCTTCTTCGCTTAGACTTGGTGGAACTTCTTCTACTTTCCAAATGGGCTGACTTTTCACTGACATTTGCCAAACTACCAAAGTGAATAAGGTCGCCAAAACAATCAGCGCACGTTCCCACCACGGCCAATGCAATTCACGTGAAAACACCCATACCACTGCCAAACTTTGCCAAACAAATAGCACCATAAAAATGGTAGGCAAATAGTCATACAACACATACGGCAAGACATCCATCATGCCCATGTATTGAATCAAGCTTTGTAATAATGCAACGTGAGTATCTAATACCAACCACAACAAAGCAGGTACTAACAATAAACGCGGGTTATTGACACGCTGAGAAAGAATAATTCCGACAATTAAGGCAATAAAGGGCCACAAGGCATAACTGACCAAACCTTGTGGGTTAAATTCACCCACTTCTCCCGCGACCAACCAACTGAATAAGGTATTGGCAAGACCACCTAAAATCCCCCAAAAAATCAGTTGTAAGATAGAAGGACGAATAATTTGCAAAGAGCGTCGCGAACCCAAAAATAACCAAACGCCTGCGGCTTGGTTGCTTTTAAAATCGTGCCAAAAATTAATGGAGGGTTTGAAGTCAATCATAGGATTCTGTTAATCGCAGCTCGCGTTTCCACACTCCAAGTTTATGCTTGTCGTCGTAATTATCAATTGTCAATTTTAACTATATAACAAATCTTTGCGCATTATAGAAGCATTGAACGCCTTGCCAGTGCTTTAGTGGTAGAAATCTACCCATTGTTCAAATTTGCTTGGAAATAGGCATCAAATCGGCAAGCATCACCCTGCCATTGATGTGTGGTTTCCTGCCCCGCCAAAAATACAGCCAAACGTGGGCGCTTCACCACAACACGTTTGGCAATTTGCTGTGCCAAACCCAATAAATGATCACCCAAATCCATTTCACCATCTTCAGGTAACAGCAAATGTAATAACTGCATTTGTTTTTTGACTTGTGCCTGCTTTTTCTGCGCCTGTTGATGTTGATCTCGCTGCGGAAACATCGGGTCTAAATACACCACATCAACCACTTTGCCCTGCGCTGCGCAGTTGCGTAAATAATCTGCTGAATCTGTAAAAACCAACTGGATACGGGCAACAACACTTGCTAAAAAAGGATCATCTGCGGCTTGGCGTTTAGCATCCTCCAACAAAGTAAAAAGAATAGGATGACGCTCCAACAACGTGACCTGAGCACCCAAGTGTGCCATGAGTAAGCTGTCGTGTCCTAATCCTGCCGTAGCATCAATTAGGCTTGGTTTTTCCGACAAATTACAGGCACGAGCAATCATTTCCGATTTTAAAGAGGCACGTTTCAATCGCCCAACTTCAGCTTTCCAATCGGGTTGCATTTTCATGCCATTGGCACACAACCACAACCCTTCAGCATCTACACACAATGCCAATTCAGGGTTCAAACGCAAAAAACGCGCATTGAGTTTTTCTACTGTTTCAATGCACGTTTGCACGCCTCTAGACAAAAGCACAGCAGAATAATGCTGTGCTTGAGTGAGCCACTCGGCTTCGGTGTATAAGCGAAGTTCGCTTACCATAGTTTCCAGCCTGTGAATGCGAACAATAAAATGATTAAACCTGAAGCAATACGATACCAAGCAAAAATCATAAAATCACGTTTCGCCACATAAGCCACCAATGCACGGATCAGCAAAAGTGCGGAAACAAAAGAGACGATGATCCCGAAGCTGAGTACGGTCCAATCTTCAGTAGTTTGGAATACATCATAGCTTTGATATAAGTCGAGCAAGCCTGCGCCAATAATGACAGGAATTCCCAAAAAGAAGGAAAACTCAGTTGCTGCTTTTCGCGATACACCCAAGAACATCGCGCCAATAATAGTTGCACCTGAACGCGAAGTCCCCGGAATCAGCGACAATACCTGAATTAGACCAATCCAAATCGCATCTCGATAAGTTAGTTCTTCAACCTCATGGGCACGTACTTGTGGTGGATGTTTTTCAATCCACATAATAATAAAACCGCCAATAATCAAACCAATCGCCACGGCAACATCATTAAAGAGTAATTCTTTTACAGTCTGCCCAAAGGTCAATCCAATCAGAATAATTGGAATAGATGCCATAATCAGACCAAAGCCCAAGCGTCGACCTTTTTCTTCGCCAGTAAACATGCCTGTGGCTGCGCCCCATAGACGTGTCCAGTACTCATATATGACCGCTGCAATTGCTCCCATTTGAATGGCAATCACAAATACATCGCTTTTTTCTTTGGTCCAAAAGTCCATTAGCTCTGCAGCGAGAATCAAATGTCCTGTGCTAGAAATGGGTAGAAATTCGGTAATCCCTTCTACAATACCCATAATTGCCGCTTTGAGCAGCAGTAAAAGATCCATAAATAACCCTAATTATGCCTTGCCTTGTTCTGGAATTTTTTTCCAAGCATTGTCACGTAAATAGACAGGCAATGCTTGTTCTGCGCTGACCCATTGCTGTTGCTGTGCACAGACGCGTGCAATAGTAGCAATATCTTGTGCGGTTGCACTTAAGCCTTTGTATTGTATTTGTTCTTGATCAATGAGACCTGCACCAGAACCGACCAATTGAAAGCGTACCGTCTGTGCAGCATCGCTATAATTCAATAATTGTTCCTGATCAACCGCCTGCATGATTCCTTGTGCATCTAGCTCAAAACTGGCGATATACACTTCATTCATGCGTGCATCCAACACAGCCGTAACCGCAGTTAATCCTTCAAGACGATAAGCCGCCTGCGCCAATGCCTGCAAAGTCGATACAGGAATTACAGGCACATCATGCGCCCACGCCAAAGCTTGCGTGACTGCCGCATTAATTCGCACACCGCTAAAAGAACCTGGGCCACGGCTAAAGGCAATTGCAGTCAGATCAGCCGTACTAATTTGAGTTTCAGCAAAGCCTTGCTCAATCATCGGTAAGATGGTTTGCGTTTGTGCTTTTGCTCGCGCATCTAATTGAAAAAAGAGTTCCTGTGTTTCATCTACAATCGAAACGGAACACTGCTCATTGGCAGTTTCCAATGCCAGCAATTTCATGCACAACCTTCAAGGAGTAAATATCAAAAATTGGCGTTATGATACTCCACTCCTGAAATTCACGCGAGGATTTACATGCCTTTGATTGCAATTCCTGAGTATAAAATTCTATGTAATTACAGCTAAAAAATGCGTTTGACTAAACGATGCAAATTCTATTTTAGAGTGTTGCAGGCTCTAGGTTTACAAAATGCTGAAAATGTTCAGCATAGTGCAGCGCACTCATTTTTAAACGTGCTTCTGCAGACTCATCCAAAGTCTTAACCACTTTACCGGGAGAACCCATCACCACAGAATTATCGGGAATCACTTTCCCTTCAGGAATTAAAGCATTCGCGCCAATAATACAGTTTTTACCAATCACCGCATGATTCAGTACCACTGCATTAATGCCAATCAGACTGTTATCGCCCACGGTACAACCATGTAACATCGCCTGATGTCCAATAGTCACATAATCACCAATCTGCATTTCAATGCCTGCATCGGTGTGCAATACAGCATTTTCCTGAACATTGCTAAAATTACCCAATTTGATTTTACTGTTATCGGCACGTATCACAGCCCCAAACCAAATACTGACTTTCTGCCCCAACTCAACCTGACCAATGACCGTGGCATTATCCGCCACCCAACCATCCCACGGTTGCTGCATGGCTTTAGGCGCATATCCTTTAAATTTATACAACATGGTTCCTTCCTATCTTCACATCAAAATTTTTCTATTTCTTAAATGTTGGTGAATTTAACAAAAACGGCCATTCTTTACGATAATCCAAACCATATTCAAATAAAGACACCAACATCCGCGCTGTTAAACCCCAAACCACTTCATCTTCAACCTGCATGCTCGGAAAATATAATTTTTGTTGTGCAAAGCTCACTTCATACGGCGTTGGTGGCGCTTCCATCAAATGCTGTAAAGAAGCAAAAAAGATCCGATCAATTTCTGAAGGTTGTGCAATTAGTTCTACTTTTGGGGGAATCAGCCCCACCACAGGTTTGACTAACATTCCATTACGGGCTTTTTGCATTGGCAAGTCACCAATCAACTGCACTTCAAATGGATTTAATGCGGTTTCTTCCTGCGCTTCACGCAATGCCACCACAATATTACTGGTATCTTGCGGATCGCGTTTGCCACCAGGGAAAGACACCTCACCCGCGTGATTATTGAGTAAGGTAGAACGGCGGGTTAGCAATACCTTTGGATCAGACTCGTCGGTAATGGCAATCAATACCGCTGCATGCGCTTCCATGAACGTTTTAGAAAAGCGCAAACGTTGCTGTAATAGATGCGTGAGCGAATGATCAATCATGCCTTATAATTCTCCTTGTCTAAGTTTTCATCATAGCTGAAATAGGTGGGCAATAGATAGAGAGGATGCCAAAGTTGAAATTTTCAGTTATTCTGAGAACTCCCTTCAACAATGACGATCACTATGAACTTTTGTGGAAATTGTGGACAAAAAACAACAATGAAAATTCCGCTTGGCGATCAGCAATTACGTCAAGTGTGTAGCGCATGTGGCAATATTCACTATGTCAATCCAAAAGTCATTTGTGGTGCATTGGTCGTTTGGGAAAATAAAGTATTGTTGTGTCGTCGTGCAATTGAACCACGCTATGGTTTGTGGACTTTACCCGCAGGCTATATGGAAATGTTTGAAACCATGGAGCAAGGTTCTGCCCGTGAAACCCGCGAAGAAGCCGAAGCGGAAATTGAAATCGAACAACTTTATTGCATGTATAACATTCCACGGATTGGGCAAATTTATGTGCTGTTCAAAGCTCAATTGTTGAATGGTCAATTTGGTGCAGGTGAAGAAACCATCGAATCACGCTTGTTTAGTGAAGATGAAATTCCGTGGTCTGAATTGGCTTTCCCAAGTGTAGAACGTACTTTACAACACTACTTTGCAGATCGAAAAAACAATCATTTTACGACCCACTTAGAAACCTTAGGTTCACGTACAGATCATACGGGTTAAAAACCCCACATGATGTTCATTTGAATCAAGCTAAAATTCGAATAATAAATAGCCCACTCTAAAGTGGGCTATTTTCATCACTATGTCACCTAAAATTAATGCTAAATACGCACTTTATTTGGGTTATAACACTCAGCAACATCTAGACTTACAGCTCCACCTTGGGCTTTCACCAAAGCTTTATCTGCATCAGTTGCTAAAGCAGGGTTTTGAGCCACGTAAGTTGCAAGTTGCGCATGATAAATATTGCTCCACTTCACTGTTGAGCCATTGAAATCAGACAATGTAATACGTGTAGAGTTGGCTGCAACTAAATTGCCAATATTGGCACGTGCACCGCCCACCACTTGACCATTTCCACCTTCAACCGCTTCAATTTTGGTATTCAAACCAATGACTGCGCCATCAAGTTTATGAAATTTTGGATTGGCTAAAATCATACGTAAAGTGACTGCTTTATTGTCGATATCGGTTGCACCTAACACACCTATACGGTATTGCTGCACACCATTTGTATCAACATATTCAGCACCAGACTGACGAATTGCTGCACACTGACCAGACATATCGGTTTCTGTGGCATTTGGTGCTATATCTGTACGAATATTGCCATCCTCATCTAAAACAACACCTAATTTGATGCTATCTGTAGTCGTTCCGCCATCAAAATTAAAGGTCAAGGTTGCATAAATTGGGAAAATATAGCGACTGCCTAAAGGTACATTTTTCTGGGTTTTAAAAACGCGATTATCCAAAAAGTTCACAGAAAAGAATTTATAGGCATCAAAAGAACCTTTGAACTGATCGGTACCTATGGTTTGTTGCCATTGACCATAATCTGCAGGATTCGCTGTTGTAGATTTGGTCAATAATTTATAAAAACCTTCCGTGCCTGCAATTAAATAATCATTAAACACCTTACCTTGGGTAATTTTAAAATCATCAGCCGCATTGTCATTCACACTAAAACGGAATGGCCCCTGAATACGTTTATTCAATGGGTTGACCCATGTGGTTTGTGCTGCTGCAACCATACGCTCAGGACGCACTTTACGAATCAATTCACCACTCACCGTTAAAATTGGGTTGGTGGTGTTTGCAGACACCGCACCTTTCCACTGCATACCATAACCGAAGGTATACCCTGAACGGTCTGTAATCAGTTGATACTGCCCAATGAGGTGTTTCAAATCTGCGACCGTAGATTTACAATCTGCCAAATTACAGCCATATAAACCCTGTGGTAATTGTGAATCTTCTTTGGCTAAAATTGGATAGTTAGCTTGATAAGATGCCGAGTTATTCATGTAAACCAAGGTGTTTAATGCTTGATAAGCATCATCTTGAGATACCTGTGACACATCTACCCACGGGCGTATAATACTGGCATAAGCCCCTGAACGATAGTCACCAAGCTCAACGGACTCAGCAACATTTGCCAATTGTTCTTTTTTGAGTGTCGTAATCGTTAAAGGCTGAATATCGCCTGCGACAAAATTTTTATTTTCAAGAGATAAAGCCTGTAAAACACGTACAATTGCAGTCGCGACCTGTATCGTTTCGTCACTACTACTTAAACTCGTTGCTTGGCGTCCTGTTAATCCACGTGCCATATCTAACACACTTAAACGTGGATAACCCGCGCCTGCAGTACTGACCATTCCAATATCAGACAATGATACTGTGCCTAAATCAATATATTGATTGGTCTTTTCCTGAATAAAGAAGTGGACTTTATCTCCTTCACTACATTTACCTGTTGCCGCATTACTTTTCGGCTCAATCATGGTGATGTAGGTTTTACTGGTATCACTGCTACAGGTAAAATTCAAACCATCCACAGGATAATCCAATGCAAATTCCACGCAGTTTTTTTTTGTACTGGCACAACTCCCGTTGATATACGCCACAGCATTAGGCTCTGGATTAATATTGGCACTTTCTCCACCACAGCCACTCAATGCCGCCATCAATGCTGTCGTTGCAAAAGGTAAAATATGTCTTGTTTTCATCCTGAATTCTCTTATTGTTGTTAGCGTATCGCAATGAGTTTTAATTGCCCTTGGTTACTGAGCGCGCGATGTTCCATATCCACTGCAGAAGCCAATGGCGTTAATAATACATAGTGGCTATTTTTTGGAAGTTGCAGCATGCCCTCTATCACCTCGTGTTGTAAGACATTGCCTGCAGTATCCTGATTTCTAAAACCACCAGCACCTTCAATCACACAGCCTTTTTGATCCAGAAAAACCACAAAAGGCCAATAAAAGGTAGGTTGATTTTGCTTCGTAGCATAAGAGTTGATTTGAATATTTTGAATATTGCCTTCTAACTTCACCAATTCATAATCAAATTTTTCGGTTAAGGGAGCTCTAGGCCACAAATTTAAATCTTGTTGTGCTTTTAAGGTTTTAGCTTTATTTTTTTTGCTTTCAGCAAAACATTGCTGCCCCAAACCCTCAATTGCTTCAGCTTGATTAACACGATAATAGTCTGCAGCCAAAACAATAGCGTGAGGCTCAGCAACCGATTGCTTTTTAAATAATTTATTGAGAACGGAACGGCTTACACCACGTTCACGTTCGACCACTTGCATACGAGCACCACCGCCATTTTTTGTGTCAATTATGCCTTCTGGCATACTATAAAAGCGTTTTTTTCCTTCTAAATTAAACTCCTGATCTTCCAAATACTCACTTTTAACATACTGTTCTCCCGCCATCTCCATAAAACCCGTTTGTTGGGCAGATGCATGCGATGCTTGATCTGGTGTTTTTTTAGAAACAGACACTGTGGATGGATCAATCGCAAATTGCTGAGGAAGCTGTTGTAAACCCTCTAGCACAGATGGTTTGACCGCGACTTTGTTGATCGCTGCTTCTTTTGCCAATCCTGTTTGATGAACAGATTCCGCACTGGAAATATCTTGCTGCACTGCATTTGGCTCAGTGTGTGATGCACGCAATGATGAGTTCTCTTTGCTTTGACTAGCCTGATTTTGTGACATAGCGGATTGTTCTGAGATATTCGGCTTAGACAAATTCAGTTGCTTGCTCGCCTGAACAGAAATATTTTTAGATACCTGAACGGATGTTTGAGCAGTTATCTGCTGTACTTGATGCACCTTGTCTTGCTTAAACTGGTCTTGTTGTTGGTTTTCTTGTAGTTGCTTTTGTTGGACTTGCTTTTGCTGTTGTGCGGTTTCCAACGCCTGTATCGTTTGCTTTTTTTCTGCAGCATTACGCTGCACCACAATTGGACGACCATCTGGTCCAATAATGGTGTAAAACTGATTCGCGTAACACACCGATCCCATACTGAAAATCAGTGTGAGTATCGACTTTGAAAATAAAGTCCGTTTTATTTTCCGTACTGAACTTACCATCGTGTTCTATAACTCAATCCAAGAATTGTAATTTTTGTATCCGTTTTCACATTCAAACCCGCATAAGGGTTTAACAGCAGGTTATTCACACCTTCCTTATTGGCTAAGCTACTGGTATTGGCTGGAATTTTATCCTTACTTTGTAAAAAGCCGATGGATAAATCAAGGTCTGTATCTGCATCAAAACGATATCCCACACCCAGACCGAATAAACGTGCATTATTAATTGGTACCATAGTGTTACGTTTATTGTCAGGAATCGCACTACCACGTGGTTCATAACCCGCACGCAGTTTTAAACGGTCTGTGGCTGAATATTCGATGCCAACACCCCAGTTCCACGGTGACTTAAACTCTAATGGCAAAGCTAAACTGTCATCAGACACATGCTCCGAAAGCAATTTTGCAATTTTTAATGCCGAGATTTGACGGTCAAACTCGAATTTGAATTTATCCCATGCTTTATAGTCAGTCCAGCCCACATCAAAATTGACTTGTAAATCAGGCATGACTTTATATTTTATCCCCGCTTGAAAGTGCGCAGGATATTCAAAATCCATAGAAACCAAACCAGACTCACTGGCTGGAATATAACTTGGGAAACCTAAAATTGCCGCTAAAATCTGACCTGTTGGTGAAGACATCAAACCATTAATTAACTCACGCGGTGCTTTCGAGTTATCAATATGATATTTGCCCTTTAAGCGCATTTTAGCTGCACTCTGATACACCATACCAAAGCTAAAATCTTCTGTCGGTTCCCACAAAATACCCAAGTTATAACTCGGGCTTAAACTTTGCTCAACCGCCAATTGCATTTGCCCAAAACGCGAAAATGGATTCATACCTTCTTCGGCATTACAAATCCCGAGCAACAAAATATCGGTAATGATGTCTGAATTTTCTTTAAATGGGGTACAGACGACCTCATCCACCATACGCAACATCCCGATTAGTTCATTCGGGAAGCGCAAATCGGTATTCATGGCGATAGCTTGGTAAGACATCCCAATTGACGCACCGACTGACAATTCATCATTGACTTGATAGGCAATAGATGGAGAAAGATAGGTGATACGTTCTAAGGCAACCTGTTGTCCCATAAAGTTACCAGGGTTACCATTTTCGGCACCAAAGCCTGCAATCAGCGGTGCATATAATGCGGTGGCAAAGGTTACTTTGGAACCAGGTGGATTATAGGCAATACCGTTGGTTGGCGCTGCCAGTGGCATACCCTTACCTAAATCGACAAATTTTTTCAGAATCGGGACATACAACGTTGGATATTCGACATCGGCTTGTACTGTACCTTTAAAATCGGTACAAAAATCGGCCAAAATTTCTGGCCCATCGTTACACACCACAGGGTCATCAGAATAACCAAATACGTCATAACCTGCTGGAACAGAAAGCTCACGCTGTACATCAAAATGTGCCAATACCCCTTGCACATCTGTTTGCAAACCTTCAATTTTGGTCAGTGCAGCAGGGTTAAAGTGAATCGCACTAATACCAGGAGGATCTGCAGTGACCGCATTCCCCATAGTCAAAGAACGAATATCGACAGATAAGTTTTGTCCAAGCTGCGCAAAAGCAGCCCCTGAACAGCCCGACAGTATAATTGCAGTCACTAACGGGCGAAGTCGTATCATTTTCATGCGACTAGCCTCTTAGCGAATTTTTTTACCGAAACCGAGAATATCCAGTGGGAATGACAAACCAAGTGATACGTCTGGCGCGTCTTCGGTCAGACCGATTCCTACCGTACCATTCACAATGGTTTCAGGCGAAACGCGCACGCCTAATGAAATAGCTAAAGTCGCACTGGTTTGGTCTGCAGGCGAATAGCTTTCACCTCCTTCATAAAAAAACTCAGAACCAGTATTGAAGCTCTGCTGATAAGACATGGTCATCGACACATCGTAGTTAAACGAATATGCAAAACCAAAAGCAAAACCACCACTAATCCCTGGCTCAAATTCTTCAATAATACGGCTACCGCGAATTTGATTGAGACCGCTTTCTTTAAAACCATAGTTGGCTGAAGCAGAAGCAAACAATACAACTGGGTCAATATACTTACGCGTACTTGCACCGATGCCTGCAGAGTAGTAACCCTTACCTGTTGATAAATCTTTAACAGGATTAATCTCGTAAGGACTATCCCCCGTTTTGGTCGATAAATTTGCGAATAAAATTAAAGGTAAACGCCCCGCTTTTAATGGGAATGGCTCCCAACGCGCACCTAAAGAAATATCCCCCAAGCCTGCTGCCGTGGCATCTTTTAACAAGTCTGACTTTGCAACCAATGGTACAGAAGCAGATAAAGTTAAATTGTCACGCAAACCATATTGTGCGGTGAAGGTGTTAGTTAATGCGTGGGACGCATTTTCTTGCACACGAAGCTGATACAACTGACCTTGAGCCATTTCAAGGTCGAGCTGCGTATCACGATGATAGGTATAATCAATATCATAATAAGATGAAATATCACCTTGTTTCATGAGCGAGTATTGACGCTCATTCGAGGTAAATACTTCTTCTAAATTCGCCTCTTTGGTTGCATCGCCCTCTTGCTGTTGCAAAGCAGATGATGCTGCTTGTACGCCATTTGTAGCGACAACCGCACTATTTGTTTCAGCACTTGTATCTGCAGTTGATGCTGCTGTATTTGATACTTCTGCCTGTTCAGCTGTAGTTTCATATTCCCCTAATTGCGTCTCCTCTGCGGCATAAGCCACCCCAAATGCCATTTGAATACTGAGAGCCAATAAGGTTTTATTCATCCATTTACGATCCATGATTTACCCCTTCCATTTTTTATTTTTGTATTTCGTGAACAACTAATTACTTGTTTTTATAGTAGAGTCTTAAAAAACGATGCTCGTACTGTCCATAATTTTCGGAATCTTTATTTACATTACGTTCCAGACGTATTGTCGATGCTTTATCGGCTATTTTTTCCATCGCAAATTGTGGATATTGAATATCAACAAAGGCATAACGATTCACTGTTGCATCTTCCACATGACGCAAGTCTTTTTCTTGTAATGCCAACATAGTTTGACGATTTTGCGGTGCGACATTAATTAGAAATAAGGTGTTATTCTCCCAAACTTCTTTAAAGCGTTCTTCATCGAAACTGATATTGCCTAATGCAGGGTCTGCCACATAGACACGTCCATTTTTATATGCCTTATACACCACAAAATGTTTAAAACCTGCATAGGAAATCGGCACAATTGCAGGCTGTCCTTGTTTAACTAAATCCGAAAACTCCCCGCGATATCCACCACTTTCCATGCCCAAAGCTGCGACAAAGCGCTTCATATCCAATAGCGAAAAACTACGACGTTCAATAATTCGGTCGTATTCTCCATAACGCAGCAAGCCACTCATGGTTTGTTGCTCGTTTAATTGTGTTCCTACATAACCATTCAGCAAGGTTGTTAAAGCTGCAGAACCACAACTATAGTCATAGGCTTGGCGCACAATTCCACGAAATTGATCTTCTAAAGCAGGTTTAATTTGCACAGGCTCTCTGTGCATACGGGTAAAGGAATTATTTCTAGAATCCAAAGTTTCTGTGTAACGCACAGTTTCAGGATGCTGTTCTTTTAAATCAAAGGCTTGTGTGGCAGCGTAATAGATCAATGCCGAGCCCAAAGCGATCTCTAACATATATTTTTACTTTTTAGTTCTCGGCAATACCTGCCTAATATTTTTATTTTAGAGTTTTCACTCTACTTCCTTGTATTTAGAAAGATACTCGTTTTATAGAAAAAAAAAAGAGCTTTCTTTATTTTTTTGCGAACTCATCAGTTTATTTGTAAAAAAAAGCGCGTGAATTCACGCGCTTTTTCAGTTTTTAAATTAGTGACCAGAAATAGTGATAATAGCACCTTTGGTGTATACACCAGCATCTGGACTAAAGTAAGTTTGTAAACCTTGAACTTCCATATCACCAATAGAAGCAGCACCCTTACTGCCTAAATGGATACCTGCTACATAGTTATCTTTAGCACCACCAGTACTCACAATACGGATATAACCATTGTTAGTACCTTCCTTACCAATCACACTAATGTTTTGTTTTAAGGTTAAGTCCGTAGAGTTTGCATCAGTAAGTTTAATGCTATCTACATAGATTTGGCCTGCTGCACGATTACCTACAGTACCATCTCCAGTACCTGCTTTAGTAGAGTTATCTAAAATACCTAGGTCTTTGATCTCTAAACCACCCACCATTGTGGTATCTAATTTAATCATTGCCCCTTGTGGCGCTGCGCCTAATTGGATGTTGGCATCCATTTTACCTGTTTTTAAAGTTAAACCAGATAAAATTGCATTATAGTTTTTCTCATCATTACCACGGCGGATAGAGGTTGTACTTGTATTTTCAGCATTTGATGCAGATACACCAATTTCACCAATCTTGATATCTAAGCCAGATACTTGAGCTGCAACATTAATAAATGCTCCACCTGCAGCAGTAGAACCTGCATCTGTATCAATGACCAAGTCTGCTAAATTACGCGAAGTTAATAAGTAAGCACCTTTATTATCATAGTTCGCACCAATCACAATACCATGCTTTTCGTTTGCATTTCCAGCAATACCATTGCCTTTAATTACAATCGCACCAGCTTTACCTGGAGTGGTAGCATCAACACGTAAACCATCATTATCATGGATTAAAAGTTTTTCGATTTCGATTTTAGAAATACCAATCCCGATGCTTAAACCATCTTGACCAGTAGTTGCGCTTAATGCAGTATCGTCCATTGCCTGCATTGCCATTGCATTTGTCGTTAACGCGATTGATGATACCAAAGCAAGTTTAGTAAATTTTTTCATCTTGTTACTCTCCCGAGAGTATTATTTTTTTGGTTTACCACTCAGTGCCAGTGATTGTGTTTTTATTTGATGAGGACAACACTGACACACATTCCTTGAGTAGCCGGTTTGCACATACAAAGGTATATCTGAGTTATTTTTTGTTCAACTGCTGTTGGTCGCAATCCACATCTTACCGACAAACGGTTATTTGCTTTTTATCTGCTGCAATCATGTAAAATAGCCTTTTAAAATCTTTCAGCTGTTTACGCTTTATGTCCTATCCTACTCATTTTAAAAAATTATTCTGTGAACCTGAATATGAGGCTGCAAGAATTTTGCAAGCTTTGGCAGCACTTTCACATTGTATTTATTTGCAAAATAATGGAAAGGCACGTATTGCATTTTTGGCTGAACGCTATTGTGTGCAGCAAAACCATCAACATTTTTACTTTCAAAAAACGGCATTGGATCAATATGAATTAAGTCCAACTCAATTAGATTTAACAGCTCATCTCGGTGCTTTAGAAGATGCTGACACCGCCCCATTTTGCAGTGTAATGGGGTTTGTTTCGTATGATGCAGCAGCACAGCAACACATCAATATGCAGTCTCGTCCCCAGCCAAGTATTTTTTTAGGTCAATTTAAAAGCTATTTACAGCAAGAAACTGATGGCTGGTATTTTTATAGTTCAGACGATGCTGCTACTCAAATCTTTGATTTTATTTTAAATTTATATACTCAATCAACCATAATTGAACAGTTCCAATTAAGCCAAAAGTGTCAAGCCCGCTGGAATTTCACAGATTACCAACGCGCCTTTCAACATGTTCAAGACTATATAGTGGCAGGAGATTGTTATCAAATTAATCTTACGCAAGAGTTTAGCGCTGAGGCTCAAGGTCAACTTTTAGAGACTGCAGCTCAGTTTTGGCAACTGACCAATGCACCTTATGCAGGTTATTTACGTATTGGTGATTTTGAAATTTTAAGTTGTTCGCCCGAACTCTTTATCGATTTTGAGGAAAATCGAAAAATTACCACAAAACCCATTAAGGGCACGATGCCACGTTATGGCGATCCTGAATTAGACCGACAATCGAAACAACAATTAAGTGAATCTAAAAAAGATCAGGCTGAAAATGTGATGATTGTGGATTTATTACGTAATGATTTAAGTGTTTATGCCGAAACTGGCAGCGTCAAAACGCCAAAGTTATTCAATATTGAGTCTTTTAACCAAGTGCATCACATGGTCAGTGAAGTGACCGCAACACTAAAAGCCGAGATGAATCCTTTTGATGTGTTGATGTCTGCCTTGCCAGGTGGGTCAATTACAGGCGCACCGAAAATTCGTGCCATGCAAATTATAGATGAACTCGAAGGTGCAGCACGTGGCGCCTATTGCGGCTCTATGGGTTATTTTGATGCCGATGGAACGGGTTCTTGGAATATCCTGATCCGTTCTATTCAGAAATATCAGCAAGATGTTTCATTATGGGCTGGTGGTGGCGTCACGATTGCATCTGTTTGTGAAGCAGAATATCAAGAATGTTTTGACAAGGTTTCAGCGATGTTGGACTTATTGAACCGCTGGTACAAACCTGCGCAATAGCATGTCGCAAAAACAAAAAAAGCGAGTGAATTCAATGCTTCACTCGCCTCTACGATATTTTACAATTAAGCCAAAATATCGTATTTTAAAGTATCTACTAAGCGTTGATTTTGATCATCTGTACCAATAGTAATGCGCAAATATTGATTGATGCGTGGTTTATTAAAATAACGCACAATAATACCGCGTTCACGTAATGCTGCAGCTAATTCACCCGCATCCTGTTGAGGATGTGATGCAAAAATAAAGTTGGCGTGTGATGGCAATATCTTAAAGCCCAAGCTCGTTAAATCCGTCACCAATTTCTCACGGCTTGCAATAACTTTTTGGCATTGTGCTTCAAAATACGCCTGATCTTGAAAAGATGCCACCGCTGCTGCAATCGCAAAACGATCCATTGGATAGGAGTTAAAACTATTTTTCACGGCTTCCAGTGCGGCAATTAAATGCGGTTGCGCAATCGCAAAACCAACACGTAAACCTGCCAAAGAACGTGATTTAGATGTGGTTTGACACACCACAAGATTATCGTACTTTTCTACCAATTTTACTGCAGACTCTGCACCAAAATCGACATAAGCCTCATCAATCACTACCACTGAATTTGGATTGGCCTGTAAAATTTCTTCAATCGCACTTAAACCCAAAGCAATACTGGTCGGTGCATTCGGATTGGCGATGATGATGCCGCCATTGGCTTGCTTATAATCATCAACCACAATTTCAAAATCATCATTTAAAGGCAAAATTTTAGTTTTTACCCCAAAAAATTGACTATATACAGGGTAAAAACTATAGGTGATATCCGGATACAGTAACGGCTGTTCCTGAACAAAAAAAGCCTTAAAAATATGTGCAAGGACTTCATCTGAACCATTGCCAACAAAGACATTTCCAACAGCTACATTTTGCTGTTTCGCAATGGCTTGCTTAAGCTCAGACGCATCTGGATCTGGATATAAACGCAGTGCATCTGCCGAGTTTTCTAAAACCTTTTGCACCGCTTCCACCACTTTAGGCGAAGGTGGATACGGGTTTTCATTGGTATTCAATTTTAATAAATTTTGAATTTTTGGCTGCTCACCCGGTACATAAGGCTCTAGCTCACGTACTTCAGGGCTCCAAAAACGCATTTGTTCTGCTGTGATATTCATTTTGTATTCTCTTTAAACCCTCTCCTAACCTCTCCCAAAGGGAGAGGAATTTTCATTACTAAAGACACAAAATTTGTGTGGTTTAAATTCCCCTCTCTTTATTAGGAGAGGGTCAGGGAGAGGTTGTAATGCTATTTATGATTGATAACGATAACGTGCTGATCGTGCATGCGCATCCAGATTTTCCTGCTTCGCTAAAATATCAGCAGTTTTCGCCAAACTTTTCACGCCCTCAGCTGAACACATAATCAGACTTGAGCGTTTTTGGAAATCGTAAACACCCAATGGCGATGAAAAACGTGCTGTACCCGACGTTGGTAATACGTGGTTTGGCCCTGCACAATAATCACCAATAGCTTCTGGTGTATAGCGCCCCATAAAGATCGCACCCGCATGACGAATTTCTTCTGCCATCACTTGTGGATCATCCATACACAACTCCAAGTGTTCGGGCGCAACTTGGTTGATCAATTCAATCGCCTCTTGACGATCTTTGACTAAGATCAATGCACCACGATTTGCAATAGAAGTGCGGGCAATTTCAGCTTTAGGCAAATTCGCCAAGTGCTGTTCAATCGCTTGTTCAACCTGATTCAGCAATTGCGCATCTGGTGTAATAAAAATAGATTGTGCAACCGTGTCGTGCTCGGCTTGAGATAATAAATCCATCGCCAACCATTCAGGGTTATTTTCCCCTTCTGCATAAACCAAAATTTCAGATGGTCCTGCAATCATATCAATACCGACTTGACCAAAAACAGCACGTTTCGCAGCTGCCACAAAACGGTTACCCGGTCCTGTAATTTTATCAACAGATGGAATACTTTCTGTTCCATAAGCCAAAGCTGCAACGGCTTGCGCTCCACCAATGGTAAAGACACGGGTGACTCCTGCCAAATAAGCCGCTGCTAAAACCAGTGGATTCAGTTCGCCATTCGGTGCTGGTACAACCATAATAATTTCAGGCACACCCGCCACATGTGCAGGTACTGCATTCATCAACACCGAAGATGGATAAGACGCCAAACCACCTGGTACATAAATACCTACACGATCCAACGGAGTCACTTTTTGTCCAAGCGTATTACCCAAGGCATCTACATAAGTCCAGCCATCTTGTTTTTGCGCTTGGTGAAATTCACGAATACGTGTCGCAGCCAACTCCAAAGCTTCACGGACTTCTGTAGTCAGACCATCAAAAGCAGCTTTGAGCTGTTCCTGACTTAACTCAAGTTCTGAAAACTGATGCGCTGGATGTCGATCGAACTGTTGAGTGAGTTTAAGAACCTGAGCATCGCCATGCTGACGCACATCAGCAATGATTTGATCTACAGTTTTTAAAAGTTCAGGATCACTGACAGTTTCAAAAGCCAACAAGTCTGCAAAGGCTTGTTTAAAGCTTTGATCTTGAGTCGATAAACGTCGCATCAATTTACCCACAAGGTTAGATAGAAAACTTTAGTTTACCTTGTTTCAAGGGCTTTGTGGGAATCTATGCATTGCGAAGCAAGCATGTTTTATGGAAATTCACGTTCAAAATCATTCAAGAATAGAATAATGGCAAACATGAAAAAACCGCCATTGAATGGCGGTTTTTAAGATTGATTTACTGTTTGTGATTAAGCCGACTGTTGTTTGGCTAACTCACGTTCTGCCACTGCTTTTTCAAGCTGTGCTAAAATTGGATTCAACAAATGCTGCTTACGTTTAAAACTGGCTTTATTCACAATCAAACGTGAAGATACTTTACAAATTTCTTCCAAAGGCTCTAAACCATTGGCACGCAAAGTATTGCCTGTATCCACCACATCGACAATGTAATCACCTAAACCGACCAATGGTGCTAATTCCATTGAACCGTAAAGTTTAATTACATCAACCTGCTCGCCTAAGCTCGCATAGTATTGACGGGTTAAATTCACATATTTAGTGGCAATTTTTAAACGACCTTTCGGGCGCTGCATACCAACTTTTCCCGCAGTCATCAATTTACAATTGGCAATTTTTAGATCAAGCGGCTCATATACATTTTGCGCGCCATGCTCCATCAATACATCTTTACCTGCAACACCAATATCCGCCGCACCATTTTCAACATAAGTTGGCACATCTGAAGCACGTAAAATCAGAATACGTACCTGCTTGTGTGTAGTCGGAAAAATTAATTTACGTGACTTGTCTGGGTCTTCCAGTAAATTAATTCCCGCAGTTTCCAATAAAGGCAAAGTTTCTTTTAGAATTCGCCCCTTACTTAATGCCAAAGTTAAACCATGATCAAAATTGCCCATTACGTCAAAATTAGGATCATCGTTTCTCATGTCATTCATTAATTTACTCGCTTAATTTGGGCGCCTAAACCTTGTAACTTTTGCTCTACATTTTCATAACCGCGATCAATGTGATAAATACGGTCAATCAATGTTTCCCCTTCTGCCGCCAATGCTGCCAATACTAAAGAGAACGATGCACGTAAATCCGTTGCCATCACAGGTGCAGCAGATAATTTTTCCACCCCTGTCACGACAGCATCGTTGCCTTCAACCTGAATATTGGCACCCATACGTGACAACTCTGGGACATGCATAAAACGGTTTTCGAAAATTGTTTCAGAAATTGTTGCAAAACCACGGCCTATCGCATTCACAGCCATCAATTGTGCCTGCATATCGGTTGGAAACTCAGGGTGTGGCAACGTTCTAAAACTTACTGCTTTAGGACGTTTACCAGTCATATCCAACTCGATCCAGTCGTCCCCGCGTGTGACTTCTGCACCCATTTCTTCAAACTTGTCTAATACAGATTCCAATAATGCAGGATCTGTATGCGTGGTTTTTACCTTACCGCCCGTAATTGCAGCAGCAGCTAAATATGAACCTGTTTCAATACGGTCAGCGACTACTGAATATTCACAACCATGCAAATGCTCAACACCAGTTACCACTAAAGTATCTGTATCTAGGCCTTCAATTTTAGCGCCCATCTTAATCAGCATTTGTGCTAAATCGGTAATTTCTGGTTCACGTGCAGCATTACGAATGGTAGTCACACCTTCTGCTAGCACTGCAGCCATGAGGATGTTTTCAGTCCCCCCCACAGTCACCATATCAAAAACCACTTCAGCACCTTTTAAGCGCCCGTTGACTTTAGCGTGCACATAGCCACTTTCAACTTCAATCTCAGCACCCAAAGCTTCTAGTGCTTTAAGATGTTGATCAACAGGGCGTGAGCCGATGGCACATCCACCAGGTAAAGATACTTTTGCACTACCATAGCGCGCCACCAATGGGCCAAGCACCAAAATAGAGGCACGCATGGTTTTTACCAACTCATACGGTGCAAACTGGTTATCAAGTGTTGAAGTATCTGCAATTACTGTGTCGCCTTCATAGGACATAGTAATGCCTAGACCCGCAATCAGCTTCACCAAGGTATTTACATCTTTTAAATTTGGAACGTTTTTCAATGTAATTGGCGTTTCTGCAAGAATCATTGCAGCAAGAAGTGGCAACGCTGCATTTTTTGCACCAGAAATACGCACTTCACCTTCGAGCTTTTTACCGCCCTGAATTAAAAATTTATCCATTAAATTATTAAGCTCCAAATAAGCTTGCTTTACGCCATTCTTCTTGTGTCATTGCACGAATTGTTACCGCATGAACTTCACCGCTGGCAATATAGCTATTCAATGGTGCATACACAGCTTGTTGACGAGCAACAGGACGTTTGCCATCAAATTGATTATCTACAATACGAAGATCAAACTTGCCGCCTTGCCCACTTACAGCAACTTCAGCCTCTGGAAAAGCAGCTTTTAAAATTTCAGTGAGCTGTTCACTATTCATCACAAAGACCTCTTATAGGACCAACGGTGTAAAAACCTGTCATTTTACTATAAATAGAAAAAATTATTCATTAATCGTATACATTATCGCAATAAAAAAAGAGGTTTATCAAAAACCTCTTTTAAAACCACCTTAAGGCTAAATCGCTAAAGGCTGGTAGTCTAGTTGCATCTTCCGATGCTTCTCTAATTGGCGTTTTAATTTTTCAGTCATCATCTTAATAGAAGTATACATATCATCCGCACAAGCTTGCGCAAACAGCTCGGTGCCGGGCAAGCGAATAATCGCTTCAGCAATATGATTGGCACTGCCTTTTTTAGAATGTTTATCGATTTGATGATCTTTACTTAATTTCACCTGCATACTATTGACCTGATCCAGATGTTTGGTCATTTGTGCAAACTTAAGTCGAATATTTTCTTCAATTGCAGGGGTGATAGCTAAGTGATGTCCACGAATTGTTATTTGCATAATTCTATCCCTCACCTTCATTAGGATTAGGAAGGCATAGTTCACATGATTGATTGCCAAATAACAGATCACTGTAGCGGTCACTTTAAATCATGTCTAACTATTCCTTCAAAGAAAAAAGATTCATTATTTAGTCATAATGAATCCTTAGAATAGACCGATTTTAAAAATTAGATCAAGACTTTTCGTTCAGAAGATGATGCAATATTTAATGACTCACGATATTTCGCCACCGTTCTGCGCGCCACATCAATACCTTCGGCTTTCAGCAAATTTGCAATTGTATTATCAGACAAAGGCTTACGCGGATTTTCCTCAGAGACGAGTTTTTTAATTTTTGCACGAATCGCAGTTGAAGATGCTTCTCCACCAGAACTGGTCGCAACATGACTTGAAAAGAAATATTTCAATTCAAACAATCCACGTGGAGTGAGCATATATTTATTGGTCGTTACCCGTGAAACGGTCGATTCATGTAATTCAACTTCATCAGCTACGTCACGTAAAATTAAAGGCTTCATGCCTTCTGCGCCAATTTCAAAGAATTCACGTTGATGTTGCACAATACAAGTCGCTACCTTTAATAAGGTTTTATGACGTTCATCAACACTTTTTATAAAGTTTTTCGCATCTAGCATTTGATTACGCAAATATTGATTATCTTCACTTTGATCTGCGCGTTTAATCATATTGGCATAAAAGGAATTAATTCTAAGCTTAGGCACAACATCTGGATTGAGTTGCACATGCCAATGATCCTGTTTTTTACTAACTACCACATCTGGAATTTGGTAGTCTGAATCCTGATCTTCAAATGCAGTACCAGGATGTGCTTGTAATGTTTTCAACAATGCCACGGCATGTTGTAACTGCGTAGCGTTCAAACCTGTTTGCTTCAGTAGTTTCGGCAAATCATTCGAGATTAAAAGCTCATAATGCTGCATTAACTGTAGCGCTTCCTGACGGTATGGCACATCTATAGCCAAACTTTCAAGTTGAATAGATAAACACTCAGCCAAATTCCGTGAACCAATCCCAATTGGATCTAAACGCTGGATATGTTTCAGCACCACTAGAACTTCGTCATCTTCCACTTCATCTTCGTAGTCCATAGATGCCAATAGATGCTGCACCGATGTAGTAATTTCCGATACTTCACAATCCAAAAAACCATTGTCATCCAAAGCATCGACAATACAATATGCAATTAACTGTTCAACTTGCGAAAAATGCAACAAATTAATTTGCGTATGCATGTGTTCTTTTAGCCCTAAGTGGCCTTGACGATTATCCTCTCGCTCTTCATATTCTGCCGCCCCTAAACTGGTCGGTAAGTGGGTATACACATCATCCCAATCCGTATCTACCGGCAAATCATTTGGCAAATGATCTGCATTTAGTTCTTTTGTTAAATCTTTCTGATCTCGCTCTTGGTCTTCGAGTGTTGATAAGCTTTCAATACTGCTTTGCTCTTCTACTTTTTCTAATAAAGGATTACTATCCAATTGAATTTGAACTTCTTGTTCTAACTCCAAGCTTGAAAGTTGAAGCAAACGAATGGCTTGTTGTAACTGCGGTGTCAGTGACAAGGAGTTTGCAACTTTAAGTCCAACCGATAACTTCATATCTTACCACTCTTTTAAAATAATTGATTTTTCAACAACTTAATCCAATAAGTTATAATAAGCAATTTTTATGCCGTTTTATAAGATATAACATAGATTTATTTAAAATCATAAATATTTTTTAATACGGATATTTTAGTAATCTTTATTCTTAACATTTTATTTTATCCATAAAAAAAGTCCCCCATCTCATTGAGAAGGGGGACTTTGAATAATGAGCTGGCGATGACTTACTCTCACATGGGTAACCCCACACTACCATCAGCGCGAAGAGGTTTCACTTCTGAGTTCGGGAAGGGATCAGGTGGTTCACTCTTGCTATTGTCGCCAGCACAACTGTTATGGACTTGTTCGGGTCTTAGTTACATTGCTTAAGCTCGATGCTTTCGCTTGTAATGCCTTACTTGGTTCCAAATGAGTTATTAACAGGTTGGCTATTGTATCTGAAATTTCATGTTCAGCAAGGGCTGAATCAAGATATTTGATTAGATCAGGTTTAAGTGATCTTTTATGAA
Organism: Acinetobacter sp. YH12095; assembly: GCF_013419245.1. Taxonomy (NCBI): domain Bacteria; kingdom Pseudomonadati; phylum Pseudomonadota; class Gammaproteobacteria; order Moraxellales; family Moraxellaceae; genus Acinetobacter; species Acinetobacter sp. YH12095. The sequence continues at coordinate 43,906 of NZ_VPAL01000019.1, forward strand.
TCGATTGATGCTTGTGATACAACAACTGTTTGGGTGTTGTATAGTCAAGCCTCACGAGCAATTAGTATTGGTCAGCTTCACATATCGCTATGCTTCCACATCCAACCTATCAACGTCGTAGTCTTCAACGGCTCTTTAGGAGGCATAAA
>NZ_VPAL01000001.1:0-342259 GCF_013419245.1 Acinetobacter sp. YH12095
TTTATGCCTCCTAAAGAGCCGTTGAAGACTACGACGTTGATAGGTTGGATGTGGAAGCATAGCGATATGTGAAGCTGACCAATACTAATTGCTCGTGAGGCTTGACTATACAACACCCAAACAGTTGGGGTTGAATGCTCAATCGATTCAAATCCAATCAGTCAATTCAGACTGATCTTGATTTAGTTAACGCTAAACAATAAAATTCAGACCCAATACAGCCCAATCTGTTACAGATTCGGAAAACGCAGTGCATCACTATCGTGAGTAAGACCAATGCAAGTCTCCGTAAACAGTTGTGCTGGCGACCATAGCAAGAGTGAACCACCTGATCCCTTCCCGAACTCAGAAGTGAAACCTCTTCGCGCTGATGGTAGTGTGGGGTTACCCATGTGAGAGTAAGTCATCGCCAGCTCATTATTCAAACACCCTCAACAAATGTTGGGGGTGTTTTTTATGTGGAAAAGAAAATAAAGTTAGAAAAATAAAATTATAAAAAGAAAGGAAACATAAAAGTGAAGGCAAAATAAAACCATCAGATGATGATGGTTTTATTACGGCTTAGATAGAAGATTGATTTAAGCGAATAATTGAGTAACGGAACACCATAGAATTGCTAAAATCGCAATCGCAACGATAGGTTCTAGTACTTTAGACCAAGTGGGTACAATTGCTTCTACAGGCTCAATATTTTGATGATCATCGTGGGTATGTTGTTGTACCATTTGATTAAACTCCTTCATTGATGCCTCTAATGATAGCTCTTCTTGAGGAATTGGTTTAGAACCTTTTAACTCTATTAGATCGTTTGTTGACCAAACCCAATCATCCGCTTGACCGGATAAATGTTCAATTTGACCTAGCAATAATTCACCTAGACCTTTATTGCCAAAATTACCGGTTTGATCCAATTGCTTGAGCTCTGTGAGTTGTAAGGCTAAGACTTCACTAATATTCTGTTCAAGCTCAGTTTTGGAGAGAGGTGACTGATTGTGTGGAGATGTGGTGAGTCGACGTGCAATTTCCTGAATATATAATTCATCTTGATGATCAATTTCTTGATAAAGTTTTTGGTTGTCTTCTCGCCACAGACTGACCAGTTTGCCTAAGCTCAGCGCATTGATTTCTTGAATATATTGGTCGCGATCAACAGCATTATATTGTTTCAAAAGCGAGGGCTTTTGAAGTTTAATCTGCGCTGCAAAATATTGTACTAAATCAAAAGCCATTCACTACTCCATTGTTTTAATCTAATAATCTAAGGCTTGGTTTTTTCTTAGTTTGTTCGGTTTTTTCTTCAGTCTTTGATTCTAAAGCATCTTGATCATTTTGGATATGTGCATACTCACTTGGATCAAAGAATAAGCCTTGTCCATTCTCTCTTGCATAGATACCTACGACGGCATTCATAGGTACATATAAGTCGCGTGATACGCCACCAAAGCGTGCAGAGAAGGTGATTGCATCATTGCTCATGTGTAAGGCATGCACTGCATGTGGAACGATATTTAGGACAATCTGACCATCCTGAATAAATTGTTCAGGAACAAGCGTATTCGGCTGTGTAGCATCGACCAATAAATGTGGCGTGAGTTGGTTGTCACAAATCCATTCATAAATTGCGCGAGCTAAGTAGGGACGGGTTGGACTTAAGTCGATTTCAGATTCAGACATAATGTGCTCTTTAAGTATGAATTAAAAATTCCTGATAGCGATTTTTTTCCTGCAAGGTCATCGATTTTAAAAATGCAGGGCGATTAAAAATACGCTGGCAATAGAGAAAAATAGGTCTACAGTGTTGTTTGGGTAGCTCAATGCCCATGGCTTTGAGTCGTATAAATAATGGTGCTAGCATGCAGTCTAAAATATTAAATGTTTCAGACATAAAAAAAGGATAATGTTGAAACAGTGGTGTGAGTGAAATGAGTGTATCACGTAATTGTTTTTGTGCTGTACGTTGTGCTTGGCTATTTAAGCTGTCAGGGTGGCGCAGCATGTCATCGGCGAGCTTGAACCAATCGTGCTCAAAGCGCCAGATATATTGACGTTGTTCTGCGCGTGGCATAGGGGCATCGGCATAGAGCTTATTTTGTCGATAACGATCATCTAGATATTCTGAAATTATGCTGCTATTGAATAATTTGAGATCATTTTCTAATAATATGGGCAATTGATTGTAGGGATTGAGACTAGCGAGGTCTTCATCCTCATGATCGACAAGAATCAGTTGATATTTGATTTGTTTTTCGGCAAGAACGTAACGAATCCAATGTGAGCGAAAGTCGTCTGCATGACTATAGAGGGTGATGCCTTGTAAAGGTGCGTTTTCGACTGACATAATCCGAAATAAAACCAAATGAATAGAATAGGATACTAGACTTGGCGACTAAAATCACGCAGCAAACCTGACAAAAGTGTATGAGATATTTATTGAGCTGCTGATTGGGTTTTATAAGTAGCTAAAGTGTAGATTTTGGCTGAACCGTATATCTTGGTGTTGTTATGCAAATAAAAAAGCCTTGGAGAATCCAAGGCTTTTTGTGTCCGATTCGGTAAACGAATTAACGTTTAGAGAATTGTGGACGTTTACGTGCTTTACGTAAACCAAGTTTCTTACGTTCAACTTCACGAGCATCACGAGTAACGAAACCAGCTTGACGAAGAGCAGGTTTTAAAGTGTCGTCGGATGCGATCAATGCACGAGTAATACCGTGACGGATAGCACCAGCTTGACCACCAATACCACCACCAGCAACAGTGATGTAAAGGTCATATTTGTCAGTAGCTTCAAGAAGTTCTAACGGTTGACGTACGATCATACGAGCAGTTTCACGACCGAAATATTGCTCAAGAGTACGGTTGTTAATTACGAGTTTACCTGTACCAGCTGATAAGAAAACACGTGCAGTTGCGGTCTTACGGCGACCTGTACCATAATTAGTAGCCATGTGCTGTATCCCTTAGATGTCCAAAACTTGTGGCTGTTGAGCTGTGTGAGGATGCTCAGCACCAGCGTACACTTTCATTTTCTTGATCATAGCATAACCAAGAGGACCTTTTGGCAACATGCCTTTTACAGCGCGTTGGAAGATTTCTTCTGGTTTGTGAGCAACTAATTTCTCGAAATTAGTTTCACGGATACCACCAGGGAAACCAGTGTGGCGATAGTATTTCTTATCAAGTGATTTGTTACCAGTCACTTGAACTTGCTCAGCATTGATAACAACGATGTAGTCACCAGTGTCAACGTGAGGAGTATAAGAAGTTTTGTGCTTACCGCGTAAACGACGAGCGATTTCTGTCGCAAGGCGACCTAGAGTTTTGCCAGAAGCATCAACAACGTACCAGTCGTGTTGAACTTCAGCTGGCTTAGCGCTGAGAGTTTTCATTAAACCACTACCTATTATAGTTGGTTTGGACTATGGAAGCTGTCCAAACAAAAAGGAGTCCGAATTCTACCTGAAATTAACTAGAACCACAATGGAAATGTCACATTTTAAGCGCTATATTTTAGCGAGCTTAAATACAAAAGAAAAGTTGAATAAATTTGTAACATTCAACATTAAAAGCCTAGATTTATGCTGTTTTAAATCGCCTTTATAGGGTTATAAGTAAAGTTTTTAGCAGACAATATTGAAACAAAAGGGGGGATAGGATGTCGCAAGATTTGCAATCAGAAATACAGCAGCAGTCTGATCTACCTACTTCAAAATTCATTAAATTTATTGCTGGATGTTTTATTACATTACTCAGTGTCTATATGCTGGCTTTTGTAGTATTGGGTGCTGTATATGGTGTGGATGTGTTTAGCATCTTATTGCTGTATTCAATTTTTTTCCATTTAGCACTTTTCCCATTTTTATTGTATGGCGTTGGTGGAATCATTTTGCTGTGTTTAGCAGACACCCAATATCGGGAGGTGCTGAAAAAATCACAAAAAATATTGATGATGGGGCTGTTATTGGGTGTTGCTGTTACCGCTATTTCTGAATGGGCGCATGTGCAAGGGATTTTGCAGACTCGATTTATCTTGGACTGGAAATAAAACAATCAACTAAGATGGCGCTATACTTTAATTATCCTTAGATAAATCTGGACTGAGCATTTATGCGACCTTTATATGTCACCAGTGGTGAACCCGCAGGGATTGGACCTGATATTTGCTTGAGTTTGGCAGACCGAGTGGATGAGCGTCCAATTGTGGTATTGGCAGATCATCAATTATTACAACAACGTGCCGAAATTCTAAACCAAAAAGTCGAATTGATTGAATATTTAGGTCAGCAGCACGCAGCTGCAGTGGGGCAGTTGTATGTTGAACATGTGCCCTTGGCCGCAGAGGTACAACTTGGTCATTTAAATGCTCAAAATGCGGCTTATGTGTTAGAGCAATTACGTCGTTCTGCATCGTATGCCATGACGGGTAAAAGTGTCGGTGTTGCGACAGCGCCAGTACAAAAATCGATTATTAATGAAGCGGGCATTTCGTTTAGTGGACATACTGAATATTATCAGGAGTTTGCAGGTGTAGAACGTGTGGTGATGATGTTGGCGACTAAAACGCTACGTGTTGCCCTCGTAACAACGCATTTACCGTTACGTGCAGTCGCAGATGCGATTAGCAAAACCCGTTTGCAGCAGGTGATTGATATTTTGCTGCATGATTTAAAAAGTAAATTTAAGATCGAGCATCCTAAAGTGTTGGTGTGTGGTTTGAATCCACATGCGGGTGAAGACGGTTATTTAGGCATGGAAGAAATTGAAGTCATTAATCCTGTGCTGCAAAATTACCGTAACCGTGGGGAAAACCTAAGCCTGAGTTTGCCTGCAGATACGTTGTTTACCCCTGAAAATTTAAAAGATGCTGATGCAGTATTGGCGATGTATCACGATCAGGGTTTACCTGTGTTAAAATCTCAGGGCTTTGGTGAAGCAATTAATATTACTTTAGGCTTACCGTTTATTCGCACTTCAGTCGATCACGGCACAGCGCTCTCCCTCGCAGGTACAGGACTTGCGAAAAGTTCTAGCTTGCATGTTGCTGTCGATTTAGCGCTGGATTTAGCACGTTCATAATCTCAGCTTGGAAATCTTTATGTATCAAATTAATGCCCTAAACCCAAAGGAAGAAGGGCATCAGGCTCGTAAACGCTTTGGTCAAAACTTTTTACATGACCAACGTGTGATTGCCAAAATTGTACGCTCTGTTAACCCACGTCCGGGTGATAATATTGTCGAGATTGGGCCGGGTTTGGCTGCATTGACCTCACCTTTAATTGGTGAGTGTGATGCCTTGACTGTAGTGGAGTTAGACCGTGATTTGGCTGCAGGCTTGCCAGGGCGTGTACCGCATCCCGAACGCTTGACTATTGTTGAAAGTGATGCCCTGAAATACGATTTTAGTGAATTATTTGCTGAAGGCCGTCCTTTACGTGTGGTCGGGAACTTGCCTTACAATATTTCGACTCCGTTATTGTTCCATCTCTTAGAATTTGGCGACAAAGTCAAAGACATGCACTTTATGCTGCAAAAAGAAGTGGTGGATCGTATTACCGCATCGCCAAACACCAAAGAATATGGGCGTTTGTCGGTGATGATGCAATATTACTGCAAGCCAACCTTCTTGTTTGAAGTGCCGCCTGGTGCATTTAACCCACCGCCTAAAGTGACTTCTGCTGTATTTCGCTTAGAACCCTATGCAACCAAACCAATTATTGCCAAAGATGAAAAGGCATTGGCACGTTTGGTGTCGCATGTTTTTACCCAGCGTCGTAAAACTTTACGTAATAGCTTAAAAGGCATGTTGGCTGAAGATGCATTTGAGCGTGCAGGGGTAGACCCAATGGCACGTCCTGAAACTTTAAGTTTGGAAGCATTTGTCGCATTGGCAGATCAAATGGTGAGTTAATGGCAGAAATTCGATACAACTATGTGATTGGCGATGTACAGGGCTGCTTTGAAGCCCTGAAACTGTTACTTAAAGAAATACAGTTTGACCCTGATCAGGATTTTATCTGGTTTGCTGGCGACTTGGTTGCACGTGGTGAAAACTCAATTGGTGCATTGCGCTTTATTAAAAAACTGGTCGATCGCGGCGTTGCAGCAACAGTTTTAGGCAATCACGATTTGACGCTGTTAGCAGGCGCACGTGGCTTAAAGAAAATTAAAGAGCAAGACAATACCCGCGATGTAATTGATGCGATTGACAGTGATGATTTAATTGACTGGCTACGCAAACAGCCTTTGTGTCTTTTTCCGAATGGAAATACGATTTTGACCCATGCAGGTATTCCCCATATTTGGAATGCTGCACAAACAGCAGCCTATGCTAAAGAAGTCGAAGCGGTCATTGGGCATGAAGATTTTGCTGTGGTGGATGCATTTTTTAAGGAAATGTATGGGGCAGAACCTACAGTTTGGTCGGATGATTTAACGGGACATGCGCGTTTACGTTGTATTACCAACTATTTGACCCGTATGCGTTTAGCCAATGCACAGGGTGGTTTGGAATTCAGCTTTAAAGATGCCTTAGATGATCCGATGCCAGAAGGTTTTAAACCGTGGTTTGAATATCCATCTTTAGCTGCGCAAACACATCAAATCGTATTTGGTCATTGGGCAGCATTGCAGGGACAAACGGTAGCCGACAATATTCAAAATGTGGATGGCGGTTGTGTGTGGGGCAATCAGCTTGTGGCTTATCGTTTGGAAGATCAGCAATTGTTTGCAGCGGATAATCCGCTGGCAGAATGGTAATAACATTCATCTTTAAAATTTAAAAATGTGATGATGAAATGAAAATAGCCACCTATTGAGGTGGCTATTTTTTATCTTGAATTTTATTGAATTCGAATCCAAGTTTGACTGCGACCTAGTGTAGATACACCCATATAAGCACGTAAAGTTAAACGTTTACCTGTTGAGTTGAGGCGAATTTTTGCATCGTAAATACGACCTGCCAATGGATCAATTACGCGTCCTTTTTCGTAATTGTTGCTGTTTTTGACTTGTTGTAAGCCTTTTAAAATATCCATCCCTAAAATAGGTTGGTCGGTATAAGGCGCAGGGCATTTATTACAAAGTTCACGTGGGGTATAACCCGGACGCGGGGTTACTTTCACAATTTTACCCGTATAGGTTTGATTGGCTTCTTTACGAATTTCGATGACAGCTTTGGGTGAGCCTGTTTTATCATCAATTTGTTGCCAAGTTCCTGCTAAATCTTGTGCCATCGCCAAAGTGCTTAGACTGCCGAAGATGACGGCTATTCCTAAAGCCAATTTCTGAATCATTTTATTTCCCTTACTCGGTCTTTGCGGCTAGTCTAATCTGTGAATTAACGGACACAAAGTCCCGAGTATCCAGAAAAAATGACCGATGAGACACAATTACTCGCTTATTGTTGGCGAATCCACGTTTGTGTCCGACCAATGGCTGAAATTCCGACGTAACCACGCAAGGTTAGGCGTTTACCGTTGGCAGCAAGACGTCCTTTTAAGCTATACATTTTGCCTGCAAGTGGATCAAGAATACGCCCGTTGGCATAGTTGTTGTTATCCACATGTTGTAAACCTTTAATAATTTCTAAGCCGACGAGTGGTTTATTGGTATATGGGGCAGGGCAATCGACACAAATGGTTTTAGGGGTGTAGCCTGCACGTGGTGTGACTTTGACAATTTTACCCGTAAACGTACCATTCTCCGCTTTGGTAATTTCAATTAAAGCCTTAGGTGAGCCAGTTTTGTCATCAATGCTTTGCCAAGTTCCAGTTAAGTCTGCAGCAAATAAACTGCCACTGAACATTAAGCTTGCAAATACACCTATCAGTAAATTTTTCTTCATATCAGTTCCTTTGATTGCCGAAATTGATCACAGAGGTTTATTCAAGATATAAAGCGAGTTGTGGTAGGAGTCAAGCGATTTGAGAAAAAATTAATCTTAAAGTTGCGACTAAAATGTAAGAAAACCAATAAAAAATGCCACGAACGTGTGGCATTTTAAGTGAAAAGTGAAGCAATTAATTAGTCGCTTTTAATCCAAGTTTGGCTACGTCCTAAAGCAGATACGCCCACATAACCACGCATGGTCAGACGTTTACCATTGCTGCTTAATTTGGCTTTGGTGCTGTAGATATTGCCGTTTAATGGGTCAATAATTTTTCCACCAGAGAAGTTAGTACCACCTGTATGTTTTAAGCCTTTAAGTATATCCATTCCTAAAATAGGTTGGTTGGTATAAGGCGCAGGACAGTTGACACAGGTATCTTTAGGGGTGTAGCCAGGACGAGGGGTAACTTTGACAATTTTAGCCGTATAGGTGCCATTGGCTTCCTGACGAATTTCTAAAATTGCTTTTGATGAACCTGTTTTGTCATCAATATTTTTCCAAGTACCCGTAATATCTTGAGCTAGCGCAAAACTTCCTAACGCTGAGCAGATTAAGGCAACGGTGAGTTTCATCTTGACCATGTTCAATGTTCCTTGTTTTTGGCTAACTGGATATTTCATAGTAAAAAGAAAGTTAAAACTCGACAAGTCTAAATAAGTGATTGCTCAGTCACATTTTTTGTAAATACAGTATAAAAGTTGGCAGCCATACTGCGGTAAATACTGCATTGACGGCCATACCAAAGGCGGCATAACGTCCAGCTACGCTACCTCGTTGCCAAGCTTGGGCGGTACCAATTGCATGCGCAGCCAGACCTAGAGCCAAACCAGAGGCACGTTCATCATTGATGTGTCTTAAAATAAAAGGTGAGAAAGCAGCACCTACAACACCCGATAAAATCACAATCAAGACTGCCAGTTGAATTGGGGCTTCCAAAAGCGTGGCGATATTAATCGCAATCGGCGTGGTCACTGCACGGGTGGCAAATGCCATAATATCGGCACTGGACATATGTAGCGCATAAGCAAGCCCCATCGGCAGCGCCACAGCACTAAGACTGGCAAAGAACAAAATACCTAAAATCGCTTTGAGGGGTAAATCGTCATAACGCATGGCTGCTAGAGGAATGGCGAGTGCAACTGTCACATAGCCCAATAATTGATTAAACAAAGGGTTGGTTTGTGCGACGTAAGTTTCGTATGGAATCCCGAAAAAATACAACAGTAGCAACACAAAACACATGCCAAAGACAATCACAGGGATTTGCGGGACTTTTTGGTTGCAAGGTTTTGCCAGTAAATATGCAACGAGAGTGATTAAAAAACCATATAGAATTGACAGCATTTTAATCTCCTAAAGCCAGCGTTTTGCCATTTTGGCATACAGCCAAAGCGGGATCAGCGTACTGATAAACAACACAATTAAGAAGATTGGAATTTGTTTGCCCATGTGCGTGAGCATAATTAATGAACCCGCGCTGATGGGTAAAAAGGCAAAGGCACTTTCTTTCATGATTTTGTTGTTGGTATCGACCAGACGAGCAGGAATTTTACTGAGTTTGCGCCATGTAAATAATACCGCCAGCAGGCTGAGCAAACCGACTAAATTGCCTAATTCTGGGTGATTAAATTGGGTCATGATCCATACAGAGGCTTCACGAAACACAATAATCAAAAGGAGTGTGCCGATCCATGCTGGCCAATCGATATGTTTTATCCTGCTCATTTTTGATCTTTCATTAAAATTTTACTTATCACGTTTTAACCGATCTGATCGTCAATTTCAAATGCTTCAAGCGGACGTTTAAATTGTTCTGCCTGTGCACCTAAAATTTCGTCTATCGGTAAATGTGCCTGTTTAATCAGTTGTTCCAGTTTATGTGGTGCCATGCTGACTTGTAGATGTAATTGACCTTCATCATCGTACTGTTCTGCCTGAATGACATTGAGCGCATACAGTTGATTGCGCAGTTTGCCATAAGCAGGTTGTAATTTAAGATCAAACTTTTGAATTTGCCCCATCAAACATTCATGTACGGCTTGTTTTAACAAGTCTAAACCTTGCCCTGAATGTGCCGATACATAGACACGGTCAGGTTGATGCGGTTTTTCATAGATAATTTTGGCTGTTTCGCCTGAGACATCAATTTTATTGTAAACCCGCAAAATAGGTACATCTGCGCCAATTTCTTTTAGCACACCTTCGACTGCTTCAATTTGTTCCAACACATCGGGGCTGCTTGAATCAATCACATGCAGCAATAAACTGGCTTCTAAGGTTTCTTCCAAAGTTGCTTTAAAAGATTCCACCAAAGAGTGAGATAGGTTTCTTACAAAGCCAACGGTGTCGGCCAATACCAGACGTCCGATGCCATCCCATTCTAAACGCCGTAAAGTAGGGTCAAGCGTAGCAAACAGTTGGTCAGCAGCATAGACATCACTTTGCGCCAAAATATTAAATAAGGTCGATTTGCCTGCGTTGGTATAACCGACCAATGAAACGGTAGGAATGGCGGCTTTTTGCCGAGCCACACGACCTTGTGCACGGGTTTGACGGACTTTATCGAGTTTGGTTTTTAGTTGTCCCATGCGAATACGCAATAAGCGTCGGTCAGTTTCAAGCAAGGTTTCCCCAGGACCACGTAAGCCGATACCACCTTTTTGACTGTCTAAGTTGCTGCGACTACGCACCAAACGTGAAGATAAATGTTGTAATTGTGCCAATTCGACCTGTAATTTACCTTCGTAAGTGCGGGCGCGTTGAGCAAAAATATCTAAAATGAGTTCGGTACGGTCAACCACACGGCATTGCATCACTTTTTCTAAATTACGTGCCTGTGCAGGACTGAGTGCATGATCAAAAATGACCAAATTGGCGTCGTGTTCTTTGACCAATGCGGCAATTTCTTCGGCTTTGCCTGAGCCAATAAAGAGTTTGGCATCGGGTTTACTACGTTGAGTGTGGACGTGTTGTAAAACTTCTGCACCCGCAGATTCAGCCAAGAGCTGAAATTCTTCGGCATCTAGGTCTTCTAAAATTTGGACAGCGACACTGACCAGTACAACACGCTCGCCATCTTGATGTGGCACAAAATTTTCCACTCAGCGCAATCTCCATGCTAAAGCTATATTCTAGTAGAAAAAATGTTTGTGCAGGGAAATAGATGATTGGATTTTTCCTGCGCCCTGATTTGATGCTATATCAACGTATGTAAACTCAATTATAAGGATGACCCCAATATAGAATTTATCTATTTAGATTTTGCCAAAAGTCGCATGTTTGCATGCAGGTTTCGGTTTTTATTATCAATGCAAGTTCAGATTGAACAGTATAGAATGAGCAAAATATAGACCTTTATACGTTGTTTTGCGTTTAACAATTAGTGATGACCCTATGAACCCAGCTGTTGAAACTCACACATCTCCAATTCATGGTTTTGCAAAGCTTGCTTTGTATAGCAAAAAAGTTCTGGCAACGGCTGGCGCGATTGGTGAAGGGTTTTATTTGGTCTATCGTCATCAATTGTATAAAGACACCAACAACCCGAACAATACGCGCTATGTGCAATATTTTTGCCGTCAATTGTGCAAAGTTTTTAATATTGAAGTGCAAATTCATGGTGAAATTCCGCATGACCCTGCGCTATGGGTCAGTAATCATATTTCGTGGTTAGATGTAGCGGTATTGGGTTCTAGTGCGCGGGTATTTTTTCTGGCCAAAGCTGAAATTGAAAAATGGCCGTTATTGGGTAAGTTAGCCAAAGGTGGGGGGACGCTATTTATTAAGCGTGGCTCTGGCGATTCAGTCAAAATTCGTGAACAAATCACGCAATTTTTAAAACAAGATATTCCTGTATTATTTTTTCCTGAAGCGACCACGTCAGATGGAAGCAAAATTAAAAAAGTGCATGGTCGTATTTTAGGGGCAGCAATTGAAGCCAAACGACCTGTGCAAATTTGTCTGATTTGTTATGTAAATCAGCAAGGTGAGTTAGATACTGTTGCGCCGTTTATTAATGACATGACCTTTGTTGATCATGTGAAAGATGTTTTGGAAATGCCGAAAGTGACAGCGCATTTAATGGCGTTACCTGCAATTGTGGTAGAAGGGCACGATATTGAATCTTTAACTGCTGTGGTACAGGAACGCATGACAGAAGGTTTGGCTGAGTTGCATCGTCAGGTATTAAAACCACAAGTGCTGACATCATAAAACATGCTTAGGCGCATCTTCATGTTAAAGATAGCCTAAGCACATCACATTTTTTTAAGAATAATGGTCATCATCCAACAGCTTCAATATTATGTTGCTACATAAAGCCTTCAATTGGCAGCCATGAGGTAATTTTCATTGCCGCACGTTGATACCATTTCATCCCTGGTTCTTTTTTTAGAATTTGAGTTTCGCCTTGTGGATTTTTCATCTGCCATTGAATGTTTTGTTGCGCATCTAAAACCAGTTTATAAGCATATTTGGATAAATTGACATCCATGGTCTGGTGAACTGCGCGAGCCAATGGTGGACTATTTAAAATTACTCCAATTTCAGTATTTAAATATGCCGAGCGTGGGTCAAAATTAAACGAACCAATAAATACCTGTTTTTCATCCAATGCCATGAGTTTGGCATGTAAACTAGAACGGCTTAAACCTTTCATACTGACTTTGGCTTTTTTGGAAATTTCGTGCGTATGTGTGTTTAGGTTTTCCATTTCAGGTCGCGCCAAAAACTCATACAGCTGCACGTTATTTGCCAATAAATCTTCTCGATATTTGGCGTAAAAAGCATGCACCACAGGAACATCGTTGGCTTTAAAGGAGTTGGTCAGTACGCGTACCTGAACGCCATCATCCGCCAAGTCTTTTAGTTTTTCTGCCCCCGATTGTTCAGGGACAAAATACGCAGAAATAATATCGACACTACTGCTTGGCTTCTCTAAATGCGTCAGCAATTGAAAGTTGAGATGTTCTTCTTTTGAGGCGCGGTCTTTAATTTTACTCGGCGCATCTTTGACCACTTCAGCACTGACCCAATCGAACTTAATACTACGCGTCATCCACTGTTCAATCGCTTTAGAACGAGTCACCAAATCTAAATAATTTTGTACGGTGGCTTCTTGATCGTGCTGTTCTAATTGCTGTTTTAAGCTTTCATAACGCAAGGTGTAATGTTGTGGATTGACCAATTGCTTGACTGAATAAGCATAGTCATCATTCCAGTATTCATCAAAAGAGTGAATAATTTCATCCGAAGCCGAGCCGACTAACATCACATCGACATCAGAAAATTGATAATTGTCGCTGACGTTATAGTATTGATTGCTCATATTGCGCCCACCAATCAGAGAAATTTGGTTATCGGCAATAAAGCTTTTGTTGTGCATACGACGGTTAATACGCTTCAAATCCAAAATCATGTCCATGGCACGATAATGTCGAAAGCGATATGGATTATACAGTTTGATGTCGATGTTGACGTGTTGATCGAGCGCGAGATAAATGCCTTCCATTTTTTTGGCATTGTTATCATCGACCAATAAGCGGACTTTCACCCCACGATCTGCCGCACGAATAATGGCGTGTAGTGCAAGCGCGCCAATTTTATCGTTATCCCAAATATAATATTGTAAATCTAAAGATTTTTCTGCTTTATTAATCAGATAGATACGTGCTGCTAGGGCTTCGAGCGGATCATACAGGACATGATAACCCGTAAGCTGCGGATATTTTTCGCGTAGCGGCAGTACAATTTTGGCCAAACTGGTTTGATCGGTTGGGGTTTCAAACGCCATCTGGATCGGATGTTCAATCTGTTTGGGCAGCGTGCTACAGCCTGAGAGTGTCAAAACGAAGGCGCAACTCAGCCACAAGACGTTGTGCCGAATATTTTGAAATGGAGCGGATGAGCTGCGGTTTGCCAAATTAAATTCCTTTTTAGCACGAGGAGCAAATAAGTTAAAAATAGGGTTTGAGTATAATTGTCAGCTATGAAAAGATAAATATGACAATACAGATATATGACGTGTGTGGGTTAAATGCGACATCTGGGTTTAGCGCAGCATTGAATAGCAGAAGTATGAAGTAATAGAGAATAAATATGTGGGATAACGATTCAGTCGTGTTGTATTTCTATATGGGTATGGCAATTTTGGCGCTGTGGGCAGTTTCGCAAGCATGGCGCAGTCAGGCCAATACAGAAACCATTCACCCGTTTAAGGCCTTTGTGCATTTGTTGGCATTTTATTTGTCTTACCTGTTGCCGCCTTTGGTTTTTTTTAGTGTTTATGCGGGTATTCAGGGCTATTACTCCATCCACGAAGCGATTTTTGTATTTTTAGTCAGTGCTGTGTTGAGCTATGCGCGTTTTATTGAACCGCATTTGATTCAAGTCAAAACTACCAAATATCAAATTCATGCAGATCGCCGTTTATTAAAGCCTGTCAAAATTGCTTTAATTGCAGATTTACATATTGGCTTGTTTTCTGGGCATGAGCGTCAATTGAAGCAAATTGTGAAAAAACTCAATTTGCAAAACCCCGATATTGTCGTTGTAGCAGGCGACTGGACTTATGAGCCTGAAAATAAATTGGTCGAAGAATTGGCGGTATTAAAAGAAATTTGTGCGCCTGTATATTCGGTAAATGGTAATCATGATGAGCAGTATCCTGGCCCGCCCATTCAAGAGCTGTTAAAAACGGCTTTAGAACAAAATAACGTGATTGATATTGAAGGTAGAATTGTCGAGTTTGATGAGTTTCGTTTGCTCGGTATTGGCGATTTATGGGCAGGTAAAACCGACATGCGCTATATGCCCGATTTACCTCAGGATAAGCCGTGGGTGTTGTTATCACATAACCCTGATACAGTGGATATGGTACCAAAACTGCCGACACGTCCGTTGATGTTGGCAGGGCATACCCATGGTGGGCAGGTTGAACTGCCGTGGCTGACCGATTATGTGATGAAAAAAGTATCTATTTTAGGGCATAAAAAGGGGTTATATCGCCATGATCATGCCGATGTATTTGTGACTGTAGGGACAGGAATGGTCGGTGTTCCTTTTCGTTTTGGTGTGCCGCCCACGATTGATATTATTGAATTATTGTAAGCACCGTCACCATCGCCTACATGAAAAAAACCAGCCGAGGCTGGTTTTTTGATGCAATTTTTGCGCTTAAATTTGATTGTTTACATCATCATGCTTGGTTTCTCGAATCATTAAAAATGCGATTAAAGACAAGATGGATGCTGCACTTAAATAATAACCAACTGCAGCCAAGCCATAAGTGGTGGCAAGTTTGGTGGCAATGAGTGGGGCAAACGATGCGCCAAAAATACCCGCCAAGTTAAAGGTGAGTGCGGAGCCTGTATAGCGTACAGATGTTGGGAAAATTTCAGACAATACTGTACCAATGGGCCCGTAAGTAAGTCCCATAATTGCCAAGCCAATACACAGGAAAACAAATACAATCCACGTGCTGCCTGAAGCAAGCATGTCGGCAAAAAATAAGCCAAAAATTGCAGAGATGATGCACACTGCGATAGAGGTGGTTTTACGTCCAAATTTTTCGGCTAAAACGGCTGAGAGGGGAATAAAAGCAGCAAAACACAATGTGGCTAGTAGTTGAAGTTTTAAGAATTCTTCACGTGAATAACCCAGTTGTTTGGTGCCCCATTGCAAGGCAAATACCGTAGTCAGATAAAACACCACAAAGGTACAAATTGCAGCGATTGTACCGAGCACTAACATTTTAGCGTGTTTTTTAAAGACCTGAATAAATGGCACATTGACTTCTTTTTGTTTATTCAACACTTTTTGGAAGGCAGGCGTTTCATGCAGTTTTAAGCGAATCCATAAACCGACAATCACCAATAAGGCACTCGAAATAAACGGGATGCGCCAGCCCCATGTCATAAAGTCTTGCTCAGACATCAGCGCACCTAAAATAAGGAATGAACCTGTGGCAAGAATAAAACCAATCGGAGCGCCCAATTGTGGGAACATGCCATACCAAGCACGTTTACCTTCAGGGGCATTTTCTGTGGCTAACAGTACTGCTCCCGACCATTCACCGCCCAAGCCTAAACCTTGCCCTAAGCGACACAACGCCAACAGTAATGGCGCGATAATCCCAATTTGTGCATACGTCGGCAGTAAACCAATACAGACTGTAGAAATTCCCATGGTCAATAATGCCGCGACCAAAGTGGCTTTGCGTCCAATCCGATCTCCTAAATGTCCAAATAAAGCTGCGCCAATTGGACGGGCGATAAAGGCAATTGCAAAGGTGGCGAGAGATTGAATGGTTGCCGTCATTGGGTCAGTACTGGTCGGAAAGAACAGATACGGGAAAATAATGACTGCCGCAGTGGCGTAGATATAAAAGTCAAAAAACTCGATGGTGGTACCGACCAAGCTTGCAGTCAGTACTCGAAATTTAGAATTTTGAGTCGGCTGTTCAGCGGCAGCAGTAGATGAAGATGCCATACAGGACCTTATGTAAAGTGAATTTTAAATGAAAGTGCAATTTGGCACAGACCGCACTGGCAGAAAAATAGTAGATACTTCTTGTAGTTATACTTTTTTGAACAAGAAGTCGGTTACAAAACTGCATCCATGAACACCATTCAAATCTGATCGTTTTATCTGTAAGACATGAGCGATATTCAGCGTTAAATCACATACAGATAAATTGCCAGAAAGTGTGCGCCTGCACCAATTAAGACAAATACATGCCAAATTGCGTGGGTATATCTTACGCGTTTTAAGGCATAAAACAATGCACCCACGGTGTAGGCAATGCCGCCAATTAGCAAAAAGGTCAGGGCTTGGCTGCTTAAATAGGCTTGCATATCGTCCATGACCAGAACGGCTAACCAACCCATCACCAAGTAGGCAATTAAAGAAATTTTATGAAAACGGTTGATAAATACCAGTTTAAATAGGGTGCCAATCAGGGCAATAATCCACAGGGAAATTAACAAATATTGTGCTTTTTGAGTAGGAATCGCGATGGATAAAAATGGGGTATAAGTCCCTGCAATTAAATAATAAATTGCGGTGTGATCTAACTTTTTATAAAAATAACGGCGGTCTGCTGCGGTTGCCATGTGATACAGCATTGAAGCAGAAAAAAGCAGTACCATGCTTATTGCATAGGCCCACAAACCTAGCCATTGTCCCGTACTTAAATACGCACCTTTAATGATTAAAAGAATACCTGCAATAAATGCCAAAGCCGCACCAACACCATGGCTCAGATAGTTAATCCGTTCTTCTTGCAGGTCATAATCAGGCACTAAAGGGGCATTTAATTTCATGGCGAATCTGCTTTAATTTCTTTAATTATACAACTGTATCGTAATTCAATTTTGCTTTTAGGGTAATAACAATTAAACTTGAATTGTAATTTTTTCAGGTTTTTATTATGTCGACTTTGGCTTCTCCCTCTGTGCAGGAACAACAATTCTTAGAGGCTTTTCAGCAAGCCATTGATACACAAAAGCTTGATCGTGTGGTGCTGAGTCAATATAAAGGCGAACTGGAACAATTAGAAAAAATCACCTTACGGGTGATTCAGCTAAATCAAGACACCGTTTTAACTTGTTTGTATCGCCATAAAACGCAGGATATCACCAAAAACTATCCTTTGGCAGAAGCACAGATACAATTGAGTCACTTATTGGCAGATTGTAAACAGGCCAATTTATTCACGACAGATCAGGAAATTCAGCTAAAAAAGAACAAAAAGAAAGCCATGCTTAGCATCAGTAAAACAGCACCGACTATAGCGAAACCGAAAGAACCACAAGGACATGACCGAGAAAAGCAGCGTTATGTCGATCAATCCAGCCCATTTTTACAACACTTGGGGATTAGCGATGCCAAAGCGCAAATTATTCCGAGCATGGCGCGGAAATGGAAACAGATTAATAAATTTATTGAAATTTTTTCGGGTGCCTTGGCGCAAATCAAAATTTCGGAAAATACCTTGCGCGTGGTGGATTTTGGTTCAGACAAAGGCTATTTAACTTTTGCGCTCTATGACTATTTGCAAAAGCAGCAATTTATTCCCTTTGTGACTGGGGTGGAACTAAACCCGAAAATGGTTGAGTTTTGTCAGTCGGTGGCGAGTGCTTCAGACTTTCAGCAGCTAGATTTTTTTCAGGGCGATGTGCGCACCTATCAGCCAGAACATTTAGATGTAATGATTGCTTTGCATGCCTGTGATGTCGCCACCGATTTTGCAATTCATACTGGTATTCGCCTGAATGCACAAATGATTATGTGCGCGCCGTGTTGCCATAAAGAGTTGCGTCCACAATTACAAAGCCCAAGCGTGTTGCAACCGATGCTGCAATTTGGCATTCATGCAGGGCAACAGGCGGAAATGTTAACCGATACCATCCGCGCTTTATTGCTCAAAGCCTATGGTTATGACACCAAAGTTTTTGAGTTTGTCGCTTTAGAACACACCAGTAAAAACAAAATGATTTTGGCAACCAAACGTCAAAATTGGAGTGAACCTGATCAAGCAGTTTTGGCACAAATTCGTGATTTAAAAACCATGTACGGTATTCAAAAACATTCTTTGGAGTTGTTGTTGAACGATCAGTGGGATCAACAGGGCATTGGTTCTAAGTGCTAAGCAAGATGGAACAGGATATAAAGATGCAAGATTATGAAATTCAATCGGGCACTTGGACACAATTTGCTGCAGAGGCCAAATCTATTCGTGAGCAAGTCTTTATTCAGGAACAGCGAATTGCGCCTGAAGATGAGTGGGATGCACAAGATGCAGTTGCCTTGCATTTTGTGGTCTATGCAACTGGACAGGCGATTGCAACAGCACGTTTACTGGAAAATCACAGTATTGGACGGGTCGCAGTGTTGAAATCACAGCGCGGTTTAGGTGTGGGACGTGTTTTAATGCAGCATATTATTCAGGTGGCAAAGCAGCAGCAACGTCCGTGGGTCAAGTTGTCTGCGCAGGAACACGCGATTCCATTTTATCAAAGTTTGAGTTTTCAGGTTGAGGGTGAGTCGTATTTAGATTGTGGTATTCCGCATGTAGATATGCGATTGATATTTTAAACGAATTGTCGATAGTCCTGATTTTAATCGTGCAAAATAAAAATCGCCATGATGGAATGTGATCATGGCGATTTCTTTTTATAAACTGTATGAACAGAGCCGTTAGCGCATATTAATGTCCATGTGCGGGTGCTGGCTCATGGTTTTCAGGCATATTGGCATGTTCTGTTTCAGTCATACCGTGTGCATCTGCAGTTTCAGCAGCCAAAGCTTCACGTGCTTCACGATCTGCTTGTGCTTTTGCCAATGCTTCTTGTGACATAGCTGGCGCATTTTTAAAGGCGTGTTGCTGAGTATTCTGCTTTTGTTGCTGGCTAGGCATGTAGTCAGGTTCATTCGTGACCGCTAACCAGAAAATAAACATGAAAATTCCACCCAAAATACAGAAAATAAAGAGTGCTTTCCAACCCCAAGGTGATTTTTCAGGAGTAAGGCGTTCGGTCATGTGCATCTACCCAATTTGAATCTAAATCTTAAAATTATGTAACTTTATAACATAAAATGCATGAAAAACGGATTAAATTCTATTTATGCAGGGATATTCATTGTAATTTTGAGCAAATAAAAAGAGGGATGATATATCCCTCCCAGATTGCTTTAAATTTAAAGTTTAGCTTTAAATGCTTTTAGCACCTGCAGCAACACGATCTTGCAAGATTTTAGGTGGGGTAAAACGCTCGCCATATTCAGCAGTAAGTTGCTGTGCTCGTGCCAAAGCCTGTGTTAAACCATATTGATTCAAAAATTGTAAAGCACCACCTGTCCATGCAGGGAAGCCAATGCCAAAAATTGAACCAACATTGGCATCAATGACAGATTCTAAAACACCTTCTTCCAAGCAACGTAAGCTGTCCAGTGCTTGTACAAATAAGAAACGGTTAATCATCTCTTGTTCAGCGATTTCGGTATTTTGATACCAATGACTTAATCCCGACCAAAGCTGTTTTTTACCCTGTTCAGGGTAGTCATAAAAGCCTGCACCTGCAGCTTTGCCTTTACGTGAGAATTGATGAATCATGGTTTGAATGACTTCATCTGCACTCGACAGTGGTCGGTCTTTTCCTTCGGCTTGCAGCGCCTTACGTGCTTCCTGTGCCACGTGTTCAGATAAGGTTAAAGATACTTCATCCTGAATAGCAAGTGGGCCAACAGGCATACCTGCTTTTAAAGCTGCCATTTCAATTTTGGCAGGATGTACGCCTTCTGCCAGTAAGCGCAAGCCTTCCTGCACAAAAGTGCCAAACACCCGACTGGTAAAAAAGCCACGTCTGTCATTGACTACAATCGGTGTTTTACCAATGTGTTGCACAAAGTCATATGCTTTTGCCAAAGTATCGGCAGAGGTGTTTTTTCCTTTAATGATTTCTACCAACGGCATTTTATCGACAGGACTAAAGAAATGCAGTCCAATAAAGCGCTGTTGATCTTGCGCAGCTTGGGCAAGCCCGCTTATTGGCAAAGTTGAGGTATTGGATGCCATCACACCTTGTTCTGCCAGAAAAACTTCGGCTTCTTGTGTGACTTGCGCCTTGAGTTGAGGATTTTCAAATACCGCCTCAATAATCAAATCACAGCCTTGTAAATCGGCAGCCTGTGCCGTTGGATGAATATTGGCTAAGACTTGTGCTGCTCGCTCTGCACTTATACGACCTTGCGATACTTGTTTATCCAATAGTTTTTGACTGTAAGCTTTGCCTTTTTCAGCTTGTTCGATGGATACATCTTTAAGAACAACCGCAATGCCTTTGCTTGCTGTGGCATAAGCAATGCCTGCGCCCATCATGCCTGCACCTAAAATGCCGACTTTTTGAGTTTGATGCGGTGCAATGCCTTGCGGACGGCCACTGCCCGATTTAATCGCATTCAGCCCATGCCAAAAGGTGCCAATCATATTTTTAGAAATTTGACCTGTTGCGAGCTGGGTAAAATAGCGAGATTCAATGCGTAAGGCTGTATCGACATCAACCTGCGCACCTTCTACTGCTGCACTCAAAATTGCTTCAGGCGCAGGGTAACAGCCTTTGGTTTTGTCGCGTAGCATGGCAGGAGCAATGGAAAGCATTTGCGCGACAGCAGGTGTAGATGGTGTTCCTCCAGGGATTTTATAGTCTTTGACATCAAATACTTGTTGTGATTGAGGATGTGCAAGAATCCAGTCTTGGGCTTTGCTGAGTAATTCTGTTTCATTTTCAGCAAGATCATGGATTAAACCTAAACTTTGTGCTTTTTCCACACTCAGCTGTTTGCCTTCCATCAACAGAGGCAGGGCAGTTTGTAAACCCAATAAACGTACCATCCGCACAATACCACCGCCACCAGGCAATAAACCTAAAGTCACTTCGGGTAAACCAAACTTGGTTTTTGCATCACGAATTGCAATACGATGATGACAGCACAGAGCAAGTTCCCATCCGCCGCCGAGTGCCGTGCCATTTAAGGCAGCTACCACAGGAATACCACGGGTTTCAATATAACGCAGCTGTGCTTTTAGGTTTTCAATCATCTGAAAAAATGAGCTGGCATGCTCAGGCTGTACTTGAATCAACTCATCTAAGTCACCGCCTGCAAAAAAGGTTTTTTTCGCAGAGGCGAAAATGATTCCCGCCACTTGTTCGTCTGCTTTTAACTTTTGTACCACTTGCGCTAATGCATCTCTAAAGTCAGCATTCATGGTGTTGGCAGATTGATTTGGTGAGTCAAAGGTTAGAATGACAATGTTATCGGCATTTTTATAATAGTGAATGGCGCTCATTTTTATACTCCTTATACTCGCTCAATAATGGTGGCAATTCCCATCCCACCGCCTACACATAATGTAGCCATGCCGCGTTTTTTATCTTGTCGTTCTAGCTCGTCCAGTAAGGTGCCTAAAATCATGGCACCTGTAGCGCCAAGTGGATGACCCAAGGCAATAGCACCACCATTCACATTGACTTTGGCGGGATCAACCTGAAGTTCTGTAATAAAACGCAGAACCACGGCTGCAAAGGCTTCATTGACTTCAAACAGATCAATATCTTCAATGTTCAGTCCTGCTTTGGCTAAGGCTTTGCGTGCTGCAGGCGCGGGTCCTGTGAGCATAATGGCAGGGTCTGTGCCAACCAGTGCGGTAGCAAGCACTTTGGCGCGTGGTTTTAAGTTGTGTTGTTGTACCGCTTGTTCCGATGCAATCAAGACCAATGCCGCGCCATCAACAATACCTGATGAATTGCCTGCATGATGCACATGATTGACTTGTCCTGCTTCAGGATATTTTTGCAGGGCAATCGCATCAAAACCCATTTGTCCCATATTGGCAAAACTCGGCTTGAGCTGTGCCAAGCTTTCAGCCGTGGTCTGTGGTTTGATAAATTCATCTTGTGCCAAAATCACCACACCTGCCTGATCTTTGACAGGTACAATCGAGCGCTCGAAATGTCCCTGTGCTTGTGCTGCTGCGGCTTTGTGCTGTGATGCTGCTGCAAATTGATCGACTTCTGTACGGCTATAGCCATCGAGTGTGGCAATTAAGTCAGCGCCAATACCTTGTGGAATAAAATCACAAGCCATATTGGTTTCAGGGTCGAATGCCCAAGCACCACCATCTGAACCCATTGCCACACGTGACATAGACTCCACACCACCCGCAACAATTAAATCTTCCCAACCTGAACGAACTTTTTGTGCTGCTAAATTAACGGCTTCTAAGCCTGAAGCACAAAAGCGATTGATTTGTACCCCTGCAACATCATTGTCCCAACCTGCGGCAATCGCTGCAGTTTTGGCAATATCTGCACCTTGATCACCTATAGGTGTAACGCAGCCTAAAACAATATCATCGACTTGAGAGGTGTCTAAGTTATGTCGTTGCTGTAATTCATTCAATAAGGTGGTGAGTAGGCGAATGGGTTTAACTTCGTGTAATGCGCCATCTTTTTTTCCTTTGCCGCGCGGAGTGCGAATGGCATCAATGATGTAGGCCTCGCTCATAATCAATCCCTTGTCGATAGTTTTCTTTATGATTGCTTTTGAGTGTAATCTGAAAATTTTGAAGTGCAATGACGAGAACGGTACAGGTCAGTGAGGTTTTTTGCTAATTGGGATGACGCAGTAATTTGGCAGAAAGATTGAAACTATAATAGAGCGATAAAAAAAGCCCTTGCGGTGTGCAAGGGCAATCGATTGGAATTACGAGTTATTGTGAATTGTCGATTCTAAATTAATGATAACCGTGCAACTGACGGTATAAACCAGGTGTGACGCCAGTCCACTTTTTGAAAGCACGGTGGAAAGTACTGGTTTCGCTAAAGCCAACTTGTTGTGCCACATCTTCAAGGGTAAGTTCAGGATTCAGCAATAGGTGAATCGCGGCATCACGGCGTAATGCATCTTTTACCCCTTGATAGCTTTTACCTTCTGCAGCCAAACGACGACGCAAGGTTTGTGGCGATAGGTACAGCATGGATGCAACATCGTTCAAGGTTGGCATTTCTTCGCCAATTTGGCTCTTTAACACGTCACGAATACGCGAAGTTAAAGAATTGGTGTTTTTGAATTTCACCAACAATTGCGCAGGCGCGGTTTTTAAGAATTCGTCTAAGGTTTCTTGGGTTTGACGAATTGGTAAATCCAAGTAGTCGGCAGCAAAGGTAATTTCGGTGCGTGGCATGTCAAATTGCATGACAGGCGCAAAGAACAGCGCATCGTATTCATCTGCATGTGCAGGACGTGGATAGCCAAAATGTACGCGCTCCAAAGGCAGGCGACGTTCAATCAGCCAAGATGCCAAGCCGTGCCAAATCATCAACATACTTTCAGTAATAAAGTGATCAGGATCCATAGCTTGTGGAATAGATGGTACCAAACGTGCTTCGTGTTTATCACGTTCTAAGGTAACCGACCAATCATCACCAAACAGTTTGTAGAATTGCGAAGAGAGTTCTAAGGCATCGCCCAGTGTTTTGGCGTGAATTACCAATTGGCACATGATCGCGAATGTACCCAAACGACGTGGCTGAGAATCAAAACCCACGTGTTCGTCTTGGGTCACCATCCACAACATTTTAATAAAGCGGGTATATTGTTCAGGTGAAATACGTGCTTTCGGTTGGCGCAGAAGTTCTGCCTCAATACCGACATGAGATAATAAGGTTTCGACATCCATGCCGAGTCGCTTAACACCCGTGAGCGCTGCATTTACAAAATGGATACTAATGGTATCTCTGCTCATGTTAAATCCTTCAGTCTCTTTTGTATTCACGTAAGCTTGACCTAAATGACGCTAAAAAATTGAAATTGGCAATTTACAATACCAATTTTACTTATTTTACATAATAAATTGCCGAAATGATCAAGGTAAATGGCTGAACATGACATTGTGTTACAGTTTTGCTGTTTATAAGATGAACGGAAAATCAGTAAAAATCGAGTAATCACAACAATGACACATGCACTGAGCGGTTTAAAAGTTTTAGATTTTTCCACCTTATTGCCCGGCCCTTTTGCCAGTTTGTATTTGGCGGATATGGGTGCAGAGGTGATTCATATTGAATCGGCAACCCGTCCTGACTTAATTCGTTTATTTCCGCCCTATGCCAATGGACAAGCGACTTCGCACAGTTATTTGAATCGGAATAAACAGTCAATTACTTTGGATTTAAAATCCCCCGAAAGTATTCAGCTTATTCACGATAAAATTGCCGAATTCGATATTGTATTGGAACAGTTTAGACCAGGCGTGATGCAGCGTTTAGGGCTGGACTATGCCAGCTTGGCAAAAATTAATCCGCGACTGATCTATTGTTCCATCACAGGTTATGGACAAACAGGCGATTATCAACAAAGGGCAGGACATGACATCAACTATTTAGCCTTGTCTGGCATTGCGGGGCATAGTGGACGGCAAGCGGGTGGGCCGCCACCGCTCGGGATTCAAGTGGCCGATGTAGCAGGTGGATCATTGCATGCTTTGGTGGCGATTTTAAGTGCAGTGATAGAACGTCAGCGCAGTGGTTTAGGGCAGTATATTGATATTTCGATGACCGATTGCGCTGCGACTTTAAACAATATGGCCGCTTCAGCAGTTTTGGCGGCACAGGTTCCTCAATATGCCGAGCAATCTTACTTAAATGGTGGCACCTATTATGACTATTATGAAACAGCAGATGGCCGTTATCTTTCAGTCGGTAGTTTAGAGCCGCAGTTTATGCAGGGTTTGGCACAGATTTTAAACTTACCGATACTTTTGGAAAAAGGGGCATCTTTAGATCCGCAAGAGCGCTTGCAAGTCAAACACGCTATTCAAGATAAAATTAAAACACAAAGTTTTGCCACATGGCAGCAGGTATTCGCGCAATATGATGTCTGCGTTGAACCTGTATTCACTTTAGATGAAGCCTTACATTCACCTTTGGCACAGCAACGCGGTTGGACAGTAGAAGTTCCTATTCAGCAGAATGCCGAAAAAACTGAAACTCAGTTGGCGTGTCCAATTAAATTTTCACGTTCTCAAATGCGTTACGATTATATAGGGCAGGCTTTGGGTGCAGGGCAGTGGTCATCTCAGACTAAAAATCAGGATGAAGATGAAGCCAAGTCATAACCATAGGTATTAAATAAAAGTTCGAATAGATGCTTTAGCAGAAAAAGTGCTAAAGCATGCACTATTTCGTGATAGCTCTATAAAAAGCCTGTTAATTTTGGCAAAGGCTTACAGGCTGTGATGTTGCGATGGCTTATCAATAAAACCGCTAAGAAATATGTAAAAAACACATTTTGTTGATAGATTGAATCTCGCTATGCTGTCAGCCGTGATAATAGAAATGACTAGCTGTACGCCATGTATTTATATACTGATTTCGATCAGCAACTGATTAATGAACGTGTTGCACAGTTCCGCGACCAAACGGAACGTTATTTAGCAGGCAAATTGACTGAGGATGAATATCGTCCATTGCGTCTGCAAAATGGTTTGTATGTACAACGCTATGCGCCAATGTTGCGTATTGCGGTGCCTTACGGTCTGATGAACTCTAAGCAATTGCGTAAAGTTGCGCAGCTTGCCAAAGACTATGACCGTGGCTATGCGCACGTATCAACACGTCAAAATATTCAGTTTAACTGGCCTGCACTGGAAAATGTGCCTGACATGTTGGCAGAGCTTGCAACCGTACAAATGCACGCAATTCAGACTTCGGGTAACTGTATTCGTAATACCACTACAGATCAATATGCAGGTGTCGTGGCGGGCGAAATTGCTGACCCACGTCCAACCTGTGAATTAATTCGTCAGTGGTCAACTTTCCACCCTGAATTTGCCTTCTTGCCACGTAAATTCAAAATTGCGGTGTCTGCACTGGAAGAAATTGACCGTGCTGCGACTGCGTTTCACGACATTGGCGTATATATTGTTAAAAATGCGGCAGGTGAAACGGGTTACCAAATTAAAGTGGGTGGTGGTTTAGGCCGTACGCCAATTATTGGTAGTGTGATTCGTGAATTCTTGCCACGTGAAGATTTGATTGCTTATTTAGAAGCAGTATTGCGTGTCTATAACTTACACGGTCGCCGTGACAATAAATATAAAGCACGTATCAAGATTTTGGTAAAAGCCTTAACTCCAGCAGTATTTGCAGAAAAAGTTGAAGCTGAGTTTGCACATACAGTGAAAACTTTAAAAATTGATGCAGAAACTTTGCAGAAAATGGATGAAAACTTCACGCCATTTGCTTATCAAAACTATGCCGATGAAGATTTTAGCGAACTGTTTGCACAGTATCCAAAATTCAAGCAATGGTTCAACATCAACACCAATGCGCACAAAGTACAAGGCTATCGTATTGTCACCATTTCATTGAAACGTGCAGGTGTTGCACCGGGTGACATGACGACAGAAGAAATGAATCTGATTGCAGATTTAGCCGATCAATATACCTTTGGTGAGTTGCGTACCACGCATGAGCAAAATATTGCTTTGGTAGATGTGCCACAAAAAGACCTGTTTGCATTGTGGCAAGTGCTCGATGCCAATAACTTGGCGCGCGCGCATATTGGCTTTATTACCGATATTATTTGCTGTCCGGGTGGTGATTTCTGTTCACTTGCCAATGCCAAATCTATTCCAATTTCAGAAGCCATTTCACGCCGTTTTGATGATTTGGATACCATTTATAATCTTGGCAAACTGGATTTAAATATTTCAGGTTGTATGAACGCTTGTGGTCATCACCACGTTGGTAATATCGGGATTTTAGGTGTCGATAAAAAAGGCGCGGAATTCTACCAAATCACTTTGGGCGGGCATGCAGACCATGATGCGTCAATCGGTGATATTTTAGGGCCATCTTTTGCTGCTGAAGTGATTCCTGATGTGGTGGAAGAAATTTTAAATACCTACTTAGATTTGCGTAGTGAAGGTGAAGATTTCATCGACACTTATCGCCGTGTCGGCATTCAACCATTTAAGGAGCGCGCTTATGCTTAATACCGCACTGCCTGTGCTCGCAAAAGATGGCACGATTACAGACAATACTTATCAAGTGATTGCTGAAGATGCAGCATTACCGCAAGGTGATGTGGTGCTCAGCGTTGAACAGCTTGATCAGTTGGCACAAATTTCAGGTAAAAAAGCCCTATATTTAACGGTAGATGCTTCGCCTGAAAACCATGAATTTCCATTGGCAGAACTGGATGCGATTTTTATTGAATTTGCAGGTTTTAACGATGGCCGTGGTTATTCTTTTGCGGCATTGTTACGCCGTCAAGGCTTTCAGGGTGAACTTCGCGCAGTCGGTGATGTCTTTAAAGACGTCTTAAATTATATGAAGCGTGCAGGTTTCGATACTTTCGTGATTAAAGAAGGTAAAGATGTGCAAGAAGCTGCAGCAGGTTTGGCGGACTTTACCCATCCTTATCAAGCTTCTACCGCAGTGCCAAAACCAAATTATCAAACAGGTGCGTAATATATTGATGATGGATTTCATCGAAATGTAGATAGATTTTATCGAAATATCGCGGTTCACACATTTACAAACAGCCTGCCATGTGCAGGCTTTTTGTTTGCCTTAAAATGATCAAACGGCTTGTTTTATCGCACTTCTTAATGATTTAATTTACCGCAAAGTGCTGTAGTATAAGCACGCTGATGTAGCATCGCAGTCTTATGTAGGCGTTATTTTTACATTATCAAAAATCAATCAAGACGATAATTTGATGTGATTATCCTCTGATTTATTTTTCAATTTTTTCATGATGAAGTGATTTGTCTTTATGCAAAATTCTATCCGTATTGGTATTGCTGGTTATGGCAACTTAGGTCGTGGTGTTGAAACGGCGATTCATAAAAACCCAGATTTACAATTGGTGGGTATTTTTACCCGTCGTGCGCCTGAAAGCGTTTCACCATGTTTTGCTGAAACAGCAGTGTTTCACATGGATTCATTGTCAGATTTTCAAGACAAAATTGATGTGCTGATTTTATGTGGTGGTTCAAAAGACGACTTGCCACAACAAGGTCCAGTACTGGCGAGCCAATTTAATATTGTCGATAGTTTCGATACGCATGCACGTATTCCTGAATATTATGCATCTGTAGATGCACCTGCGACAGCGAACAAGAAAACTGCACTCATCTCAATTGGTTGGGATCCAGGCATGTTCTCGATTAATCGTTTATTTGGTGAAGCGTTGTTACCTGATGGTGAAACCTATACTTTTTGGGGTAAAGGTTTAAGTCAGGGTCACTCAGATGCCATTCGTCGTGTTGATGGTGTAAAAGCAGGTGTGCAATATACCATTCCATCGAATGATGCCATTGAACAAGTGCGTAGCGGTGCGCGTCCTGTATTAAGCACCAAAGATAAACATACTCGTGAATGTTATGTCGTACTTGCAGAAGGTGCCGATGCTGCTGCGGTAGAGCAAGCGATTGTGACCATGCCAGATTATTTCGCTGACTACAACACAACCGTAAATTTCATTGATGAAGCGACTTTAGCCAAAGATCACCAACGCATGCCACATGGCGGTTTTGTCATTCGCAGTGGCAATACCAGCGATGAACAAAAACAAGTGCTTGAGTTCTCATTGAAGTTAGACAGCAATCCTGAGTTTACCGCGAGTATTTTGGTGGCTTACGCACGTGCTTGTTATCGTTTAAACCAAATGCAGCAATATGGTGCAAAAACTGCTTACGATGTTGCGCCAGGCTTATTGTCAATGAAATCGCCTGAACAGTTGCGTGCAGAATTGCTCTAAGACTTTTTCAAGCCGTAAGCAAAAAGACGAATCATTGATTCGTCTTTTTGCTTTTTGAATAAAGAGGGGTTAGGGAATGACTGTATCCCATCTGCCCTAATTCCGTTTTACAAATAGGGCTTCAAGGCATTAAAGCAATTCAATCGCAACTGCAGTTGCTTCACCACCACCAATACAGAGAGCAGCAACGCCACGTTTGCCACCTGTGCGTTTAAGCGCATGAATTAAAGTCAGGATAATACGTGAACCTGTAGAACCCACAGGATGCCCAAGTGCACATGCACCACCGTTGATATTCACTTTTTCAGGATCAAGCTTGAACTCATCCATTGGGCACATGGTGACCATAGCAAAAGCTTCATTAATTTCCCATAAATCTACATCTGCAACTTGCCAACCCGCTTTATCCAATACTTTTTGAATCGCACCAATTGGAGCAATGGTGAATTCTGAAGGATGTTGTGAGTTGGTTGCATAGCCCACAATTTTTGCCATAGGCTTTAACCCTTGGGCAGCAGCATGTTCAGCAGAAGTGAGTACGAGTGCCGATGCACCATCCGAAATAGAGCTGGCATTTGCAGCAGTAATACTACCATCTTTAGCGAAGGCTGGACGAAGTGTTGGAATTTTTTCAATATTGGCATTAAAAGGTTGTTCATCTTTATCTACAATGACATCGCCTTTACGTGTTGCAACTGTCACAGGGACAATTTCATCGGCAAAATAGCCTTCATTGACTGCAGTTTGTGCACGTTTGAGTGAGCGAATCGCAAAGTCATCCATTTGTTGGCGTGTGTAACCTTTGCTATTGGCCATATCTTGTGCGAATGAGCCCATCAAACGACCTGTTTCAGCATCTTCAAGGCCGTCTAAGAACATGTGGTCTTTCACATCACCATGTCCCATACGGTACCCAGCACGTGCTTTGGTCAGTACATAAGGTGCATTACTCATTGACTCCATACCACCAGCGACAATGATTGAGGCAGAACCTGCTTTGATTGCATCGGCTGCTTGCATGACAGCTTTCATACCAGAACCACAGAGTTTGTTGATGGTGACCGCACCTGTAGAATCTGGTAAGCCTGCTTGACGCATCGCCTGACGAGCAGGGCCTTGCTTTAAGCCTGCAGGCAGGACGCAGCCCATAATGACTTCATCGATTTCTGTTGCTTGTACCCCCGCACGTTGAATGGCCGCTTGGATACTTGCCGCACCTAATTCTGGTGCAGTCACATTGGCTAAACTGCCTTGAAAGCCACCCATTGCAGTGCGTGCACCATTTACAATAACGATATCCGTCATTTTATTCTCCCAGTTTTTTATATGTGCTTTTGTCTAGATTTAATTCCAAGCAGGAATAGATCACTTCAGCAGTATAGGCAAAAAAAGATGAGAATAAAGTGACAATATAAAGATCATTTAGACTGCTCAGTTAACATCCATTGATGTCTTCAGCTCGAGTTTGCCCCATTTTACTAAGCACCAGTCGTTTGCTCGCGACGTGAGTAGAGCAGTAAAAGAAACTACCATTCGAGCCGATCGGCAAACCTTGTTGTGCATTAAAAGTTACACTGGGTATGTTTAAAGTGCCACGCCAATCCAAGGTACCGTATTTAAGTGCAGTTTTTTCTGTATAAAGAATGTATTCATTGTTGTCTATCTGACGATTTTTATTTCGATCAATAAAAATCATAAAACCCGTATTCCAGTTTTGCTTACTGCATTGGCTAAAGTCATGTGTTGGACAGATCACAACATTACTATGATGGGTGAAGGCATGGGAGCGTGCTATTTTCAGGCTGGACTGTAATGAATACTGAATTCGCTTGAGTTCTTGTTGTGCCATCAGCTGATGAAAATAGGGCAGGGCAATCATGACTAAAATCGCACTAATTGCTAACGTGACGATCAATTCAAACAGCGTGAAGCCATTTTTGCTTATATTCGACATAAGTCTATACCTGTTATTGTTATGTTTTTTTATGATTAATTTGAGTAATTTGTTGTTTTATAGCACTTTATGTGTTGTATAATAATTACTAAACAACTTTTCGTGAAAGTGTTAGAATAAACCGCAAGAAAGATAGGCTATTCGCACCAAATAATTGAGTAAAAAGTTACCGAATTACAACGGAAATTGTAAGTAATTTTGTCAATAATTTACTTGATTAAAATTATCAAGCACTTGGAAAAGTAAAAAAGTGTTTGTATGATTCAAAGTGACTAGCTTAAAAATAATACTGGGGTATAAGAAAGCCTATCTCAGGGTAGTCGAAAATTTAGGCTTGAGCTTGAACAACAATTGTTATCTCTGGAGGATAAATCCATGAAAATGAGTCGTATTGCATTAGCAATGCTCGTAGCTGCTCCTTTAGCTGCTGCAAACGCGGGCGTAACTGTTACCCCATTAATGCTTGGTTATACTATGTTTGATACACAGCATAACAATGGTGGTAATGATGGTAGTTTAACAAGTGGCGCAGAACTTGATGATGACTTGTTCGTTGGTGCAGCACTTGGTGTTGAGCTTACTCCTTGGTTAGGTTTTGAAGCTGAATATAGCCAAATCAAAGGTGATGTGAGTAACGGTGGTGAATACAAGGGTCAAAATATCGCAGGTAACTTCTATGCGACTTCTGATCTAATCACTAAAAATTATGACAGCAAAATCAAGCCATACGTACTTTTAGGTGCTGGTCACTATAAATATGACGTAGAAGGTGCTAATGGTGTCGGTTATATCCGTGATGGTGAAGAAGGTACTTTAGGTAATGCAGGTGTGGGTGCGTTCTTCCGTTTGAACGATGCTTTATCTCTTCGTACTGAAGCACGTGGTACTTACCACTTTGACGAAAAATTCTGGAACTACACAGCTTTAGCTGGTCTTAACGTAGTTCTTGGCGGTCACTTGAAGCCAGCTGCTCCTGTAGTAGAAGTTGCCCCAGTTGAAACCGTTGCTCCAGTTCAACCAGCTCCACAAGAGTTGACTGAAGACCTGAACATGGAACTTCGTGTGTTCTTTGATACGAACAAATCAAACATCAAAGATCAGTACAAGCCAGAAATCGCTAAAGTTGCAGAGAAGTTAGTTGAATATCCAAACGCTACTGCTCGCATCGAAGGTCACACTGACAACACTGGTCCACGTGCATTGAACGAACGTTTATCTTTAGCGCGTGCGAACTCTGTTAAATCTTCACTTGTAAATGAATACAATGTAGATCCAGCTCGTTTGTCTACTCAAGGTTTCGCTTGGGATCAACCGATTGCTGACAACAACACTAAAGAAGGTCGTGCTATGAACCGTCGTGTATTCGCGACGATCACTGGCAGCCGTACAGTGACTGTTGAACAACAAGCTCAATAATTTGAGTTAAGTTGAAAAAAACGACTCCTCGGAGTCGTTTTTTTATGCTTATTTTTTATGGCGTGTATCGATCAGAGAGCCTAAAATGATCCATATTCAATATGCTTTAAAAATACTGTAAAAGTATGATCTTGCAGAATAAAGGGTAAATAGAGTAGGGGCTGATAGTACTTAATATTTTGGTCTGTTGAACCCTAAACTAAGTCAAATTTTTTAGACAAGACATATAGACTTGATGTATCTCAGTCAATCAAGTAGTTGATTAGCGATTATGAAAATCAACATTGAGCAGTTTGTGGCGTGATTTCTCGCCGTATTATCAATAACGAAATTGCTTTAAAATAAAATTTGTCTTAAATTTACGCCATAAAAAAACAGCCAAATGTTGGCTGTTTTAGAATCTTAGCTTCTCAAATGAAGTGCAATAGAAGAAGATTTACTTTAGTCATGATCAGGGTGTAGTGGTTTCACATCCATCTCCTGATATGCAATCAGTTTGGTTTTGTGTTTCCATTTATAGCTTAACCAAATGACCAAGAACAAAAGAATACCAATATAAGTCGATAAAACAGCGAGCCATTCACCTTCAAGCACTGCTTGGTAGTTTTGCCCTAATACAACAATCGCACATAAAATAAAGGCAAACCATGGCGCAAAAGGAAAGAATTTGGCGCGGTAATCTAAATCTTCAAGTTTGTAGCCTTGTGCCAAATAGCCTTTACGGAAGCGGTAATGCGATACAGCAATTCCGAGCCAAACGATAAAGCCACACATGCCTGACATATTCAGAAGCCAGTTAAATACTTGTTTTTCACCAATAAATGTTGTTAAAAAACATAGTGCAGCGATTGCTGTTGTGGCATACAGTGCATTCATTGGGACGCCACGAGCATCCAAGCGGGCAAAAGCTTTTGGTGCACTGCCTTTACGTGCCATATCAAATAGCATACGGGTCGATGAATACATACCCGAGTTACCAGCAGAAAGAATCGCAGTTAAAATTACTGCATTCATGACACTTGCGGCAAAGGCAAAGCCTGCCTGTTCATATAGTAAAGTAAACGGAGAGAGTGCAATGTTATCGGTGGCGGCTGCTTGAAGTAAACGTGGGTCATCATAGGCGATTAAGGTACCAATAATAAAAATACACACGATATAAAACAACAAAATACGCCAGAAGATTTGTTTAATTGCAATTGGAATGGTTTTCTTGGGATTTTTAGATTCACCCGCTGCAACGCCAACCATTTCAGTACCTTGAAATGAGAATCCTGCAATCATCGCCACACCAATTAAGGCAGATAGTCCACCTACAAATGGCGCTTCGCCTTTGCTCCAATTGGCAAATGTAGCAACATCAGGGTTGAGCATGATTTTGACAATCATAAAAATACCGATAATGATGAATGCCAC
This sequence comes from Acinetobacter sp. YH12095, assembly GCF_013419245.1. Classification (NCBI taxonomy): domain Bacteria; kingdom Pseudomonadati; phylum Pseudomonadota; class Gammaproteobacteria; order Moraxellales; family Moraxellaceae; genus Acinetobacter; species Acinetobacter sp. YH12095. The sequence goes on from NZ_VPAL01000001.1 coordinate 33,999, forward strand.
AATCGCAAGTACTTTGACCAAAGAAAAGAAGAACTCAGACTCACCAAAACCTTTGACGGTTAATGCGTTAATTGCGAAAACCACCGCTAAAAATAATGCACTCCAGTAAAAGCCAGGAATATCAGGAAACCAAAATTTCATGATGAATTGCACCGCAACCAATTCAAATGCCACGGTAATAGCCCAGTTGTACCAATAGTTCCAACCTAGTGCAAAACCGAAACCACCTTCGACATATTTACTGCCATAGGTAAAGAACGCGCCTGAAGTTGGATTATGCGTTGCAAGTTCGCCTAGACTGGTCATCAAAAAATAAATCATGACGCCAATTAGGGCATACGCAAGCAAGGCGCCACCAGGACCTGCATTGGCAATGGTCGCACCTGAAGCAAGGAATAAACCTGTACCAATTGAGCCACCAATGGCGATCATGTTTAAATGACGCGCACCGAGCTTACGCTGCAGTTTTCTACTGTTGTGTGAGTCGCTCATCCTACTTCCTTTGTATTTTTCTGCGTGCTAGCAAACAGCACTTTAAAGCCTTGTTGATCTGCCTTGATTGTGCATTGACCGAAACTTTGTTCAATTAAGAGTGGATAATTCAAAAAGCGATTGGCCACAATCCAAAGTTCACCACCCGATTTCAGATGACGACGTGAAGTTTTACACAGGTTTTCACTGGCATCGTAATGTGTTTGAATGCCTTGGTGGAATGGGGGATTACTCACGATGGCATGCAAAAATAGCGGTGCATCTTCAACGCCTGTCACGGCTTTAATTTCAAGTTGTTGTGGATTGAGCTGATTTTTTTCAAACGTCATTAGCGTTGACGCTAAAGCAAAGGCATCGACATCTAAAGCAAAAATACGATTTTCAGGGTTAAGTTTGGCTAAGTAAGCACTGATCACACCCGCACCACAGCCAAAATCTGCAATTTTTCCAGACGTCACCTGACTTAAATAAGGCAATAGAACTGCAGTACCGACATCTAAATGCTTTTGGCTAAATACGCCTGGTAGCGCACAAATTTGTAAGTCACCTTTTGGTGTGCTGATGTTATAGCGTTGTGCCCAGTCAGACAGTGCTTTAGCCTGAACATTTTGTTCTAAAATCAGCTGCCAAAGTTGGCAATGGCGTGCGCTATCAAGTTTGAGCATTTTGCCATAAGGCTGTAACTGTTTGGCTGCGCGCTCAACCCCACCTTTCTTTTCGCCCACCAAAAATATGCTACTGCCCACTTTGAGTTGGGCCGCAACATTATGAATTAAATAATTCAGTAATTCTTTGGATTTGGGTACGAAAATAACTGCTTGATCAAACTCGGCAGCAGGAAACTCTGCACCAAAATGCACTTGAGCCTGCTGATTTTGAAAGTATTGATAGTCGTTGAAATTCCATGTCCAGACAGAGGCTTGGATTGAGTCACCCAATTCTGCGAGGAGTTGATCGGTTGGGGCATTGATCAGTAGAACACGACCAGACAAATAGTCATATTGTCTGAGTAAAACTTCGCTTTGGGGGTTCATGGTTCTCTCTCCAATAGAAAAACACTGTCTAAGTTCAGCTCAGACAGTGTTTTTTGGACATGCAATTACTTTTTAGTTTCAGGAAGCACAATATTTAAAATGAGTGCTGCAATACCGCCTGTGGCAACGCCTGAGCTGAAAATATTACGGAATAATTCAGGTAAGTGTTCCAAAATTTGTGGCACTTGTGCAACACCTAAGCCTAAGCCAAGAGAAATTGCAATAATCAGTAAGGCACGACGATCTAGCTGTACCCCTGAAAGAATGTTGATACCTGAAGCTGCGACAGCACCAAACATCACCATTACAGCACCACCTAGAACTGCTTGAGGTACTGCCTGAATCACGCCTGCAACTGCAGGGAGTAGACCTAAAATAATCAGCAGTGCTGCAATCCAAATTCCTACATAACGGCTGGCAACACCTGTAAGTTGAATCACGCCATTGTTTTGGGCAAATACCGAACTTGGGAAGGTGTTGAAAATACCTGCCAAGAATGAGTTAGCGCCATTTACCAATACACCGCCTTTAATGCGTTGCATCCACTGTGGGCCATCGACAGGTTGATTGGAGAGTTTAGAGGTCGCGGTAATATCACCAATGGCTTCCAGTGAAGTCACCAAATAAATAAATGCCAATGGAATGAATAAGCTCCAAGAGAAATCCAGTCCAAAATGCATCGGTGTTGGAACTTGTACCAGAGGCGCATCTTTCAGACCTGAAAAGTCGAGATGACCCATCATGCCTGCCATTGCATAACCAATCACCAAGGCAATTAAAATGGCAGAGCTTTTAATCCAGGTGATATTGATACGGTTCAAAATAATAATGATGGCTAAGACCGTACACGACATAATCAGGTTGTCAGTATTGGCAAAAGTATTATTGCTCATGGCTTGATAGCCACCGCCCATACTGATGAGGCCTTCTTTAATAAGGGTTAGACCAATTAACAGCACCACAATGCCAGTAACCAGTGGTGTAATCAGCTTTTTGACCCACGGTAAAATTTGCGATACGCCCATTTCAATAAACGAACCTGCAATGACCACGCCAAAAATTGCCGCCATGACCGATTCAACAGGTGTGCCTGCGGCGACCATAGCAGAGCCAATACCAATGATTGGGCCAATAAAGTTAAAACTGGTGCCTTGCACAATGAGCAAACCTGCACCAAAAGGGCCGACTTTTTTACATTGTAAAAAGGTTGCAATGCCTGAAATGACCAAAGACATTGACAAGATCATGTTGGTATCTTGTTTGGAAACACCTAAAGCCAAGCAAATTAAGAGACCTGGTGTGACAATTGGAACAATAATTGCCAGTAAATGCTGAAAAGCTGCTAAAAAAGCGATGAATGGTTTTGGACGGTCATTCAGACCATAGACCAAATCGAGCTGGTCTTTTGGGTGGGGAGAGTGGTTTAAATCAGACATGAGTCATAAAAATTGCAAAAGTGGCGCTATTCTAATCGAGTTACACAGCTTTACAAAACCCAAAGCACGCCACTCATCAAAAAAATTGTGTGTGTCAATAAAGTGTCACTATAAAACTTTAGTATTTTTCTGTATAATTTGCCCTCAAATTTATAGCGTATTGAATTTAAATGTCTGATATTAAAACTCTCCGCAACATCGCAATTATTGCGCACGTTGACCACGGAAAAACAACTCTTGTGGATAAACTTTTACAACAATCGGGCGCACTCGGTGAACGAGCGGGCGAGATTGAGCGTGTCATGGATTCAGGCGCTATTGAAAGTGAACGTGGTATTACCATTCTTGCAAAAAACACTGCAATCAAATGGTTAGACAAACGTACTGATACTGAATACCGCATTAACATTGTGGACACCCCGGGACACGCCGACTTCGGTGGCGAAGTTGAACGTGTAATGTCGATGGTGGATTGCGTACTTCTTTTGGTTGACTCACAAGAAGGTCCAATGCCACAAACACGTTTCGTAACGCAAAAAGCGTTCTCACGCGGTTTGAAGCCAATCGTGATCATCAACAAAGTAGACAAGCCAAACGCGCGTCCAGACTGGGTTATTGATCAAGTATTTGACTTGTTTGATAACTTGGGTGCAACCGATGACCAATTAGACTTCCCAATCGTATATGCATCAGGCTTACGTGGTGTTGCTGGTCCTGCGCCAGACGAATTAGCGGAAGATATGACACCGTTGTTCCAAACAATTGTAGATATCGTTGAGCCACCAGCAGTTGATGTTGATGGTCCATTCCAAATGCAAGTCTCTTCACTTGACTATAATAGTTTCGTGGGTGTGATTGGTGTGGGTCGTATTCAACGTGGTTCTGTGAAATTGAATACACCTGTAACCGTGATTGACCAAGAAGGCAAAACACGTAACGGTCGTATCTTAAAAATCATGGGTTACCACGGTTTAGAGCGTATCGACATCGAATCTGCATCTGCAGGTGACATCGTTTGTGTAACAGGCATGGACGAATTACATATTTCTGACACGATTTGTGATCCGAAAAATGTAGAAGCTTTACCGCCGCTTTCTGTAGACGAACCAACCGTATCGATGACATTCCAAGTCAACAACTCACCTTTTGCGGGTAAAGAAGGTAAGTTCGTGACTTCACGTAACATTCGTGAACGTCTAGACCGCGAATTAATTCACAACGTTGCACTTCGTGTAGAAGATACTGACAGTCCAGACCGTTTCAAAGTATCTGGTCGTGGTGAGCTTCACCTTTCTGTATTGATTGAAAACATGCGCCGTGAAGGCTTCGAAATGGGTGTATCTCGTCCGCAAGTCATCTTGAAAGAGATTGATGGCGAAATGCAAGAACCATACGAAAACGTGACTTTTGACGTAGAAGAACAGCACCAAGGCGCTGTGATGGAACAAATGGGTAACCGTAAAGGTGAGATGACCAATATGGAAGTAGACGGTAAAGGTCGTATCCGTATTGAAGCCACTGTGCCTTCACGTGGTTTAATTGGTTTCCGTTCTGAATTCATGACCATGACTTCTGGTACGGGTATCATGACGTCAAGCTTCTCACACTATGGCCCAATGAAAGCAGGTCAAGTTGCGAAACGTCAAAACGGTGTGTTGATTTCTATGGTTCAAGGTACTTGCCTTGGCTATGCATTGTTCACATTGCAGGACCGTGGTCGTCTATTTGCTAAACCTCAGTTAGAAGTTTACGAAGGTATGATCGTAGGGATTAACTCTCGTTCAGATGATATGGTGGTTAACCCAACCAAAGCGAAACAGTTAACAAACGTACGTGCTTCTGGTACTGATGATGCGTTGACACTGGTACCTGCAATTGAATTCACGCTTGAACAAGCGCTTGAATTTATTGAAGATGATGAGCTGGTTGAAGTAACGCCAAAGTCAATTCGTATCCGTAAGCGTTACTTGACTGAAAACGAACGTAAACGTAACCGTTCTGGTAAATAAGTTTTAAAAATGATGTTGTCCTCATGCGGGGCAGCAAAATTTAAAAATGCCATCAATTTATTGATGGCATTTTTTGTTTAAAATTAGCAAACCAATATATAAAAGCAGATGATTTCCGAGTAAATTACGTGGAAATGAAGCTATAAAATTAATGTATACTTCGTCACATAAATTAAAGTCAAAAAAACTGGAGATTTAAATGAGTATTATTCAAGAGTTCCGCGAATTTGCGGTAAAAGGTAACATGATCGACTTGGCTGTCGGTGTGATTATTGGTGGGGCATTTGGTAAAATTGTTGACTCATTAGTGAAAGATATCATCATGCCATTGATTACTGTGATCACTGGCGGTGGTGTGGATTTCACACAAAAGTTCTTTGTTTTGGGCGATAACCCAAACAATTTACAGTCTTTAGATGAGTTAACCAAAGCAGGTGTAAATGTCCTGACCTATGGTAACTTCCTTACGATTTTAATTAACTTCATTATTTTGGCATGGGTGGTGTTCTTAATGGTGAAAATGATTAATCGTATGCGCCGTAAACAAGAAGAAGCAGCGCCAGAACCAGCAGCAACGCCAGAAGATATCGCGTTGCTACGTGAAATTCGTGATGAATTGAAAAAACGTCAATAATTTTTAATACGCAATCAAAACAAACGGCGCTTTATGCGCCGTTTGTTTGCACCCTATTCTCTAGGATGGAGAGGCGCTGAATGCATAAAAATTACATCCGAAACTTTACTTCTACCAAATGAAAACCAAACTGACTTTTTACAGGTCCGTGTAGTACGCGTTCTGCTGCGGTAAACACTAATTTATCAATGACGGGTACCAATTGTCCTTTTTTGACCTCACCCAATTCCCCACCTTTTTTTCCTGAAGGGCAGGTCGAAAATTGTTTGGCAATTTTGGCAAAATCAGCACCCGATTGAATCCGCTTTTTCAGTTGCTCACAGGTTTCTTTATCTTTCACTAAGATATGACGCACAATTGCGGTTCTCATATTGATTTACCTCGTTTGCTTGTTGCAGCTTTGGTCGCGGTAGGTACTTTTTTCAAAGGCTGACATTCAGGACAAAATACCGAGGCACGTTGGCCCAGTTTTAAATTTTCTAGTGTGGTTTCACAGTTCACACACATTTCACCTGCACGTCCATACGCCAACAAGGTTTGTTGGAAATAGCCATTTTCGCCCATCGCATTGCTGTAATCACGTAAGGTCGAACCGCCTAAATCAATCGCTTGTTTTAAAATGCGTTTGATTTCGAGCACTAGTTTTTCAATCTGTTTCAAACTGAGTGATGATGCAGGTTGTGCAGGGTGAATACCTAAATTAAACAGACTTTCCGTGGCATAAATATTGCCCACACCCACCACGACATGGTTATCCATAATTGCAACTTTGATGCCAACATTTTTGTTTTTGAGCTTCTGTGCAAGATAGTCGGGGTTAAAAGCGTCACTTAAAGGCTCAGGGCCAAGTGGATCAATCAGTTTCTGTTGCGAGCTTTCATTGAGCCATAAAATACAGCCAAAACGACGTGGATCGTGGTAGCGCAATTGTATATCTTCAAACTGAATAATCAAATGGTCGTGTTTGCGTAAATCTTCGTGCGCATCGCAAAGACGAAAACTGCCCGACATGCCTAAATGCCACAACATGCTGTCCTGTTCAAATTGCGCCAGAATGTATTTGGATCTGCGGGTCAATTGCAGTAATTTTTGTCCTGTGAGTTTATGTAGGTTTTCTGGAATGGGCCAGCGTAAATTGGCTTGACGTACTTCTACATTCAGGACTTTTTGATCAAGTAGCGGCAATAGACTAGTTTTGGTAGTTTCAACTTCTGGTAATTCTGGCATGGTACAAATTCAATCCGCTTTTAGAAATTAAGCAGGCAAGGACATACAGTAATGCGCTTAATATTGGGCATTATCCATAGAATACAAGCCATAGTGTGCTGTCGCAAAATTATTCTGTGTAAAACAAAAGCAGGCTTTGCAAAAACCATACAACACGTTATAAATAAATCATTTTTAAACATCTATTATAGAAAAACCATCTAAAACAGATGGCAGATTCTGAGTGATTACTTCTTTTTTATTTAATGATTCGCTTTTGGTGAATCGCACTGTATGAGGGCTTGCAGCGTGACATTACTTTTTCAGCCGATTCAATTTGGATCACTGCAACTTGCCAACAAAATTGTTATCGCCCCGATGTGTCAATATTCTGCCAATGAACAAGGTGAATTGAGCTATTGGCATGAGCAGCAATGGGCCAATTATGCCTTGTCGGGCGCAGGGATGTGTATTGTAGAAGCCACGGCAGTGCAGGCAGCAGGACGTATTAGTTATGCAGATTTAGGCTTATGGAATGACATGCAGCGTGCGCAGATGAAAGCACTATTGCATAAAGTCAAAAGTATATCGCCTATGCCATTTGCTGTGCAGTTGGCACATGCGGGTCGTAAAGCTTCAACCGATAAACCGTGGCAGGGCATAGGACAGTTTGCACCGAATGAAGAACATGGTTGGCAGACGGTATCGGCCAGTGAGTTGCCATTTCAATCGCACGAACATCCACCGCATGCTTTAACGCAAGATGAAATTCAACAGGTCATTGCAGACTTTGCCAGCGCCGCAGTACGAGCGGTGGATGCAGGTTTTGACTTAATCGAAATTCATGCCGCACATGGCTATTTATTGCATCAATTTATGTCGCCATTGTCTAATCACCGCCAAGATGAATATGGCGGCAGTTTGGAAAATCGGATTCGCCTTACATTGGAAGTATTTCAAGCGATTCAAAATGCTGTTCCACAAGGCTATCCAATTGGGGTGCGAATTTCTGCAACAGACTGGATGGATGATGCAGATGGCTGGAATGTGGAATCTTCTGTGGGTTTGGCAAAGGCACTAGAGCATTTAGGTGCGGCTTATATTCACGTGTCTAGCGGAGGTTTGCATGTCGATCAAAAAATTGATGTGCATGCGGGTTATCAAACGCCGTTTGCTCATGCAATTAAGCAAGCTGTAAAAATCCCTGTAATTGCGGTGGGTTTGATTACTGAAGCGATGCAGGCAGAAGGTATTTTGCAATATGAACAAGCCGATGCAATTGCGATAGCACGTGCCATTTTATATGACCCACGTTGGCCATGGCATGCTGCGGCAGAATTGGGCGAAAAAATTGAAATTGCCCCGCAATATTTACGATGTCAGCCGCATGGGTTCCGTACTTTATTTGCGCCGTTTAAATCCACAGATACGGAAGTGGAATCCTAATATTTTATCTGCTTAAAATAAGTGAAACTTACACTATTTTGCCGTGCTTTATCGGGAGCTTCGGTGTAAGCTAAATCAGTAAAACCATGTCGATCATGGGCAACACTGAAAAAGGATGTCAGGGTGTTACTGAGTATTTTATTTCCCATTTGTACCGTAGTACTGTTGGGATATTTTGCCGTCAGAAGCCAATTTATTGAGACCAGTGCGATTCAGTTTCTAGGTCAATTTGTCATGAAAGTGGCGTTGCCTGCATTTCTATTGCAGGCATTGGCCAGTAAAAGTTTGTCAGAAATCTGGCATCCCGCTTATTTTTTAGGTTACGGTGGCGGTTCTATTCTGCTGTTTATCTTTGCCTTTTTACTGTATCGGCATTATTTTAATTCAAACTTAACCCATGCCAGTGTCTTGGCAATGGGTGCATCAATGTCAAATACAGGGTTTATTGGCACTGCTATTTTGACTTTGTTGATTGGCAGTCAATCGGCAATTTATTTGTCTTTAACTTTAATTGTCGAAAATTTAATTATTGTGGCATTGATGCTGATTTTGGCAGAACGAGGGCTACAATCTTCAGCGAAATCAGGTTGGCAGGTGTATGCCGAAACTGTGCAGCGCTTACTGAAAAATCCAGTAATTTTATCTATTTTATTGGGTATGCTGTGCGTATTGTTGAATTTCAAACTGCCGCAAGCTATTGCACAAGTGCTGGAAATGTTGGGCAAAACTGCTTCACCTTTGGCTTTATTTGTGATAGGTGGAAGTTTGGTCGGCATGCAAATCAAGTCGGTGAATTTGCAAAGTATTGTTTTGGTTGCATTCAAAGTATTGCTGATGCCACTCACGATTTTTGGAATTTTATGGGCATTAGATGTGAACCGAGAAATGCTATTTGTCGGGACTTTGCTTGCGGCTTTACCAATGCCAATTGCCTTTGGTATTTTCGGGCAGCACTATGGTTTACATGAAAAAGCCTTAGCCCCCTTGGTGTTGAGTACAGTTTTTGGTTTTGTGATGGTGGCGATTTTATTGACACAATCGGGTAAGTATTTATAGCATCGGTATCGAAGTGCTCAAATCATAAAAAAAGTCTGTACCATGCTGATACAGACTTTTTAAAAAATTTCTCTGATTAATAGCTTTTATAAAGAAACTATCTTAACTTTTCTTAGCGGTTGCCTTGTTGGAAGCTTTGGCTTGATCTGCCATCATTTTTTCAACCACAGCCAATGATTCTTTGGCTTGCGCTACATTTTCCTGTGCCAGTGAGGCAAAAATCTTTTTCGCTTCAGGCAAGTTTTGCGGCACGATATTGCCATTCACAAACATATTGCCCACTGCCATGAGTGCAGGAATATAACCCTTTTGCGCCAAGTTTTGAATGCTTTGCAGCCCTTGCTTAATTGGTGCTTCATCTTTGTTTTTAAAGCCTGTGCTAATTTCGTACAAGGCTTTTGCATGTATGGCTTGATAATGATCTTTGGCAATTAAAGGTTGTAATAGTTTTAAACCTTTTTGGTCAGATGCTGCCGTATTTTCCGAGAAATATAAAACGGCTAAATCGACTGTGGCATCATTAAAACCCTGATTGGATGCCGTCTGTAAATATTGTTTGGCTTTAGCAGCATCCTGTTTTAAACCCAGTGCGCCAGTAAGATAGTTTTTGCCTAAAACATAACTCGCAACAGGGTAGCCTTTTTGGGCAGATTGCTCATACAACTGAATGGCTTTCTTTTCATTTTTTGCTGTGCCTTGTCCAGTTTGTGTCAAATAGCCTAAGTTATACATGGCTTGCGCATTGCCTGTTTTGGCAAGCTTTTCTAATTCCTGATAGGCATCTTTAACCTTGTTGGCTTGCATTAATTGTTCAATTTTGGCAAAAGCAGGATCGGTTGGAATGTTACTATTTGCCATACTGATGCTGCTAGATAGGGCGATTGCACCCGCAATGAGTAGTTTTTTCATCATTTGAGTTGTACCTTGTTCTCTTTTACACATCATTCCGTTGATGTGCGTTTTGTTTTTACAGTGGTGCATTCATCATAAGTTGAAAAGTGTGAATGTAAATATAAAAAATGTGTACGAATGCTTTTTTTTTCATTGTCATTTGAAGGGAATCTTGCGACTCCCTTAACCTGAGCGGGTGGAATCTATTTTATTGCGGACGTGCAACATCGCCATTCAAATGTTCAGGCAAAGCCAATACTTGTACAGCTAACTCTTCCAAAGCACTTGGTTTGGCAACCACCAACGCTTTAAAACCTTCTGCAGTCGCTATGCTATTCACCACTTCCACATCATTATTCAGTTTGGCGGCAGGTGCAGGTGCTTCGCCTGAACCCTGAATTAAATGCAACCAATGTTTTGGTTTGGCTTTAAACCATAAACGTGCCACGACTTCCTGACCCAAATAACAGCCTTTGTCATAATGCACGCCATCTCGTTGATGCAAACGCAATTCCTGCGGTTGAAACACTTCTGCTGTTGAGGCTTGAATCCATGCCTGACCTGTTTCAATCGCTTGTAGTTGCCATGCGTTTAAATCAGTCACTTCAGCTGAAAATTCAGTTTGATTGCCCTGAATGGTTGGGTAAACCGTACCGATGGTTTCAAGCTGCATTTTTGAAAATGCACCAAACTTTTTAATGTGTTTGGCTAAATCTTCGGCTTTGTCGGCTGTGCTGATGATTTCAAAACATTCGGACGAGATTTTTTTAAGCCAGAAGCCAAACTGAACGCGTCCTTTTAAACTGCAAATTGCGGTATAACAGGTTGTATTTTCAGCTAATGTTTCGACATTGACTGTTACCTGACCTTGCAGGAATTTTTGTGCATCGACACCGTTTAAACTTAAAGCACTGAAAGCTAAATCGCGCATGAATAACCTTTCACATTGAAATCTAAGACTAAAGAATGAGGTCAATTTTGCGCTATTTTTCAAAAAAAAGCATTTTTAGGGCAAGAATTTTACTCAAAATGTAATTAAATGTTTCAAAAACCCCTGTTTTTATATTTAAGTGTATGAAATATATAGGATTTGGGAAATGGGTTTTTGGCAGCGTACAATGCTTTCGACGGGTGGAAACAATCATCCCATAAGATGTTGAGAACAATAGAGTAAGGGCGAATACCAGATGAATAACAACTACCGCAAACCACTGCAAGGCACTCAGCTCGATTTTTATGACGTGCGACAAGCCGTTGAAGATATCCAGCCAGGCGCTTATGCCAAACTTCCTTATACCTCAAAAGTACTTGCAGAACAGTTAGTGCGCCGTTGTGATCCTGCAATTTTAGAACAATCTTTAAAACAATTGATTGAGCGTAAACAAGAGCATGATTTTCCGTGGTATCCAGCGCGTGTGGTATGTCACGACATCTTGGGGCAAACTGCGCTCGTTGACTTAGCAGGTTTACGTGATGCAATTGCCGATCAAGGTGGCGATCCTTCTAAAGTGAATCCTGTCGTACCTACCCAGTTAATTGTCGATCACTCTTTAGCTGTGGAATATGGCGGTTTTGACCCAGATGCTTTCCGTAAAAACCGTGAAGTGGAAGATCGTCGTAATGAAGACCGTTTCCACTTTATTGAATGGACGAAAACTGCATTTGAAAATGTTGATGTGATTCCTGCGGGTAACGGCATCATGCACCAGATTAATCTGGAAAAAATGTCTCCAGTGATTCAAAACCGTGAAGGTCTGGCATTTCCAGATACCTGCGTAGGTACAGACTCACATACGCCACATACTGATGCTTTGGGTGTCATTTCTGTAGGTGTGGGTGGTTTAGAAGCTGAAAACGTAATGTTGGGCCGTGCTTCTTGGATGCGTCTGCCAGATATTATTGGTGTGGAGTTAGTCGGTCAGCGTCAGGCGGGTATTACAGCAACTGACATCGTATTGGCTTTAACTGAGTTCTTGCGTAAAGAACGTGTGGTTGGTGCTTATTTAGAATTCTTTGGTGAAGGTGCAGACAGCATGTCGGTGGGTGATCGTGCCACGATTTCCAACATGACCCCTGAATATGGTGCAACTGCAGCGATGTTCTACATCGACCAAAACACCATCGACTATTTAACTTTGACTGGTCGTGAAGCAGAGCAGGTAAAACTGGTTGAAAACTATGCCAAAGAAATTGGTCTTTGGGCATCTGATATGACTCAGGCAGAGTATCCACGTGTGTTACGTTTTGATCTTTCAACGGTAACGCGTAACATTGCAGGCCCATCTAATCCGCATGCGCGTGTATCTACTGCAGACTTGAAAGAAAAAGGCATTGCAGGTGTAGTTGAGCAACGTAGCGATGGCTTAATGCCAGATGGTGCGATCATTATTGCGGCCATTACCTCTTGTACCAATACCTCAAACCCACGTAATACCGTAGCAGCAGGTTTATTGGCACGTAAAGCCAATGAATTAGGACTCGTGCGTAAGCCTTGGGTGAAATCATCATTTGCACCCGGTTCTAAAGCCGCTGCTTTATATTTAGAAGAAGCAGGCGTACTGAAAGATTTAGAAAAACTTGGCTTTGGTATTGTGGCCTATGCATGTACTACCTGTAATGGTATGTCTGGTGCATTAGACCCAGCTATTCAGCAAGAAATTATTGACCGTGACTTGTATGCGACTGCGGTGCTTTCAGGTAACCGTAACTTCGATGGTCGTATCCATCCGTATGCGAAACAAGCTTTCTTAGCATCTCCACCATTGGTTGTGGCTTATGCGATTGCGGGCACTATCCGTTTTGACATCGAAAAAGATGCATTAGGCACCGATCAAAATGGCAACCCAATTTACTTAAAAGATATTTGGCCATCTGATGCTGAAATTGATGCTTTGGTGAAAGAGTCAGTTAAACCTGAACAATTCCGCCAAGTGTATATCCCAATGTTTGATTTGGGTGAGTCAGAAAAATCTGAAAGTCCGCTATATGACTGGCGTCCACAAAGTACTTATATCCGTCGTCCGCCGTATTGGGAAGGTGCATTAGCGGCACCACGTACTTTAGCCAATATGCGTCCTTTGGCAATTTTGGGCGATAACATCACCACAGACCATTTATCTCCATCGAATGCGATTATTTTAGATTCGGCAGCAGGTGAGTACTTGGCAAAAATGGGCTTGCCAGAAGAAGATTTCAACTCTTATGCAACGCACCGTGGTGATCACCTGACGGCACAACGTGCAACTTTGGCGAATCCAAAATTGTTTAATGAAATGGTGGTACGTTCAGACGGCACAATTAAGCAAGGTTCTAAAGCGCGTGTTGAGCCAGAAGGCGAAGTAATGCGTATGTGGGAAGCGATTGAAACCTATATGAACCGTAAACAGCCGTTAATTATTATTGCAGGTGCTGACTATGGTCAGGGTTCTAGCCGTGACTGGGCTGCAAAAGGTGTGCGTCTTGCTGGTGTGGAAGCAATTGTCGCTGAAGGTTTTGAGCGTATTCACCGTACCAACTTGGTGGGCATGGGCGTATTGCCACTTGAGTTTAAAGCGGGTGTAAACCGTAAAACTTTAGGTTTGGATGGTACAGAACTCTATAGCGTGATGGGTAATATTGCGCCACGTTCAGACTTAACTTTGGTGATTGAGCGTTCAACTGCAGACGGCAAAAATCAAATGATTGAAGTGCCTGTGACTTGCCGTTTAGATACCGAAGAAGAAGTGTCTGTATATGAAGCGGGCGGTGTATTGCAACGTTTTGCACAGGACTTCTTGGAAGGGAATGTGGCTTGATGCTTTGATCTAAAATGATCTAGTTAATTATTTTTACAAAAAGACCTTATCCAAATGATAGGGTCTTTTTTTTATTGAGATGGGGATTGTCCTAGATTGCATAGGCAAACTCCTTGTAAACCTGACTTAATTTTCTGCCTAAATCATGCTTAGCCCAATTGCCATCATCACCTGTCAAAATGGACAATAGACAATCATCACAGAATAGATATACTGGATTGACCATTTCTAAACCACACGGAGAACAAAGATGGTAACTGCAGGTGATAAACCAGGAACAGGCTTCTATTTTTGTGTCCAATGCGGGCATCGCGTTTACTTAGAAATTGGTACAGACCGTCTACCACCGTGTACCAAATGCCATGGCACCCAATATAACAACAAGGTTGCCTAAGCTACACGACAAAAACAGCTGATCCTGTTTTTAATCTAAAGCCCTATCACCCGATGGGGCTTTTTGCTATTTTAGCCATAGAAACCACAAACAATGAGGTACAGCATGGAAACAATACTCGGTTTATGTGTTGGCATTGGTCTGAGTGCTGCCAGTGGCTTTCGGGTTTTCGTACCATTATTGGTTATGAGTGTTGCAGCACTGATGGGGTGGTTTGAACCTTTAAAAGGTTTTGAATGGCTGGCAATGCCTGCTGTTTGTCTAGCTTTGGCTGTAGCAACAGTCAGTGAAATAGCCGCATATTATGTGCCGTGGGTCGATAATATGCTCGACACCGTTGCCACACCTGCTGCCATGATTGCAGGAACACTCACCACTATGGCAGTAAGCAGTGGCGAAATGTCGCAATTTGCCAGTTGGGCTTCGGCAATTATTGTGGGTGGAGGTACAGCGGGTGTAGTGCAAATGAGCACGGTTGCGGTACGTGGGGTATCGACTGCAACTACAGGTGGGGTTGGGAATCCTATCGTTTCTACAGGAGAGTGGATTGGTGCAGCAGTACTTTCGGTATTGTCTTTAATTGTGCCTGTGTTAGTGGTGTTTGTGGTGGTCATTGCTTTAATTTGGGCTATTCGATGGATTCGTGGCAAAAAGAAAGTCGCAGAATCTTCGATATAAGTCTTTCAGGAGCAGTTTGAAACCATTTCATAAAATATGTGGTAATAAATTCAATATTTCTGCTTTATTTGATGGTTTAAGCGCATAAAAATTGCCTACCTGGGAAATATTTTAAAATATTGTTAAAAATGTAATAAAAAATTCAAAAAAATATAAAAATTAAATCATTTTGGGGAAACAATCCCATGCTCAAATCACTACTATATATCTCAAGGGTGTGATGGGGATCGAAAAGAGTAGATTGCTACCAGTTGCGTACAACGTGCGTGTAGTACTTACCCAAAAGGTCTCGATTCGGCTTAGGACGCTATAAACCAGAAGTTTATAGGCTATAAGATCATGGCTTATCCAGCATGATAGTTGAAGTAAACCACAGTTGTTTTCCCTAACACCCTAAAGAATATTGTTAAAAATATAAAAAACAAAACAAGATCAAGAAATAAAATTATCAAAAAATAAAGACTTAAATGAATTTTAAACCATCTTTCCGCTACAAAACTCCCATCAAGTTTTTCGTTTAAATCTGTTAATTTGTAATGATCATCCACATCTAATTAGGTGGGATATGAGTGTTGATTACGATTTTTGGTGTCGTTTATTACTGACCTGCGCACTGATTAACTATACCATTTTAATGCTGTGGCTTGTGGTGGTGATTTTCGCGCATGACTGGCTTCGACAGTTACATGGCAGATGGTTTAAACTGTCAGATGCAAGTTTTGATGCCATTCATTATGGCGGCATGGCAGTCTATAAAATTGGGGTATTGCTATTGAATATCGCGCCACTTATCGCGCTGTACATGATGCGATCTTGATTTAGAACTCTATAAACAAGCATCGAAAAGCATAGAAACAACCGCTTTAAACAGTACATTAAAAACACACGGTCATCGAAATAGAGGCGAAAAGCCCGCAATTTAAGGAGTTGGTAAACATGAATCAATTTAAACCTGCACTGATTTTAGGCGGTCTAATTTGTTTGGGGATGGTGCTGGCGGGTTGGATTTTAGGCAATAGCGCACTTAAAATTAAACAATATGAGCGTGTAGTTTCAGTCAAAGGTTTGTCTGAACGTGAAGTAAAAGCCAATGTGGCGGTGTGGCCAATTCGTTTTAGTACTGCCAGTCAAGACTTGGCAGCATTATATGACACCATGCAAAGCCAAACCTCCCAAATTCAAAACTTTTTAAAAAATGAAGGTTTTAGTCCTGAAGAAATCACCATTGCTGCACCTGTAATTACCGATAAATACGCCCAACAATATGGTGGCGATGGCAATGTCGCTTTACGTTATACCGCACATCAAACCATTACGGTCTATACCAAAAATATTGATAAAGTGCGCAGCGCACAAAGTCGCTTGGTCGATTTAGGCAAAAA
This sequence comes from Acinetobacter sp. YH12095, assembly GCF_013419245.1. NCBI lineage: Bacteria > Pseudomonadati > Pseudomonadota > Gammaproteobacteria > Moraxellales > Moraxellaceae > Acinetobacter > Acinetobacter sp. YH12095. The sequence goes on from NZ_VPAL01000001.1 coordinate 50,451, forward strand.
TGGAATAGCCTTTGGTGGTGAAGATTATGGGCAACGCACTGAATATTTATATACCCAACTCAATGACATTAAACCTGCCATGATTGAGCAAGCCACACAAAATGCCCGCAGTGTTGCAGAAAAATTTGCTGCAGATTCTGACAGTCGTTTAGGCAAAATTAAATCGGCCAATCAGGGCGTATTTAGTATTGAAGACCGTGACAGCAACACGCCATATTTGAAAAAAGTACGTGTGGTGTCTACGGTGGAATACTATTTAGCAGACTAAGTTTGGCAGACTAAGTTTGGCAGACTAAGTTTGGCAGACTAAGTTTGGCAGATTTAGCTTGGCAGATTTAGCTTGGCAGACTCAGCCAATTCAAAATCTAAATCTTTACATTAAAAAGCACATCGCCCGACTGAATTGACAGTTCGGGCTGTGCTTGATATTTTGCCCGCACCGCTTTTTATGCTGTATGTTCATGGCTTTAAACGACAACTTTATTTATGCACCACCACAAGAACCTTTAGAAATTGTCTATGAAGATGATGATTTGCTGGTGATTGATAAGCCCGCAGGTTTGTTGTCTGTGCCGGGACGTTTGCCTGAACATCAGGACAGTGCCTATTTAAGGGTTTTAGCTCAACATCCCAGTGCAAAAATTGCCCATCGTTTAGATATGGCGACATCCGGTATTTTAATGTTCGCCAAGCACCGTGATGCAGAAGTTGCATTAAGTAAAATGTTTCAGGCCCGAACGGTCAAAAAAAACTATATAGCTTTAATTCAGGGGCAGCTTGAGGGGCAAGGCAGTGTCGATGTGCCGTTAATTACCGACTGGGAAAACCGCCCACGGCAAATTGTGCATTTCGATTTAGGCAAGCCTGCACAAACGCTGTATCAGGCTTTGGAATATCGGGCCGATGAAGATATTACCCGTGTATTGCTGACGCCAATTACAGGGCGTTCGCATCAGTTGCGGGTACACATGCAATATATTGGTCACCCAATCACAGGCGATAAGTTATATCATCCTCAGCCGCAACAAAGTCCTTTAAAACGAATGGCGTTGCATGCCAGCTATTTGGCGTTTACCCAGCCGTTGAGCCATGAAACTGTAGAAATTCGGGCACAGCTTCCTTTTTAATCACTTTCTTTCTAACAGTCACATTTTTTTCAAATTATTGTGAAAATACTCAAAATTTGGGATAGCCTTCATCCCAAGAACTAGTTAATTTAGCGCTATAACCGTAGATATTCATTTTCCTTGCATAAAAAGGAGGTTGATTGGTTATTTTGAAAATTTTGTGTTGAGTGTTTGGGGCTGCAACTGGAGGTTGAAGTGATTTTTAGCGTGAAAAACGCATCACTTGAACGGGGCAGGCCGATGGGGTGGGAGGCAAAGTTATGTTGTATATATTGGGCGCAATAATTGTAGTTCTTGTGGTGATTGTTTTTTGGCAAACATTACGCAGCCGTGAATTATCAGCAGGTATTCAATCATTACAAACTAATTTAGACCGTACCCGTACCAATTTGGCAACAGATGAGTTGGAAAGTAACGAGTTAGAGCATCAGCTCACGCTGCTTCGGGTAGAAGTAGGGAGTTTGAAAAACCGTGTGGAAAGTTTGCAGCATTATCAAGATATTTTAGATGTTGAACAATATGTGCAGGAGCGTCGCCAACAAGTTGAAATGTTTGTAGAAATGGTCAAGTCTGAAGCAGAAAACATGCGTGATCAATGCAAACAAAAAATTGAAAAAGTCAGTAATTTTTTAGTCGAACACGAACAAAAAGCCAAAGCTAAAACCCTAAAAGCAGCTCAAGAACAATTAGGTGCTTTTTATCATTTAGCAGAAGAACGTCAAAAGCTAGAGCAGGTGACTGCCGCGCTTTATCATAAAATTGAAGAGAATACCCCCGCGTTTCAATTGCCAGCACAGCAGTTACTCGATCATTTAATTGAAGACTATAGCCAGTCTGATGCAGCACAGCATTTAGTACAGGTACGTCAAAAAATTATGCAAGCGATTCAAAATAATGAAATGGCTTATTGTGCATTTGTAGATGAGCAGCGTCGTCTTTCTGCGGTAACATTACTTAGTCACGCATTTAACAGCAGAGCAGACTTATATTTAGCCCAGTTGAACCAACACAATTTAGGGGAATCTCTACAAGCGTTGCAGGATGATTTCACCTTGCTTAATCACTATGCGGCATCTTTTGGACATAGCAAAATTTTAGAATCTTACTTGGCACTTCGTCTTGAAGAGTTAAAATTTGCATCTTTAGTGATTGGCCTTAAGCAACAGGGCACTGACACCACACAGCCAGTAAAACTGGCAGTGAATGCTTAAGGATAAGTTGTATCTATAAGGTGCAGACTCTGTAGGGCTGTCCGACTAAAGTCAGCGGCAAAATACAGAAAACTTGATCAAGTACGGCAAAATTGTGCTATGTTGAATTCACTATTTTGTCACTTGCCAGATATATATTGGCTAAAAAGATAACAAGGATATTCGCATGACACGTGACTATGAACAATTCCCAGATGATGATAACGGCAATGTACTTTGGCAAATGCATGAAGATGGGGATGACCTGACAGAGCCACATGAAATTGAGTACTCCATTGCTTTTACCACACAAGAACAAGCCGAAAAATGTGCGTTGTATTTGTTGGCAGAAGAGCAAAAAATTTCATTATTTCAAGATGAAGAATCTGATGCTGTTGAATGGATTATCACCATTTATGTGTATATGGAACCAGAGTATTCAGACATTGTAGATTTAGAACAGTGGTTCACTAAAATTGCCGAAGAGCATGGCGGTGAATATGACGGTTGGGGCTGTATGGCCTACGTCTACGATGATGAAGATGAGTACGAAGACGAAGAATAAATTTGATTTCCCAAAAGCATGTGTTAATCACATGCTTTTTTAATTCTGCATGACGCATAAGGATTTGTTTTTAGAATCAAGCCTTGTAAGCGTCTTGTAGAGCAGAAAGAGGCAATATGGATATTGCAATTAAGCGAGCCTATCTGGATGCTGTACCTACAGATGGTACACGGGTTTTAGTCGATCGTTTGTGGCCACGTGGTGTGACTAAAGCGCGTGCTCAAATTGATTGGTGGCCTAAAGAAATTACGCCCTCAACTGAATTACGCAAGTGGTATCACCAAAACCCTGAACAAAACTGGGATGAATTTCAACAGCGTTATCGGCTCGAACTGACTCAGCAGGAAGCGACCTTACAGGAACTGCTTCAACTGGCACAGCAGCAAAAAGTGACCTTAATTACCGCTGCAAAAGATGAACAGCATAATCATGTGGTGGTGTTAAAGCGTGTTTTGGAGCAATCTTTAACATCGTTAGAGTAAAAATCCATCGGATTATTCAACCATTATCCTTATGCTTTATAAGGTTTTTAAGTTTATGAATAATCAGTGAAAAATGTTATAATAAAATTTTTGAGGTTTTTTATGTCTTTGCCAAATTGCCCAAAATGCCAGTCAGAATATACTTATGAAGATGGTGACTTGCTCATTTGCCCAGAATGCTCACATGAGTGGAAAGAAGGTGATGTAACTGAAGAAGCGGCTGCAGTAATTAAAGATGCAAATGGTAATGTGTTATCAGATGGCGACACGGTAACCGTGATTAAAGACCTTAAAATTAAAGGTTCTTCTGCTGCTGTAAAAGTAGGAACGAAAGTGAAAAATATTCGTTTAATTCCAGACGCTGCCGATGGTCACGACATTGATTGTAAAATTGATGGTATGGGCGCGATGAAATTAAAATCTGAGTATGTGAAAAAAGCTTAAGTTTAAGCAGATTTCAACAGCGCAGGCGACTTGAGTTGCCTGCGCTTTTTTATGGAGTTTATAAAAGTATTTTAGTATTCAAATTGAGCAACAATAACTTTAAGAGTGTACAAAATTAATACTGTTTTCTTGTGCCTAAGTCCTTTATATTTTAAGTGAAAAGAATAATTTTTAGGCAGTTTAAAGCCTAGCATCATTCAACAACACACTTCACCACTCATAAGAAAACTGGGGGCAAGTATGTCAGGATGGTTTGAGATTTCACAAGCAAGCAATGGTCAGTACCGCTTTGTACTTAAAGCTGGGAATGGCGAAATTATCTTAACCAGTGAACAGTATAAGGCGAAAGCATCGGCAAAAAATGGCATCGCTTCGGTACAAAAGAACAGTCAGGATGATGGGCGTTATGATCGACTGACATCTAAGAATGATAAGCCGTATTTTAATTTAAAAGCTGCCAACCATCAGATTATTGGTACGAGTCAGCTCTATACTTCTGAGCAATCACGTGACAAAGGTATTGAGTCGGTGAAAACCAATGGCGCAAGCACCACGGTCAAGGATTTAACGCAGGAATCGTAATCTTTTGCATTAAATCTTGATGTTAAATTGCATTAGAAAAGCATGCTCTGGCGTGCTTTTTTATTGAGCTAAGTAGGCAAGGTGTTAAATCTAGCCTTGATTAAGCCGTTGAATTATAGATGACAATTTCAGGAGTTGCGAAGATTATGAATTTCAAATGCAATCTAAAAATATTACTGGCGATCAGTGGTTTATTCGGTAGTGTTGGTATTTTTGCAGCACCGATCACTGCTGAAAAAACGATTGCTTCAAGCCAGCCGACTGCTTTGCAAGGACTGTATTTTCAGCATCAAGATTGGGAGTTGGCCTGTGATAATACAGGAACCTGCCGTGCCGCAGGCTACCAAAGCGATGATGATTTTGAACAACCGATCAGTATGTTATTGACCCGTCAAGCAGGTGCAAAGAGTGCTGTACAAGGGCAATTGCAAATTCAAGAAGATATTGCTCAAGCGACTTTATTTTTAAATGGACGCACTTTGCAACAATTAAACTTTCATGAAAGTATCGCCAATTTATCTGCTGCCAGTGTGCAAAAGCTGTTGGCGCAGGCGCGTCAGCATGTCGTGATCGAGTTAAAACATGGTCAACAACGCTGGAAATTGTCTGATGCAGGCATGAGTGCAGTGTTGCTAAAAATGGATGAATTTCAAAAACGTGTGGGTACAGACTCCGCAATATTGGCAAAAGGCAATCAAGCATCCACGCAGGTCTTAAAAGCGCAAGCGATGCCTAAAATTAACATTCTCATGCAGCCTCAACACCGAACCGCCAAAGCACAGGTGCTTACCGCGGCCAGTGCAGAAAAGTTATATCCAATTTTACAAAAAACTGTAGATCGTGAAGATTGTTATATGCTGTTTGAACCTGAACAAGCAGAACAGCAGATTCATACTTATCCCTTAAATCAAGATAGCGTGTTGGTTGAGGCAAGCTGTTGGCGAGGGGCTTATAATTGGGGTGTGGCTTATTGGGTTATGGATAAAAAACTGCAAAAGATACAGCAATTTGTAACTGATTCTGCTTCAGAATTTAGCAATGGACAGATTTTTGCCTATCAAAAAGGGCGTGGAATTGGCGATTGTTTCAGTCAAATTGAGTGGGCGTGGAATGGTCAGCAGTTTGTCAAAAGCTATCAATTCGATGCAGGACAATGCAAAGGTTTTGCAGGCAGTGCATGGGAAATGCCAAGCTTTGTCAGCAAGGTTGAATAAATGACATTCACTAGGGTCTGTTGACATTTCATAAATGGCTTGTGCTGTAGGCTAAAACTGAGCAGACCCTAATAAAAGCTGAAATTTTTTAGATAAATCTGGAGCTCGCTGGATGCACTGTTTAAGTCGCGTGTGCGACTAATTTTTCAATGATTTCATCCAGCTTTTTCAGACGCTTGATTTCATCCCACAAAGCTTTGGCTTCGGGATAATGTTTCGACATCATGCCGAGCCATTGTTTATAACGTCCCAGCATCCCAATTTCTGTTTTGGCAGGGCCGTGAATAAAGCGAATTTGTAGTTGCAGCAAATCTTGCCAACTCAGCAAAGGCAGGTCTGAATTTTGACGAATACATTGGGTCAAGTCTGGGGTGGTGACCGCACCACGACCAATCATCAAATCTTCACAGCCCGATTCTAACTGGCATTGTTTGGCATCGGCATTGTTCCAAATTTCACCATTGGCGATGACGTTAATCTTCAAGGCTTCACGAATAGGACGTAGCTGATCCCAAAATGCGGGAGGCGTATAGCCATCGGCTTTGGTACGTGCATGTACTGTAACCCATGCTGCGCCTGCATCTTCAATGGCGTGCGCATTTTCTAGCATGAAGTTCCGATCCATATAGCCTAGACGCATTTTGGCGGAAACTGGAATATGAGCAGGAACGGCATCGCGAACCGCTTTAACCAGTTCATATACTACTTCGGGTTCATCGAGTAAAACTGAACCGCCACGATGCCGATTGACTGTTTTGGCAGGGCAGCCAAAGTTCATATCAATTGCAGGTGCACCCATAGCCGCAACTTTGGCTGCATTGGCGGCTAACATTTCAGGATTATTCCCCAAAAACTGAACATGCACAGGCGTACCTGCCGCAGTTTTGCCATTGGTGAGTAGTTCTGGGCAATAGGTGTGGTAGATATGGTCTGGCAAAATGCTGTCTGTGACCCGAATAAACTCTGTTACACACCAGTCAAAACTGCCTACAGACGTGATTACATCACGCATGATGGGGTCGGTTAAGCCTTCCATGGGTGCAAGAATCAGTTTCACAAGATGCTGCCAGTTCAAACAAAAGTGGAGTTATACGTTTTTTTCTGTGGGTTGTCTAGGAAAAGGGTTTTGAATTGAAGTGGTTGTAGCTAAGGTTCTGGTATTTAAGCTGTTTTATTTGACACAGTGATCTGTATCTCAAGTTTTATCTAGTCCATGCAGTTGATGTGCATCCTAGACTAGATCTTTTAATTGAGTTCTTACATCGTTAGAAATCATTTAAATGATTGGCTTAATTTAAACAGCCCATTCCCCCTCGACTATGCTATTAAATAATTGATCATCCTACACTTTGAATGAGCAAAATAAAAACACCTTACTTACTCAAAATCATTTCCAACACAAATTTAGAACCAATAAAACCGAGCGCCAATAAAAAGAAGCCAATAATGGTAAAGCGAATCGCTTTTTGTCCACGCCAGCCAAACTTATAACGCCCAAGTAACAACGACCCATAGACAAACCAAGAAATAATACTAAAGGCAGTTTTATGTGCTAAATGCTGTGCAAAGAAATGTTCTACCGTAAAGAAACCAAAACCTAGTGCGACTGTGAGTAAGGCAAAACCTGCAATCAACATATCAAACAGCAAAGATTCCATATCTTGCAAAGACGGCAGCAAATTTACCCAAACCCGACGTTTTTGTTTGTTTTTCAGTTCGCGGTTTTGAAACCACATGAGCACGGCATGAATGGTCGCCATCAACAATACGGCATAAGCAGACAGCGATAAAATAATATGAATATCTAAACCAATCGAGTTTTGGTTAATAAATAAATTATGTTGGCTGAATGAAAAACCTGCAATTAAACCCACTGCTGCTACAGGAATACCAATCAAATTTAGCGCAATTACAGGTCGGTAACTGCTGAACAGCAAGCTCAATAACAACATTAAACCCGCAGTAAATGACATTAGGTTAAACACGTTGTAGTTGACACCCATCGGCGTCCACATATCGTTATACAACACGGCAGCATGCAGCAATAAGCCCAAACTGAGCAGAGAACGAATAAACCAGTGATTTGGCGCACGTTTAGACATTAAATGTGAAAATAAATACCAAAAAGAACTGGTATAAGCGATTAATGCTAAAATCGTATAAACCAAGGGGAGACTGATCATGTCAAACCTTTTTCAGGATGATGAATATTCATTTATATAAATTCGATGCGAACTACAGTATCCTATAGCATCTTGTGCATAAATTTTCTATTTTAAAGAAACATTTTTTTGCTAATGGCTATTTTAAGCGGAATTTGCAATGTTTGATACCTTAACAGAACGACTCACGCAGAGTTTAAGAAATGTTACTGGCTCAGGGCAGCTAACCGAAGACAATATTAAAGATACGTTACGTGAAGTACGTATGGCACTTCTTGAAGCCGATGTGGCGTTACCTGTAACTCGTGAATTCATCGCGAAAGTTAAGGAAGAGGCATTGGGTCAGGAAGTGATGACTCAGTTATCCCCTGGTCAGGCGTTCGTCAAAATTGTCTATGACGAACTCACAAAAATGATGGGCGAGGCCAATGAAAGCCTTGACCTTGCTGCCAAGCCACCGGTTGTGGTGTTATTGGCAGGTTTGCAGGGTGCGGGTAAAACCACCACTGCAGCAAAATTGGCACGTTTCTTACAAGAACGTCAAAAGAAAAAAGTGGCGATGGTGTCTGCCGACGTTTACCGTCCTGCGGCAATTAAACAGCTACAAACGGTTGCAGGCGAAGTTGGCGCAATTTTCTTTGACTCAAATGCCAATGAAAACCCTGTCGATATTGCCAACCGTGCCATCGAACAGGCAAAAATTCAGTTTGCTGATGTGTTAATTGTCGATACTGCAGGTCGTTTGCACGTCGATGATGACATGATGGATGAAATCAAGGCATTACATTCAGCGATTAAACCGACTGAAACCTTGTTCGTGGTCGATGCCATGACGGGTCAGGATGCGGCAAATACAGCCAAAGCCTTTAATGATGCCTTGCCATTAACAGGTGTAATCCTTACTAAAACTGATGGTGATGCGCGCGGTGGTGCAGCACTTTCAGTTCGTGCGATTACGGGTAAACCAATTAAATTCTTGGGGATGGGTGAAAAACTCGATGCCCTAGAGCCATTCCACCCAGAACGTGTTGCACAACGTATTTTGGGCATGGGTGACGTGCTGTCTTTGGTCGAAGAAGTTGAACGTAAAATCGACAAAGAAAAAGCCGAAAAAATGGCGAAAAAACTGCAAAAAGGCGGCAGCTTCAACTTTGAAGATATGCTGATGCAGTTTGAACAAATGAATAAAATGGGCGGCATGATGGGCTTCTTAGACAAGTTGCCTGGCATGAGCAACTCAGGTATTCAAGATGCAATTGCGCAAGCCAATCCTGAAAAGCAAGTGAAAAAGATGGAAGCGATTATCCAGTCGATGACCATCAAAGAGCGTCGTAACCCAGACCTGATGAATCCAAGCCGTAAAAAACGTATTGCTGCGGGTTGTGGTATGGATGTGTCAGAAGTGAATAAGTTGATCAAGCAACATGCACAAATGGCAAAAATGATGAAAAAATTTGCCAATCCATCGGGCATGGCAAAAATGATGCGTTCACTGGGCGGTTTACAAAAGCAATTCAGTGGCGGCGGTATGGGGCCATTGTTTGGTGGCAACGACCCAACCAAGAAATAATTGTTAAAAACATCTTAGAATCAAAGTGTTAAAAAAGCAGGCGCATAAAAATGCGCCTGCTTTTTTGTTGTTCTTTATTCGTAGATGACAGCTACACCGAAAGATTTATCAGCGTAGATGGAGCAATGTTTGGTTTTTAGTGCACTTCATGGGTTGCATATTGAATATAACGCTGCAAACCTTTGAGCAATAAATCTTGCTCGACTTGCGGTTGATATTGCTGCAAGAATTTGGCAAACAGCGGTGCATCGCCACCCGTTAAAATCAGTTTACGTGGTGACTGTCGAATTACATGCTCAATGGTGCTGAGCAAGCCGAGTAAAATACCATGATGAACAGCATCAATGGTGCTGCGTCCTGGGGTGAGTTCATCAAATGCAGCATCGGGAATTTTAATGCCTTTGGTGTTTTGAATCAGTGCATCACGTTGCAAATATAAGTTCGGTAAAATATAGCCGCCTAAATGCGTCAGTCCATCCGCCAAATCAATAGTCAGCGCCGTACCACAACTAATGACACAATAATTTTCTTGTGGGTCATTTGCCACGGCAAGCACTTGCAGCCAGCGATCTATCCCCAGTTGTTGAATATCATATTCACAATGCAAACCTGCATAATCTGCATGCACTTTGGCATAAATCACAGGCACATTCAGGGTTTTTAAAATCAAGTGAATGCGTTGATTATTCTTCTGATCTTGTACCGATGACACGCCTACTTTATGCACATTCAGACTTTTAAAGTGTTGAATCAAACCCAGCAACAAATCGGCAGGAGATTGCAAATGCAATTCTGCTTCATGTTCGATGATGCGGTCTTGTTCTGTGACCCAATATTTCAGGCGGGTGTTACCAATATCTAGCCATAAATTTTTCATGAAGATGACTCGGCATGATCGATAGGGCGTAAACGTCCCTGATAAAAAACTTCAAGCCCTTGTGCCGTTTCAATTTGCACTGCGCCATCATCCTGAATGCCTAAAAAAGTACCCTGACAAGTACCTTTAAAATGTTCAAATTCAACTTGTTGTTGCATAAATGCGGCATGATGATTGAAGCGAGATGCCAAATTATAGCAATCGTGATTAAACCAGTCGCAGGCTTGTTGAATGGCAAGATAAAGCTCTGCGATCAGGCGCACACGATCAATAGATACCAAACCCAGTTCGGTTAAAGATGTGGTTTTTTGATCAATAACTGCTGAGCTGACAGGTGCAAGATTAAGCCCAACCCCAACAATGACTTGCTGTGCAGAAATTGGCTCAATTAAGATGCCGCCCCATTTGCCTTGCGGGCTGTATAAGTCATTTGGCCATTTTACTTGTAGATTCAGCGCCTGTAGACTCGGCATTTGCAAGATATTTAACGCAATTTCTAAAGCCAAACGCCCATTTACAGGTGTTCGTAAATTTAGCAATGTGCTTAAATAGATGTTCCCTTCGGGTGATACCCATTGCCGTTGACGTTGTCCTCGACCATGCGTTTGTCTGGTACTGCATACCAAGACACTCTGCACACCTTTTTGTGCAATTTCCCGTACATCATCATTGGTGGAAGTGGTAATCGGCTTCAGGATGAGTACTTCTGGAAGCTGTCCTGCTTCTGTGAGTTGTTGTTGCAGTTGTCGGGTTTCTACATCCATACGAATTTACAAATAGTGGAATATATTTATGGAGTTAATCATATATTTATTGATTGGTGCAATTGCTGGATTTGCAGCAGGGCTGTTTGGCGTGGGCGGCGGCTTAATTATTGTGCCAATTTTATATATTGTGTTCACTCAACTCAATTATGACCCATCGGTGTTAATGCACATGGCGGTGGGGACATCATTGGCAACCATTATTGTAACTTCGATCAGCTCAGTTACGGCACACCATAAAAAAGGTGCGGTGATGTGGCCTGTATTTCGTAATCTTGCGCCTGGTTTAATTGTGGGTGCATTTGTTGGTGCAGGTATTGCCGATTTCCTTTCGGGGCAAGGCTTACAATTATTAATTGGCGGTTTTGCACTGTGGGTGGCTTTTAAGATGTTTAGAGGCGCAAATATTGCGGTTGATCCTTCACATCATTTGCCTTCAACTGCAAAGCAAGTCATGGCGGGCGGTGGGATTGGCATTGCCTCTGCAATTTTTGGGATTGGCGGTGGCAGTTTAACAGTGCCGTACTTAAACCGTTACGGCGTGGTCATGCAAAAAGCGGTAGCAACCTCAGCCGCTTGTGGTTTGCCAATTGCGGTGGCGGGCGCATTAGGCTTTATGTGGTTTGGTAAGCAAGCCGAAGTTGCAGTACCCAATACCATTGGTTATATCCACATTTATGCATTTATAGGCATTAGTGTGATGAGCTTTATTACTGCCAAAGTTGGTGCGAAAGTGGCACATTTGTTATCGCCAGCGATGTTGAAAAAATGTTTTGCCTGCTTGTTGACCACCGTTGGCTGTTATTTTGTATATCAGGGTATGCGAGTATTTTTCTAAGTTGAGTCGCTATTTTCTTTGTTTTAAGCCATGTAAAATTGGCTCTAGCGCCATGAAATTGTCGGACAATGTCATGGCGTTGTGATCTGTTTCGCAGTAAAAAGAAAGATGCTTGTATCGGAGCTATGCTTGCAGTCGAAGGATGATCCTGAGATGTCTTAAATGAGAGTAGCTCCGAATTTTCATCACTGCATCTTATAAAAACAAGATAGGAACAGTATGCAACAACAAGAATCAGAAAGTTTATCGGAACAAATTGCCCGACACATCGCAGAACAGATTATTAGCGGTGATTTGGTTGAAGGTGAGCATATTCAGGAATTGCGCATCGCCAAAGAACTGGACGTGAGTCGTGGTTCGGTACGTGAAGCGCTGTTGTTATTGCAACGTACTCATCTGATTGAAATTTTTCCACGTCGTGGTGCAATTGTGTCGGAAATGTCGGCACAGCAAGTCCGAGCTTTGTTTGACAGCAGCAGTTTGTTATTGGGTTATATTGTGCAGCGTATTGCGGACACGTGGCGAATGCATGAAGCTGAAGCCTTACAACAACTTTTGCTGCAACTGGCAGAGCAATGTCGCTTGGGCAATACTGAAAAGTTTTATGATTTAATTTTTCAATATCTGGCACGGCAGCCTGATATGGTGGGAAATTTATATTTAATGAAGTTCTATCAAGAGTTATTGCCATCGTTAAGACGCAGTTACTTTTTGACCTTAAATACTTCGCGTCGGGAGTTACAAGAATCTTTTGAATTATTTAAACTGGTGAGTGATGCAATTTTAAGCAGAAAATCACAACAAGCCACTTTATTTATGGAAGATTTTTGCCGACACTTGCGCAACTTGGTGTTGGAATCTCTGACCCGTATGAAACAGATCGAGCTTGCATGGGCAAGACGTTCACGCCGTTAATTGGGACATTATGCGTTTAAGCAGCTTAAAACTTTCTGGCTTCAAATCTTTTGCCGACAGTACGACCTTACATTTTAAAGCCAACCGTACCGCTGTGGTGGGGCCGAATGGTTGTGGTAAATCCAATGTGATTGACGCCATTCGTTGGGTGATGGGCGAATCTAGTGCGCGCCAGTTGCGTGGCGGCAGTATGCAGGATGTAATTTTCACAGGAACTGCCAAACGCAAACCTGTAGGTGTAGCCAGTGTTGAACTGCGTTTTGACAATACCTATGGCAAATTGGGCGGTGCTTATAACGCCTATAATGAACTGTCGGTACGTCGGCAGGTCAACCGTGATGGTAAGTCTGAATATTTTTTAAATGGAACCAAGTGTCGTCGTCGTGACATCACCGATATTTTTCTGGGTACAGGTTTAGGCCCGCGTTCTTATGCAATTATTGAACAGGGCATGATTAATCGTTTGGTTGATGCTAAACCTGAAGAAATGCGGGTGTTTATTGAAGAAGCGGCAGGCGTGTCACGTTATCAGGCGCGTCGTCGTGAAACCATGCTGCATTTGGATCACACCACGCAGAACTTGGCGCGTTTGGAAGATATTGCTTCAGAACTAAAATCGCAATTAAAAACCTTAAAACGTCAGTCAGAAACAGCAATTCAATACAAAGCGCTTGAGAGCGAAATTCGCACCATTAAAGTCGAAGTGTTGTCTTTTCAGTGTGAACAAAGTGCACGTTTACAGCAAGAATATACCCTGAGTATGAATGAGTTAGGGGAAAGTTTTAAATTGGTGCGCTCTGAGCTGACCACTTTGGAACATGACTTAACTGCGACCAGTGAGTTGTTTCAGCGTTTGATTCAGCAATCGACACCGCTACAGCAAGAATGGCAACAGGCAGAAAAGAAACTGGCTGAACTGAAAATGACTTTGGAACAAAAACAAAGTTTGTTTCAGCAAAATACCGCGACTTTATCGCAGCTTGAACAACAAAAAGCACAAACCAAAGAGCGTTTGCAGTTGATTGAATTGCAGCTAGAGAGTTTGGTCGATCAGCAAGAAAACCAACAGGAAAATCTACAGCAGCAAGATCATTTGGCGCAGCAGCAGAGCCAGCAATTTCAGGATTTAAAAGCACAGCAACAAACCCAAGCTGCACAATATGCCCAAGTCAAAGCGCAAGTAGAACAGCAACAACAAAAGCATGTGCACATGCAGGCGCAAAGTGAGCAGTTAGCCAAAAATATCAGCCGTATTGAACAGCAAAAACAAACCCTGACACAGCAGTTTGCACAAATTCAGCCGCAAGATCAGCAAGAGGGAATGCAACAACTGCAAGACGAAAAGACCCGCTTGCAGGCTGAAATGCTAACACTAGAACAGAATATTCAAGACAGCACTCAGCAACTCGCCACGTTGCAGACCAACTATAATGAGCACAAAGCACAGTGTGCGACCTTAAAATCTGAGATTCAGATTTTGCAGTCAGAACAGAAAAACCTCAATCAATTGCTCATTAAGCAAAGTCCAAAAGCCCAAACCGATGTGGTGCAGTTGATGCAAGTATTACAACTTGCAGATGTGGCGAAACCACATGCCAATTTAATTGAAAAGTTCTTGGCTAAATGGTTATCTGCGCAGGTGGTAGAAGCAGATATTGAATTTCAGGACAGCCGCGCACGTCAGCTAAAAATTCATTTGGCTGTAGATTCAAAAACATCAAAAATACAGCTTTCGGGGTGTGAGTCGCTCAGTGACTGGATTGCTTCACCGCAAAGTAGCTTGTGGCAAAGTGTCGCAATTACAGAAAGTTTATCGCAGGCTTTGGCATTGCAAGTGCAATTACAAGCAGGGCAGTCTATCCTTAGTTTAGATGGTTATCATGTGGGAGCAGACTGGGTAATCGGGCTGTTTTATGATGAAGCGGCACAGGCAGGGCAAGGGGCATTAAGCCATCGGATTCGCTTGGATGAAATTGAACAGGCGTTGGCGTTGCAACTGCCACAATATGAGCAAGCAGAACAGCAACTGCCTGAATTGCAGCAACAGGTAAAACAGTTGCAGCAGCAATTGCAGCAACAACAGCAACAGCTCAAACAGCAACAGCAAGCCTTGCAAACGCTAGATGTGCAAATGGCGAAAGCCGAAAGTGCGGCACAGGCTTTTGCAGTACAGCAACAGCAATTACAGCATCAATTGGCACAATTAGATGAGCAGCTTGAAGAAGATGCCATGCAAAAAGATGATCTGGAAATTGATTTGCATGCTTTGGCTTTTAAACTTGAGCAAGCCTTACCGCAGTATAAAATCTTGCAATTTCAGGTCGAGCAGCTGAATGAGCAGCTGGATAGTTCACAGCAACAGTTTCAGCAGCAGCAACAAGAAGTGGATCTGTTACGTCGTCAAGCGGTACAAACTCAGCAGCAAATTGAACTGTTAGAAAAAGATGCCACTTTCTTAAAAGCACAATATCAACAAATTGTGGCGCAAATGGAACAAGCCAAAAAGTTTGTCGATCCTGTTCAGTTGGAATTGCCTGACTTGGAAACTCAGTTTTCAGAGCAGCAGCAGCAGACTGAAAAGCTGCAAAAAACTTGGCAGGAATGGCAAGTGGAATTGAACAGTGTGCAGTCCAAACAGCAGCAACTGACCGAGCAACGGCAGCAGCAACAGCAGCAAGATGAACAATTACGTGCCAAACTCGAAGAAAAGCGCTTGGCATGGCAATCGGCAAAGTCGGACTATCAGCATTATTCTGAACAGTTAAAAGATTTAAACAGCGAGATCATCACAGGTTTGCAGATTGATGTCGCTGCGCATCAACAAAAACTGGCGAAAGCGCAGCAACAGTTTGATAAATTGGGTGCGGTCAATTTGGCGGCTTCGGAAGAATATGAAGAAGTATCTGCCCGTTTTGCAGAATTAAGCCATCAAATTGAAGACTTGGAAAATACCGTTTCGCAGTTACAGGCGGCAATGAAAAGTATTGATCAGGAAACTCGTAAACTGTTTATGAATACTTTTGATCAGGTGAATACCGAATTGCAGGAGTTGTTTCCTAAAGTCTTTAATGGCGGTGAAGCGAGTCTGAGCTTGGAAGATGACTGGCAATCTGGGGTGAAATTGATGGCGCGTCCACCAGGTAAGCGCAACAGTTCTTTGGCCTTACTTTCAGGGGGTGAAAAAGCACTGACAGCTTTGGCTTTGGTTTTTGCAATCTTCCGTTTAAACCCAGCGCCATTTTGCGTACTCGATGAAGTTGATGCACCGTTAGATGATGCTAACGTGGGGCGCTTTTGTAATTTAGTAAAAGAACTTTCTGAACAAGTGCAATTCATTTACATTACACATAATAAACTTGCTATGACGATGGCAACCGACCTCTTAGGTGTTACCATGCCTGAACCGGGAACCTCAAAATTAGTAACCGTAAATTTAGAAGAAGCCGCAGAATACGGCCTAGTCGCGGAGGCATAATATGGAAATCACCACAATCGTTGGAATTGTCATCGCTATTGTGATCATGGCGTTTGGTTTAAAAATGATTCTGAAAAAACCAGCAGATTCAGCGCCGTCATTGGACTCTGAATTGCAGTTTAATGCAGATAGTCAAAAACCAATTATTCCACGGCATGTACGTGATCAATTGCAGAGCGACGCCACTCCAGTTCGGGTAGAACCGACTTTGACTGCAGATGCCGTTCATGAACCCCCAGTTTCTGCCAAGACTGAACCACAGGCATTTTCTGATGATACTGCAGATAAAAGTACTGAAGCGACTCAATCTACGGCAAATCTACAGACCGATGTGTCAGCTCAAGATGCCTCTGAAACGACTGCTCAGGTAACGACTGAAACAGCGCCAGTAACTGCCGATGTCGCTGAGCCAAGCACTGCAACAGTATCGACCACATCTAACACGACCGAATATTCATTGTCAGATGAAATTCAACAGGTAATCGCAGAAACTGAGCCAAACACCAGTGAACAGGCCAAAACATCAAATGAATACAGCCTGAATCAACACATTGAAACTGCGGAAATTTCAGAATTTAACGAAGAAAGCAGCATTTTAGATTCGCACTTGCATGAACAAAAAATCATGGATGAAGAAAGTGCTTTGGCCACAGCGGAATCTTTTATTGCGCTGAATGTATTCCCAGAGCGTCGCATACTTTCGGGTGATAAGGCCTTAAAAGTATTGATGAAATACGGTTTGCGTTTTGGTGAAATGTCATGTTTCCATCGTTATAACGAAGATGGCACTAAGCTATTATTCTCTGTGCTACAAATTAATGATGAAGGCGCAGATGGCTTTGATTTAGAAACGCTATCGACTGAACAGGTTAAAGGTTTGGCATTTTTCCTCGCTTTACCGCATAGCGATGTGCAAAATGCTTTTGACACCATGGTTAGTATTTCGGGACTGATTGCGCGTGAAATTGATGGTACGGTCTATGACCAAAACCATTTGGAATTTACCCCACAATTACGTGAGCACTGGCGTCATCAAGCGATTGATTATCGTGCGGGTCAGGCAAGTCATAGCTAACATGCTGCATTTGTGCGCAATGTAAGCATAATTGCGTAGAGTATTATTGATCAAAGTGATCTGAGATAAATTGCAACTTGTGGTAGGCATTTTTATAATGCTGTCAGCAAAATGGTAGCCTCGGCTACATAGAAACAGAAGGGCGGAACAAGACCGCCCTTTTTTATGGTGGAAAATATGTCTGTAGATTTAACTGTCGTGACGCAAATGCGTCAATTGATTCAACTACTTGCCAAGCACAATCATGCCTATTATGTGATGGATCAACCGACAATTGCAGACAGCGAATATGATCAGCTTTTCCATCAACTCAAAGCGTTAGAGCAACAGCATCCAGATTTAGTACAACCCGATACACCGACCAATAAAGTCGGTGGCACCCCTTTGGCGAAGTTCACTACGGTTAGGCATGCCGTACCCATGTTGTCTTTAGGCAATGTGTTTAATCAGGAAGAATTATTTGCTTTTGCAAGACGTGTCGAAGAGCGTTTGCCTAATCAAAATATTGAATACGATGTCGAACTTAAATTTGATGGATTGGCGATTTCACTTTGGTATGAGCACGGTGTTTTAGTGCGTGGTGTGACCCGTGGTGATGGGGAAACTGGGGAAGATATTACCCACAACGTCAAAACCATCCGCAATTTACCTAAAGTCTTGACTGCAACAGAAGCTGCCATTCCTGAACTTTTGGAAGTGCGCGGTGAAGTGTTGATGCCAAAACTTGGTTTTGAAAAACTCAATGCGGCCAATATAGCTAAAGGTGAAAAAACCTTTGCTAATCCACGTAATGCAGCAGCAGGAAGTTTGCGTCAGTTAGATCCAAAGATAGCGGCATCACGTCCTTTGGCATTCTATGCTTATGGCATTGCGCAATGTGTGCCACCTCATGGACAAAGTACCATGTCCGACAGTTTGGCATGGTTGGAGCAGTTTGGCTTTGAAATTGGTGAACGTCATTTTGTCTGTAAGAGCATTCAAGAGGTTCAGGCGGTCTATGAGCAAATTAACCTTGAGCGTCCGAATTTAAGCGTTGAAATTGATGGCATGGTGGTCAAGGTCAATGACTTGAAACAGCAACAGCAATTGGGCTTTTTAAGTCGTGAGCCGCGCTGGGCGACTGCCTATAAATTCCCTGCAGTTGCCGCTTTAACCACCATTGAAAATATTGATTGGCAAGTGGGGCGCACAGGTACGTTGACGCCTGTGGCACGTTTAAACCCCGTTGCGGTAGGTGGTGTGACGGTATCCAATGTTACTTTGCATAATATTGGTGAAATTCACCGTTTGGATGTGCGTTTAGGCGATACGGTCAGTGTTTACCGTAGTGGTGATGTGATTCCCAAAGTTGAAAAAGTCTGGCCTGAATTTCGCCTTGCCGATGCGCAAGAAGTGCATTTACCTGAACAATGCCCTGTGTGTGATTCGCCTGTGGTGATGCCTGAAGGTGAGGCTTTGGCGCGTTGTTCAGGCGGTTTGTATTGTGCGGCACAGCGTATTGAAGCGATTCGTCATTTTGTGTCACGTAAAGCCATGGATATTGAAGGTTTGGGTGATCGTTGGGTGGAGTCATTACTGCATCTGAACTTGCTACAAAATGTGGCTGATATTTATCATTTACACGAACACCGCGACACTTTGCTCGGCATTGAAAAAATGGGTGAGAAGTCGGTTCAAAACTTGATTGACTCGATTGAAAACAGCAAAAAAACTACTTTGGCTGCGTTTATTTATGCCTTGGGAATTCGTGGTGTGGGCGAAACCACCGCGCGGATGCTTGCCAATACTTTTCAGACTTTAGAGGCTTTGCGTGAAGCTGATTTAGAAGCGTTAAAGAAAACTCCAGATGTGGGAGATATTACGGCAGAATGGATTTTGGACTTTTTCCAAGCGCCGCATAATTTAGAAGTGTTGGATCGTTTATTAGCTGCAGGCATTCATTGGGATGCTCCGATTGCACCGACACGTCAGCCTTTGAATGGTGAAAGTTGGGTGATTACAGGGACGTTGAGCCAAATGGGACGCGATGAAGCGACTCAGTTGTTGCAGGCTTTGGGTGCACGGGTGAGTGGTAGTGTTTCGGGTAAAACCAAATGTGTCGTGGCGGGTGAGAAAGCTGGCTCAAAGCTGGAAAAAGCCGAGAAGTTGGGTGTGCAGGTCATGAATGAAGCTGAGTTTATTCAGCTGATGCAGGAATATGGTGTGCTTGAATAAGCATCATCCTACATTTTATCCACTAATAGGTACAAAGGCACTTCAACGATGAAGTGCCTTGGTTTTTACTGAGAGAAGTCGAAGGTTTAACGTTTCTTCACAATGCCATCATCAATGAGTTGCTGAAAATGTTCGACTAGACTGGTTTCAATATTGCGGTAGTGCATACCCAATTCACGCTGACTTTTTTCCGCATTAAAATAAATTGGGTAGCCCATATTCAGTTCCACAAATTTACGGGAAAAACCAAGTAGAGGGCCAAAGGCTTTAAAGGCAAATTTAGGTAACTGATTGCGTGGGAAAGGGTATTTACGTCCAAAGTACTGCGCTAAAATTTTGCCCATTTCCAATAAGCTGAGTGTGCCACCGCTAATAATATAGCGACCTTCAGCAGCAGGGTTGAATGCGGCCTGAATGTGAGCATCGGCAACATCACGCACATCGACAATGCCATTCCACATAGCAGGGACACCTGCCAAGGTCATACCGTTGGCAAACTGCAATAACACTTCCACGCTGCCCGATTGGGTGTTTTTGGTCAACGATGGGCCAAGCACCAAAGCAGGGTTGATACAGACCAAATCCCAGCGGTTTTGTGCCTTTGCCATTTCCCAAGCTTTGCGTTCAGCTGCCACTTTTGAATAAGGATAAGGCTGATGCTCAGGGCTGCTGCTGGTATTCCAGTGACTTTCATCAAAGCGATTATTGGCCGTATTTAAAATATCAATCGCATCGCCATAGGTTGCAGCAATACTTGAAGTCACCACTACACGCTTTACCGATGCAGTACGATTAACGCTGTTTAATACATTTTCGGTGCCTATGACGGCAGGTTCAATAATGTCTTTAACTGCATCTTTATAATTGGTGACCACAAAAGGCGAGGCCATGTGCAGCACGATTTCACAACCTTGCATGGCGGCATCAAAAGCACCTTCTTCAAGTAAGTTGGCTTGGAATAATTGTAAGTTGCCTGTGCTTTTTGCCGCGATATCAGTCAGATGTTGAAAACTGTGGGTTTTATTCAGATCACGCACCGTCGCGTGTACGGTATGTCCTTGTTCAAGCAGGTTTTTAATGACCCAACTGGCAATATAGCCTGTTGCGCCTGTGACTAAAATGGGTGCAGATGTATTTAGATTTGTCATTATTTTAAGAAAGTGATGGAACTCGTGACTATCATAAAGCAGCTGGGTTTTAAAATCCGCTTTTTAGGCGTTTTTTACGATACTTGAGCGTCAAAGTATGGTTTCTTTCAATATTTACAAAATGATGCAAAATCATTGTATTGTCATTTTTAAAGCTAAGTTTTGCCAAGCAGTTGTTTTATATATGGGAATTTTTAAGTTATATTGCAAATGCGTATGTTTCTCATTTTAATTTTATAAAAATCATGGGTTTACAATAATTAACTTTTGCAATTTTGCCTGAATGTGTCCATAATGACTGGATTAAGAAAGGGAGTACAGCAAATGCGTGGCAATCCAGAAGTCGTAGACTATTTAAATATGTTGATTGGTGGCGAACTGGCTGCTCGCGATCAATACCTGATTCATTCGCGTATGTATGAAGATTGGGGTTTAAGCAAAATTTTTGAGCGCATTGACCATGAAATGCAGGAAGAAGCGCAGCATGCCGATGCTTTAATTCGTCGTGTATTGTTCCTTGAAGGCACTCCAAATATGCAGCGCGATGACATCGACGTGGGTGAAGATGTGGTGTCTTGCTTAAAAGCCGATTTAAAACTGGAATACGAAGTACGTGAAAAATTGGCGCAAGGCGTAAAATTGTGTGAAGAAAAAGGCGATTATGTCAGCCGTGATATGTTGCGTCAGCAAATGACCGACACAGAAGAAGATCATACGTACTGGTTGGAAAAACAATTACGTTTAATTGAATTGATTGGTTTACAAAACTACATTCAATCGCAAATGTAATCTGATCAAAGCAAAATAGACCAAAACCCGATTTATGATAAGTCGGGTTTTTTTATAGATCGGTTTTTATAGATTGGCTTTTTTATATCAATTGGTTTTTTTAAGGATGTATCTTGGTGCTTTGCAGATGTCGATTGAGCCGATTCAGTATTATACTGAGGTGATTTTCTAACTTGAGAGCAAGCCACGTGCAACAACAGATTTTATTGATTACAGGCTGGGGCGGTGGTACTGCACTCTTAAATCCGTTACAGCAAGCCTTAACTGCACAAGGTTTTCGGGTTGAGCTCATCAATATTTTTAACGCTACTGATGCTCAAGTCATGCAGCAACAGGTTGAATTTGCACGTCAGTTTGATGTAATTATGGGCTGGTCACTGGGTGGGCAATTGGCAACGCTACTGGTCAATGCGATTGCCAGCCAATATGCAGGATATAAAACCTTAATTACCATTGCATCCAATCCGTGTTTTGTTGCACAAGCCGATTGGGATACCGCTATGCCACAAGCCACGTTTGCCCAGTTTAAACAATCTTTTGCACAAGACCCAATTCTGACCCTAAAGCGTTTTGGTTTTATGGTGTGTCAGGGTGTCACTAGTAGTAAAACCGACCTATTACAATTACAAAGTTTGGTTCAGCCACAGCCGCAATCTTTGCTTCAACACGGTTTGGCTTTATTGGAAAACTTAAACTTGGTGACTAAGCTTAAAAATTATACAGGTCTGCAGTATCATCTTTTTGCCGAGCAGGATGTTTTAGTTGATTGCAAAGTTGCAGCTAAACTGCAAAATTTAGCTGCAAAGTTTTTAAGCGTAGATGTTTTGCAAGGCTCGCATGGGCTGCCATTGTTCCATGCCGATGAGTTGACTAGCAAAATCTGCCAATATTTACAGAAAAACCCGCCAACAGGTCCATAAGTGACAAATCTCGCAATTTATTTTATCTGTAGACAGGTTTAAGATTTAGCACATCAAGTTTTTTACAAGATCAAGGATGATGGTGGGATGACAGAACAGATGGATTTGGCTTTTGATCGTGAACATCTTTGGCATCCTTACACCTCTATGACTCAGCCCTTAACAACCTTTAAGGTTAAGCGGGCATTTGGCAGCACCATTGAACTTGAAGATGGTCGCCAGTTGATTGACGGCATGTCATCGTGGTGGTGCGCGATTCATGGCTATAACCATCCTGAGCTGAACCGTGCTGTGACTGAGCAACTCGACAGTATGGCGCATATCATGTTCGGTGGATTGACCCACAGTCCAGCCATTGAGTTAGGGCGTTTGTTGCTCGAAATTACCCCACCGAGTTTAGATAAAATTTTTTATGTAGATTCAGGCTCCGTCGCCGTTGAAGTGGCGCTGAAAATGGCTGTGCAATACTGGACTGCACAAGGCAAAACTGAAAAAACCAATTTTATTACCACCCGTTCTGGCTATCATGGCGATACATGGAATGCCATGTCGGTTTGTGATCCTGTTACAGGGATGCATCAGGTTTTTGGCTCAAGTTTGGCGCGTCGTTATTTTGTATCTGCACCACAAACAGGTTTTGACCAAGAGTGGAATCCTGCCGATATTGCAGAATTGGCGCAAAGTTTGGTAGAGCATCATCAGCAGATTGCCGCCATGATTATTGAACCAATTGTGCAAGGTGCAGGCGGCATGCGTTTTTATCATCCTGAATATTTGCGTCAAGCCAAATTGCTTTGTGAGCAATATGATGTGTTGTTAATTTTTGATGAAATTGCCACAGGTTTTGGGCGTACAGGCAAGTTGTTTGCATGGGAACATGCTCAGGTCGAACCCGATATTATGTGTATCGGCAAAGGGCTGACAGGCGGTTATATGACTTTGTCTGCCACATTGACCACGAAGCATGTTGCAGAAATGATTTCGCATGGTGAGGCAGGTGTGTTTATGCATGGCCCGACCTTTATGGCAAATCCACTGGCTTGCGCGGTTGCAGTAAAAAGTACCCAATTATTATTAGAACAAGACTGGCAAGCCAATATTCAACGCATTCAGCAGCAACTTGAACAGCATTTAACGCCATTGGCTAATTTGGCATGGGTGCAGGATGTGCGAGTTTTAGGTGCAATTGGTGTGGTAGAACTTAAACATGCTGTCGATATGCAAAGCCTGCAACAAGAATTTGTGCAACGCGGTATTTGGGTGCGTCCATTTGGTAAATTGGTTTATGTGATGCCGCCGTATGTGATTACAGCAGCAGAACTAAATACTTTATTGCAGCAATTGGCTGAGGTGGTGACAGGTATGCAAGGAGCGAGCGCATGAGTTTACTCGATCACTATGCAGAACAGCTTGATCAGCTTCGCCAACAGGGCAATTTTCGTCAATTTCGCAGCAATCAGCAGCAAGGTAAAACAATTGAAATTCAGCAACAGCAGATGCTGAATTTATCTTCCAATGATTATTTGGGTTTAGCCTCTGATTTGCGCTTACGTGAACAGTTTTTTGATGAAACGCCCAATGCACAGCGTTTAATGAGTGCATCTTCATCACGTTTGCTGACTGGAAATTTCCCTGCCTATGAACAGCTTGAAGCCACATTAACGCAATTATTTCATGGGCGAGCTGCCTTGCTGTTTAATAGCGGCTATCACATGAATATTGGTATTTTACCTGTATTGGCAGATGCGAAAACCCTAATTTTGGCCGATAAACTGGTACATGCCAGCATGATTGACGGCATTCGTTTGTCATCTGCAAAATATTTGCGTTATCGGCATAATGATTTGGCACATTTGCAGCAATTGCTGATGCAATATCATGCCGATGATAATTATGAACGCATTATTGTGGTGACTGAATCCATTTTTAGTATGGATGGTGATGAAACTGATTTAGCCGCATTGGTCACGCTGAAACAGCATTTTGCCAAAGTCATGTTATATGTCGATGAAGCACATGCGATTGGCGTACGTGGGCAGCAAGGTTTAGGTTGTGCCGAACAATATGGCGTGATTGATGCCATTGATTTTCTGGTTGGGACGTTTGGCAAAGCCGTTGCTTCAGTTGGGGGATATTTAATCTGTGATCCGATTATCCGTGATTACCTAATTAATCGGATGCGCCCGCTAATTTTTAGTACCGCACAGCCACCTATTTGTATGGCGTGGACGCAGTTTATGCTGAATCAGATTGTGCACATGCAGGCACAGCGTCAGCATTTGGCGGCCTTGAGCCAATCTATACAGCAGGGGATTCAGGCCAAAGGTTTTGCTTGCCCATCAACTTCGCAAATTGTACCTGTGATTATTGGCGACTCTACTGCAACTGTAAGCAAAGCCCGACAGTTACAGACTGCAGGTTTTTATGTGATGCCTGTACGTCCACCGACTGTGCCGCAAGGCAGTTCAAGACTGCGGATTTGTTTAAATACGCAATTTGAAACGGCAGATTTAACACAGTTACTGGATTTGCTTTGAGTGTGCGTATGCGTATAGATAAGGCACAAGTGGCACAGCGTTTTGCCCGCGCACATCAGAGTTATAAAACGCATGCTGTGGTACAGCAGCAAATTTGTCAGCAGTTAATCGCAAAAATGCAGCAATATGTTGTGCAGCAAAAGTTGTCAGATCAATCTCAGCTTTGCTTTGAAAACGTCATGGAAATCGGTTGTGGTTCGGGAAACTTAACCGACTTATTACTGCATGAATTTCAAATTCAACAGCTGACTTTAAATGATTTATATGCCGAAGTGTTGCAAGCGTATCTGCATCATCTTCAAACAACTATCACTCAAATTCATGGCTTAATTGGCGATATAGAACAGCTCGATTTTCCGCAGTCTTTGGATTTAATTTGTTCGAGTTCGGCTTTGCAATGGGTGGAAGATTTTGGAGCATTATTGCGCAAGGCGAATCAAGCGTTACAGCCGCAAGGGTATTTGTGCTTTTCGACATTTGGCCCTCAAAACTTGACTGAAATTAAGCAACTAACAGGTCAGGGCTTACATTATTTGAGTATGGATACGTTACAACAACAGCTCAAACAGCAGGGCTTTGAAGTATTACACTGTTCAGAGCAGTTTGAATCATTAAGTTTTGAACATCCCAAACAGATTTTGCAGCATTTAAAAGCCACAGGTGTCACGGGTACAGCACAAGGGCAGCGTTGGAACAAAACGACTTTAACCGAATTTTATCGGGGCTATGAACAATTTAGTCAGCAACATAGTTCACAGCAAAAAAGTTACACGCTCACGTATCATCCTATTTATTGTCTTGCACGGAGAATGCCATGACAGCTCAAGTTTATTTTGTGAGTGGTATTGATACAGGGATTGGCAAAACCTATGCCACAGGTTATTTGGCCAAGACCATGAATGAACAGGGTATTCAGACCATTACCCAAAAGCTGATTCAAACGGGCAATCAAGACGTTTCAGAAGATATTGAGCAGCATCGTAAAATTATGGGCAGTGAATGGTTGCCTGAAGATGATGACAAACTCACCATGCCTGAAATTTTTAGCTATCCTGCTTCACCGCATTTGGCTACACAAATTGATGGTCGTGAAATTGACTTTGCTAAAATTGAGGCTGCGACTGCGCAACTGGCGGCAAAGTATGATGCAGTATTATTAGAAGGTGCGGGCGGGCTCATGGTGCCGCTGACCACAGACCTACTCACCATCGACTATATTGAGCAAAAACAATATCCTGTTATTTTGGTGAGTTCTGGGCGTTTGGGCAGTATTAACCACACTTTGCTCAGTTTGGAAGCTTTAAAAACACGTGGTTTGAATTTACATGCATTGGCATATAATTTGAACGATGAATCACAAGACCCTTTAATTTCGCAGGATACTGCCAAATATTTAAAAAATTATTTGTCAAAAAGCTTTCCAAAAGCACAGTGGATTGAAATTCCTGTATTGCCAAATATTTAATTTTTATTATTTTTTGTCCAACCAATTTGCCCAATAAAAAAGCCACACATGAACGTGTGGCTTTTTATCAATTTGGCGTATTTCAGCTTTTAGAATTTTTTAAAGCTTTTATTGCCAAACGGTTTGCGTGGTGCATTTTCGTCACGACGTTCACGGTTGCCGTAGCTGTTGCCATCCTGACGTGGTTCACGGTTGCTGTAGCTGTTACCATCCTGACGTGGTTCGCGGTTGCCATAGCTGTTACCGTCTTGGCGACGCTCACGGTTACCATAGCTATTGCCGTCTTGGCGACGTTCACGATTGCCATAGCTGTTACCGTCTTGGCGACGCTCACGGTTGCCGTAACTGTTACCTTCTTGGCGTGATTCACGTGGTGCAAAACCTGTGTTTTGTGCAGCTTCTTCGGTGTCACGACGTTGCTGACGCAAGAAACCACCACGACGAGCCGCCAATGGTTTTTCCTGCATACGCTCATTGCGACGTTTTGCCATGCCGTACAAACCTGTGCCTTGACGTGGTTTTAACTCAACCGCTTTGGCAAGGTTATCGATGTCATTTTTATCCAATTCCATCCAGCGACCTGTACGTAATTCACGCGGTAAAATTACCGTGCCGTAACGGGTACGCAATAGACGGCTGACTTTCAGACCTTGTGATTCAAAAATACGACGAACTTCGCGGTTACGACCTTCTTTTACCACCACTTGATACCAGCGGTTAATACCATCACCGCCAATTTCAGAGAAAGATTCAAACTTGGCAGGGCCATCATCTAGCACTACGCCGCGCAGCATGTTGTTTTTCAGTTGTGGTGTCACTTCACCCATCACACGAACTGCATATTCACGTTCAATTTCGTTCGATGGGTGCATTAAACGGTTGGCTAATTCACCATCGTTGGTGAATAGCAATAAACCTGTCGAGTTAATGTCCAGACGACCAACCATTACCCAACGATCATTGGCAATTGCAGGCAGGTTATCAAATACAGTTGGGCGCTGCTCTGGGTCGTTGCGTGAGCAAATTTCGCCTTCTGGTTTGTAGTAAATCAGAACGCGACGACGAATTTCATCTTCAATTTGGAACTGAACTTTACGACCATCGATGCGAAGCTCATCACCTGGTTCGATACGTTCACCCACTTGGGCAACTTGGCCGTTGACACTCACACGACCAGCGGCAATGACTTCTTCCATATAACGGCGAGAACCCAAGCCTACTCGTGCGAGTACCTTTTGCAACTTTTCACTCATGACAGCATAACCTTAGAAATGATCATCAACAGTTTACCTATTCAAGACACAGACGCAGATGCATCGAGTGCCATGAAAGCTTCCTTGGCATCCTGTAGGGGAGGCAATTGACTTAAGGAATTCAAGCCAAACGCATTTAAAAATTGAGGCGTTGTAACCAACAACGCAGGTCTTCCTGGGAGTTCTCGGAAACCTGATTCTTTAATCCAGTTCCAATCAAACAATGTGCGTAAAATTTGACTATTGTTTGATACTCCGCGAATTTGTTCAATATCTGCTCGGGTCACAGGTTGGTGGTAGGCAATCACCGCCAGTATTTCTAGCAGTGAGGGCGAAAGTCGGGTCGGACGTTCAGGCCACACCTGTGTAATAATTGTACGATACTTTGCCCGCACCTGAAAACGGAAACCTTGTGCGGTTTCGATCAGTTCAATCGAGCGACCATGTTGTAACATGGCCAATTGTTGTAAAAACTGGCGTAATTGCGCTTTGCTATATTTATCTTGAAAAGCTTCTTTCAGACGCGCTAAAGACACAGCACTGTCACTGGCAAAAATAATTGCTTCGAGTTGCATCAGCACTTCATGCTGTTGTTCGCCTTCAGACAAGCTCGAAATTATGGGTTCTGGATTCATGCCTGCGCCCCTTGAATGCTCAATGGTGCTTCAATCCCACTGCTGATAATGCACACTTTTTGCTGGCGAGTCAGTTCTAAAATCGCCATAAAGGTCACAACCATGCCCATGCGTCCCTGACTTGGTTTTAGCAACGCATCAAAACTCAGTACTTCACCCGATGCGAGTTTGGCTTCAATAAATGCAATCCGTTCTTCAAGTAAAACAGGTTCTTGCAAAATTTGATGGGTGACAGGTTCAGGACGATTAAAAATGCAGAACAAGGCATCACGTAATTGATCGGCTGCATAGCCAACATTATTGACTGCGGTATGCCCTAAGCTAACATTGGTAGCAAAAGTATCGCGTTCTAAAACAGGCATTTGCCCCAAGCGTTCAGCTGCTTGTTTGACTCTTAAATAGGTTTCTAAACGGTCAATCAGCTCTTGTTTTGGGTCTTTTTCAATGCTGCTGATACTGGCAGGTTTAGGCAACAATAGGCGGGATTTTAAATCGGCCAGTAATGCCGCCATCACCATATAATCGGCAGTCAGTTCAATATTTAGCGATTTCATGGCATCCATATACGACAGATATTGCGATGCAATCGGGGCAATATCTAACTGAAGTAAATCGAAGCCATTTTTTTGAATCAGGTAAATTAAAAAGTCGAGTGGTCCTTCGAAATGCTCTAACAGAATTTCAAATGCTGCAGGAGGAATATACAAATCCTCAGGAATCGACTCTTGCCACTCATCTAACACACGAATGTGTTGGGCAGGTTCCATCGCATTGTGGAGGGATTGATTCATTACAGTGTTGGGCCACGCGAATTTTCAAAAGCATGCAAATGCTATTTCCGCTTCAGATAAGAAGGAGATGGAGAAATAGCTCAGAATTAATAGCGGTTAGTCTAAAGGATATCGTGATTGAAATAAATCTGTTCTACGACCAAATATCAAAAAAAGCCTAAAATAAATCGGGATTGAGGGAGATTTAAGGCAAGTTGTAAAAATTAACTCATTCAATCTTTAAGTATTTATTTCTGTTTTATTCTGTAATGCGTATTCAATCATTGCCATGCAGCTGTCTTGTAAACACAGATTACGAGTTTGCGATTGCGCTAAAAGTGCTTTACATAGTGCTGCATCTAAAAAGTAAGTATAAGAATCGGGAGGTTCAGGCATTGTTGCTGTGAATGCAGTTTGGGAACACACGATTGCATCGGAATCTAGCGTCCACGGATGTTGCACATAAATGTGCATCTCATCCGAAAACTGCTGCAAATTTAACAATACCTGAAATAAAGTCATGGGTTTAATTCGTGCAAGTAAGGCTTTTAAACCGTAGTGCTGTCAATCACTTTGCAGGTAGTGAATGCTTATTCAAAAGCACTCACATCTCCCACACCACGACGCACAATTTGCGGGTTGTCGCCCGATAAATCAATAATACTGGTGGTGCTAAGTGTGCCTAAGCCACCATCAATCAGTACATCAATACGTTTGTTGAGTTGTAGATCAATCTCGTATGGATCATCTAAAGGGTCTTCTTGCCCCGGTAAAATCAGGGTGCTGGTCAGTAAAGGTTCGCCTAATTCTTTAAGCAGCATGCGACAAATGGGGTTGCTTGGAATACGCAAACCAATGGTTTTTTTATTGGGATGCATCAAGCGACGCGGAACTTCACTGGTCGCAGGTAAAATAAATGTGGTGACCGCAGGCGTATTGTTTTTCAGTAGACGATACATGGCATTGTCCACTTTGGCGTAGGTGGCAATATCCGATAAATCGGCACAAATAATAGCGTATTGGTGTTTTGCGCCTAAACCACGAATTTGTGAAATGCGTTCCATCGCGTTTTTATTACCAATTTGGCAACCAATCGCATAAGCAGCATCGGTTGGATAGACCACCACATCGCCTGCGCGTATGCGTTCAACCGCTTGGCTGATTAGACGCGGCTGTGGATTTTCAGGATGTACTCTTAAATGCAACATATGAATTCCTCAGTAGCGTAAGTGTGACGTTAGGCTCATTATGAAAGGGGATTGATGTCAGTTGCAATCATTGCCTTGTGCTTTATTGCATTTAATCCAAATTTTTTCGTTCAAACTCTGCAATTTGTAATGTTTTGCCACCTCGGGTGCAGTAACAAATACATTCAATAAAGCGTTTTGCATCGCGTGGTAATTTGGCTTCTCCGTTAAAATAACGCTGTACTTGGGCAAAGACATTGTCTTTAAATGTGCGGCCATCTCCACCTTCACCGGTCAGGTTATCTAAAGATACACGGAATTTTCGTCCAAACGCTTGAGCAAACAGCCATTCAATGGCTTGAGGTTTAATTTCAACCTGTTCAAATAAGGCTTGTTGTTCCTGAGTACGACCATCGGGAGCATACCAATAGCCTAAGTCTGGCAGTAAACGTCGTTGTTCGCCTGCGATGCTCCAATGGCTAATTTCATGTAAGGCACTATTAAAGAAACCATGTGCAAATTGAATTCTTGCAGGCTGTGTTGCTGTGGCAGGAAAGTACTCAGGTTCAAAATCACCTTTGACCAAGTTCACATTTAGGTGGGAAAACCAGTGATTAAAGTGTAAGATTAGCCAGTCCACCTGTTCCGTTTCTGTATTGAGTTTTGCCCAGTCCGAGAGTTGCACTTGGGGGTGCGAAGTGTCAGAATTGGTGGTTGGAAGTGTGCTCTCAAGTGATGAAAAATTCACTTCTGTTTGCGGCTGCAACAGATGCATGACTGTGTTACCCAAAATTGGTCTGTCTAAATAAGTACAAAATTGTATCTTAATCTTTGACAGAGTACTGATGAATTTGTAGAATTGCCGCCTTAATTATGTCAGCAAATACCTTTCCGGCACAGATTGAGCCGTTTAAATGGGCTGAACAGGGCTTTACATGGTCAGGTAACCTGCCATTGTCTCGCTTTGCTCGTATCGCCCGTGAAGCTGTTGGATCAATTGATGATCAATTGGTTAACATAGACTGTAAGCTATCAATGGATGCGTATCATCGCATTGTATGGCTAGATGGTCATATTGAAACGAGAGTTCCAATGGAATGCCAACGCTGCTTGGGTTCTGTAGAAATAGACCTCGTTTCAGATTTTCATCTAGCTCTTGTGGATGATGAGTCACTGATAGAGCGCTTGGATGAGGATGCTGATTTCATTGTATTAGGTGAAAGTGAAGCCACCACCAAAGGCGATTATGATTCGCCTGCGACGGCTAATTTACTGTCACTTATAGAAGATGAATTGTTATTGTTGTTGCCTTTATCTCCTAAGCATGACGCTTGCGAGCATAAGCATCAACCTGCCATTCAGAACATTGCCGAAGAAAAACGTGATAATCCGTTTGATGTTTTGGCAAGTTTGAAAGGTAAACTTAACTGAAAATTATGTTATAATTTTTAGTTAAGACAACTCAATTTGTTCTGATCCATTTTTTCGATCTTTGTAAGGAGCCATCATGGCCGTTCAGCAAAACCGTAAAAGTCGCTCTCGCCGTGACATGCGCCGTTCACATGACGCTTTAACCGAGAATGCATTAACTGTAGACCAAGCTACTGGTGAAACTCATCGTCGTCACCACGTAACTAAAGATGGTTTCTACCGTGGTCGTCAATTATTCGCTAAAGCAGATGCTGAATAATTGGTGATGTATTAAGCGTCAAGCTTAGTAGAAAAAATGGGAGCGTAAGCTCCCTTTTTTTGTGCCCGATTTTTGTTGTATTTGGCAATTACTAAAAACAAAATTAAGTGTTAAATTTCCGCTCCATAACTGAGCTTACATGAGAAGGTGTGGGTTGTAGCTGCAAAAAACTACAATTTGCGCATCTTAATTAAAGGATTTTTTATGTCTGCTAAACGACTCGAGCAAGCAGCTCAAGCCACTAAAACTGCATTTGTCTTTCCTGGTCAAGGCTCACAAAAAGCCGGTATGTTGGCTGAGCTTGCAGAACAGTTTAGCGGTGTGCGCGAAACATTTGCAGAAGCCTCTGAAGCGATTGGCTTTGACTTATGGCACATTGCACAAAGTGGTGAAGGTTTAGACCAAACAGAATTTACTCAGCCTGTATTACTCACTGCAAGTATCGCTTTATGGCGTGTGTGGTTAGAGTTGGGTGGTGTTGCACCAAAATATTTGGCAGGACACTCATTGGGCGAATACAGCGCATTAGTAGCTGCAGGCAGCTTGAGCTTGGGCGATGCCGTTAAACTGGTAAACTTGCGCGGCAAATTAATGCAAAACGCTGTGCCACAAGGTCAGGGCGCAATGGCTGCCATTTTAGGCCTTGAAGATGCCAAAGTGCTTGAGCTATGTGAACAAGTGAATGTGCAAGGTCGTGGCTCGGTAGAAGCAGCCAACTACAATGCACAAGGGCAAGTGGTTATTGCAGGCGATAAAACTTTAGTCGAAGCAGTAATGGCATTGGCCAAAGAAAATGGCGGTAAAGCCATTGCCCTGCCTGTATCTGTACCTTCGCACTGTTCATTGATGAAACCTGCGGCAGAACAGTTTGCACAAGCTTTGGAACAAACTGCCATTGAGCTACCGCGTATTCCTGTAATACAAAATGTCAACGCTGGAATCGCGGCAGATGTTGCGCAATTAGGTCAGGCACTTACTGCGCAATTGTATCAATCGGTGCAGTGGACACAAACTATGCAATATCTACAAGATCAAGGTATTGAATATATCGTGGAATGTGGGCCAGGCAACGTATTGGCGAATCTTGCGAAGCGTTTACCGAATATCGAAAAAGCATTCCCACTCGACACACAAAGTCGTATGGAAGATGCGCTAAATGCCATTTTGGTGGCAGAAGGGAAAATTGCATGACACAAGAACGTAAAGTTGCATTAGTCACAGGTGCAAGCCGAGGGATTGGTGCAGCCATCGCTCAGCAACTTATTCAAGACGGTTTTTTTGTGGTAGGTACTGCCACTTCTGAAGCGGGCGCAGAAAAATTATCGGCAAGTTTTGCAGAAAACGGTGCAGGTAAAGTTTTAGATGTTCGTGATGGTGCTGCCATTGATGCCTTAGTTTCTGACATTGAACAAAGCTATGGTTCAGTTTTGGTATTGGTCAACAATGCGGGTATCACCAAAGATAATTTGTTACTGCGTATGTCAGAAGATGATTGGGATGACATTCTCAACATTCACTTAAAGGCAGTTTACCGTTTATCTAAACGTGTCTTGAAAGGCATGACCAAAGCACGTTTTGGACGCATTATTAATATTAGTTCTGTGGTGGCACATTTTGCGAACCCAGGACAAGCCAACTATTCTGCGGCAAAAGCCGGTATTGAAGCATTCAGCCGAAGCCTTGCCAAAGAAATGGGCAGTCGTCAAATTACAGTAAACTCGGTTGCGCCGGGCTTTATTGCAACTGAAATGACAGATCAGTTAAGTGAAGAAATTCGCAAAAAAATGAGTGAGCAAGTGGCATTAAACCGTTTAGGTGATCCACAAGATATCGCAAATGCAGTGAGTTTCTTGGCTTCTGACAAAGCTGGTTACATCACTGGTACAGTGTTACACGTAAATGGTGGTTTATACATGAGCTAAGCTCAAGTATAAACTTTCAAAATTTTATAGATTCAATTAAACTAACGGCATTAAAAACGCCACAAGCAATGAGGAGAATTCCTGTGAGCGATATCGAACAACGCGTTAAACAAGCGGTTGCAGAACAACTTGGTCTTAAAGCTGAAGAAATCAAAAACGAAGCATCTTTTATGGATGACTTAGGTGCTGACTCTTTAGACTTAGTAGAGCTTGTAATGTCTTTCGAAAACGATTTTGACATCACAATCCCAGACGAAGATTCTAACGAAATCACAACAGTTCAATCAGCAATTGACTACGTAACTAAAAAACTTGGTTAATTGTTGATTTCAGCTCTGCTGAAATGAAAGCCACCGCAAGGTGGCTTTTTTATGTGCTGGAGTTTTAAAATGAAACATGAAAAACGGCTTGTTTTTGAATATGTGATGCAGTTTACATTTTGTTACCAAGCTAATGTCTAATCACAACCGAAGTGGCTTATTTTTTAGTTATAAATAAATGAGAACATCGTGCTCATGCAAATGAGTGACGCTTTATAACAGCAGAAAAGAAAATAGGAGCACCTCATGGGTCTTTTTGATTTTGTAAAAGGGATTGGTAAGAAAAATACAGCACCTGCAGAGCCACAAGCTGCACCAAGCACACCTGCAGAACCATCAGCACAAGAAATTGCCAATAAACTTTTGGGGCATGTGAAAAGTTTAGGCTTACCTGTGACAGGTTTATCGGTGAGTTATAACGCAACTACTGACTTAGCGACAGTGCGTGGACAGGTCAACAGTCAGGCAGACCGTGAAAAAATTATTCTTGCAGTGGGTAATATTGACCATGTTGCACAAGTAGATGATCAACTCACAGTTGCAACCCCAGAACCAGAAAGCAAGTTCTATACAGTAAAATCAGGCGATACCTTATCTAAAATTTCTAAAGAATTTTATGGGGATGCCAACCAATACAACAAAATCTTTGAAGCTAACCGTCCATTATTGAAAAATGCCGATGACATTTTCCCTGGTCAAGTGTTGCGTATTCCAGCTTAAATGTGAGCAGCCTGAATAAAAAAGGCGCGTGATGCGCCTTTTTTTATTTTATTTTTTGTCATTTTTGGGGGGTTAGATTATTGTCCTATTCTCATAATGAATAAAAGAAGTAAAAAAACGGCTTTGTTTTATAAATATTTTGTAAGATGACGATTTTTAAAGGTTTGTAGAAATTTTAAAAATAAATAAATTAAACAAAATCAAATTTTTAGGTATTTGTACAACCTAGCCATTAAATACTAGATCGTATCTATAAAAAAACCGCCATGAATGGCGGTTTTCTCAATGACAACTCATGTGTCGCACAATGACAGCATATGTATCGCGTGACGCAGCGCTGTATTACCAGCTCAATGCACCGCCAGTCTGGTAATCGGTTACACGCGTTTCAAAGAAATTCTTCTCTTTACGCAAGTCCATCATCTCAGACATCCATTGGAACGGGTTGTTTACGCCAACAAACTGTTCAGGTAAACCGAGCTGACTTAAACGACGGTTACAGATGAATTTCAAATATTCTTCCATCATACCTGCGTTCATGCCCAATACACCACGTGGCATAGTGTCACGCGCATATTCAATTTCAAGCATCGTGCCTTCAAGAATCATTTGAATCACTTCTTGCTGGAATTCTGCAGTCCACAAGTGTGGGTTCTCAATCTTGATTTGGTTAATCATGTCGATACCAAAGTTCAAGTGCATAGATTCATCGCGTAAAATGTATTGGAATTGCTCTGCAACACCGTTCATTTTGTTACGACGACCCATCGACAAGATTTGGCTGAAACCGCAGTAGAAGAAAATACCTTCAAGTACACAATAGAATGCGATCAAGTTGCGTAGCAAAATTTGGTCGTTTTCAGGTGTACCTGTTTTGAAAGTAGGATCACTTAAAGATTGCGTGTACTTCAAGCCCCATGCTGCTTTACGCGCAACCGATGGTACTTCGCGGTACATATTGAAGACTTCGCCTTCATCCATACCTAAAGATTCGATGCAGTACTGGTAAGCGTGAGTGTGAATCGCTTCTTCAAAGGCTTGACGCAAAATGTACTGGCGGCATTCTGGGTTGGTAATGTGGCGATAAATAGCCAATACCAAGTTATTAGCAACCAATGAGTCTGCAGTAGAGAAGAAACCAAGTGAACGCATAACAATGGTGCGCTCATCTTCAGTTAAACCATTTTCAGACTTCCACAACGCGATGTCGTGGTTCATGTTCACTTCTTGCGGCATCCAGTGGTTTGCACAACCATCTAGATATTTTTGCCATGCCCATTCGTATTTGAACGGTACAAGCTGGTTTAAGTCTGCACGACAGTTGATCATGGCTTTATCATCAACCTGTACGCGAGATGCGCCCATTTCTAGTTCTTCAAGACCAGGTGCAACGTCCAATTGATCTAGAGCGTTAGATGCTCTTGCCAACGGATCGGTTGAATCTGTTGCTCTACTTCTAGGGGCTGCAGCGGGTTGTGCAGCTGCCACAGGCGTCTGTGGTTGCTCTGCATGAGATACCATCTGCGTATCATGCGCTTTTTGCGGCTCGACGGGCGCAGACTTGTGTTCAGGAGCAGCCGGTTTTTGCGAATCATCTTCGAAATCGTCCCAACTTAGGATAGACATATCAATTCTCTCTTCGTTGCTTTATATCTTTTATGGACATCCAGCTACGCTGAGATGTCTTAATATACGCTTAATTTGTGAAAGCAAAATTAAGTTTTGCTCATCTTGGTCTGAAAAATGTACATTCCGACCAATTTGCTCACGACTTATTTTGCTTTCGCTGTTGTTTTGCCGCTTGTACCCAAAAGTAAGCAATTGGTGCGTAAAACAACACTACAAAGGAAACCAGCAAGACCGCGAGTCCTAACATATAGTTGTGGGTCATGTGTGGCATGGTGGATTCCTTTTAAGTTTTATAAAGTGAATCTTAGCCAAAGCTAAGATTCACAGCTAAAGTCATTTTTTAGATGATTTAGTTGGCTTCACGGTTTCAATTACAGTAGTTTTTGGATGTTTTTTAGCATACTCCAAAGTTACGTATTGACCTGTGATTGCACTACGAGCAGCTTTATTAGCCATGACTCAATACCTCACGGATACAAAATCAAGATGACTCTTACTGGCTCAATAGATAATTCAATGTTAGAATCTCTATCGCATTCTCATATGCCAGCCTCGTCGTGACCATCTTGGTATCACTTCGAGGTTGAAAGCCTTCTACGAGTTTTGATCGGCCTGTAGAGGGCTTTTTTATTGCCTAAATTTTTTAAATCTCCTAAATCCCCCTTTTGCAAAGGGGGGTACTCCAGCCATTTGCTTCGAGGAATCCCCCCTCCTTTTAGGAGGGGTTAGGGGAGGTCAAGTGAAGCTTATTGACACGCCTCACAATCAGGATTATCAATACTACATGCCATTGGCACTGGTGCTGCTTGAGCAAAATCTCCATCAACAGCTGCTGCCGCTTCTGGTGCAGGAGTTGCTACAGGCGCTGCCGTAACAGTTGCAGGTTTTACTGCGTTCAATGCACCTGTGTTAATGGTTGATTTCTCTGCAGATGTTGCACCTAATGCACGTAGGTAATAAGTCGTTTTCAGACCACGCAACCATGCCATTTTATAAGTCAGGTCAAGTTTCTTACCGTTTGCACCTGCAATATACAAGTTCAACGATTGTGCCTGATCAATCCATTTTTGACGACGTGATGCTGCATCTACAATCCAGCGTGGTTCAACTTCAAACGCAGTCGCAAAAATCGCTTTCAATTCTTCAGGAATACGTGAAATTTTTTGTACTGAACCTTCAAAGTGTTTCAGGTCATTGACCATTACAGAATCCCACAAATCACGCGCTTTCAATGCACGAACGAGGTAAGGGTTGATTACTGTAAATTCACCAGACAAGTTCGATTTCACATACAAGTTTTGGAATGTCGGCTCAATAGACTGAGAAACGCCACAAATATTTGAAATGGTTGCAGTCGGAGCAATCGCCATCACGTTTGAGTTACGCATACCATCTTTTTGAACTTTGGCACGTAAGCTGTCCCAATCCAAACGCTGTGTACGGTCTACTTCAAACATACGTTCTGGACGTGATTTCGCCACAATGTCTAAAGAGTCAATTGGCAAGATGCCTTTATCCCACAATGAACCTTTAAATGTTTCGTAAGTACCACGCTCAACCGCCAAGTCGCTAGACGTTTGAATCGCGTAGTAGCTGATTACTTCCATAGATTCATCGGCAAATTCAACTGCAGCATCTGAACCATAAGCCAAGTTCATCTCATAAAGCGCATCTTGGAAGCCCATGATTCCCATACCTACAGGACGATGTTTCAAGTTTGAATTACGTGCTTGTGGTACAGCGTAGTAGTTAATGTCGATGACGTTGTCGAGCATACGCACTGCAGTTTTAATAGTACGTGCTAATTTTTCACGGTCTAACACACCACCTTGAACGTGTTGTACAAGGTTGATAGAACCCAAGTTACATACCGCGATTTCATCTTGGTTAGTATTGAGGGTAATTTCAGTACACAAGTTAGATGAGTGCACTACACCAACGTGTTGTTGCGGTGAACGTAAGTTACATACGTCTTTGAATGTGATCCACGGGTGACCTGTTTCAAACAACATTGACAACATTTTGCGCCATAAGTCCTTCGCACGAAGTTTTTTATGCAGCATGTTAGTTTCTTTAGCAATGCTTTCGTAGTACGCATAACGCTCAGCAAAAGCTTCGCCCGTCAAGTCGTGTAGGTCTGGTGTTTCAGATGGCGTAAACAATGTCCATTCTGCATCTTCAAAGACACGTTGCATGAACAAGTCAGGCACCCAGTTGGCTGTGTTCATATCATGGGTACGACGACGGTCATCCCCTGTGTTTTTACGCAGCTCTAGGAATTCTTCGATGTCTAAGTGCCAAGTTTCTAAGTACGCACATACCGCACCTTTACGCTTACCACCTTGGTTGACCGCAACAGCAGTATCGTTCGCTACTTTTAGGAACGGAACAACACCTTGAGATTTACCGTTTGTTCCTTTGATGTAGGAGTTCAAAGCACGTACTGGTGTCCAGTCATTGCCTAAACCACCTGCCCATTTAGACAGCATCGCATTGTCACGCATCGCGCCATAAATGTTGTAAAGGTCATCGGAAATTGTAGTTAAGTAACAGCTTGATAACTGTGGGCGTAGCGTACCTGAGTTAAACAGGGTAGGCGTAGATGCCATGTAGTCGAAGCTAGACAATAAGTTATAGAACTCGATTGCACGTGCTTCACGGTCATCTTCATTGAGCGCCAGACCCATTGACACACGCATAAAGAACAATTGTGGAAGTTCAAAGCGTACGCCATCTGAGTGAATGAAATAACGGTCAAATAAAGTTTGCAGACCTAAATAGGTAAACTGGTTTGAGCGTTCAGGCTGAATCGCTGCAGCAAGTTTGGCAAGGTCAAACTCAAGTAAGTCTGCAGAAAGCAAATCAAGTTCTACACCTTTTTTCAGGAAAGTTTCTAATGCTTCGCCTTCAGGTGTATCTGTTGCCAAACCTAAAAATTCTAAGCCTGTTGCTACCAAGTCATTACGCAATAAACGCGCAGTCACATAGGTATAGTTCGGCTCTTGCTCAATACGGGTACGAGTCGCCATCATCATGGTGGTTGAGATGTCAGACTCTTTTACACCGTTGTAGAGGTTTTTCACGGTTTCATCAATGATGGCATCTACATCAATGCCTTCTAAACCTTCTGCCGCTTTA
Organism: Acinetobacter sp. YH12095; assembly: GCF_013419245.1. NCBI lineage: Bacteria > Pseudomonadati > Pseudomonadota > Gammaproteobacteria > Moraxellales > Moraxellaceae > Acinetobacter > Acinetobacter sp. YH12095. The sequence continues at coordinate 90,068 of NZ_VPAL01000001.1, forward strand.
TTCACGGTTGCTTTTAACTCACCTAAATCTAGTGGTTTAAGCTGACCGTTTGCATCAGTGACTTGTAAAGTTGGGTGATGGTTTTCACCTGCTTGCTTACGTGCTTCTGAGCGTTGTTCACGGTAGATGACATAAGCACGAGCAACTTTTTGCTCGCCTGTACGCATGAGCGCAAGTTCAACTTGGTCTTGAATTTCTTCAATGTGAATGGTTCCGCCAGACGGTAAACGGCGGTTGAATGTGTTCAACACCATTTCAGTCAGTTGTTCGATCCGATCATGAATGCGGCTTGAATCGGCGCTTTGTTGACCTTCTACAGCCAAAAACGCTTTGCCAATTGCAACTGCAATTTTTTCAGCATCAAAAGCGGCAACATCACCAGTGCGTTTAATCACTTGTAATTGACCAGGGGTTGAGGTGATTACGCTCATGTCAGCATAGCTCCATTGTCATCTATTGTTATGTTTATGGACCATTAAACTGGGCAAAACTTAGGCCGCAGTGATTGAGGAATAAACACAAGACTTAGTGGTTTAAAATTGAATTGAACACAAGATACGGGAAAATTGAGGGTAGATCAATATTGACTTTTTCTTTTAAATTTTGACTATTTTAGGATTCAAATTTATCTCAAAAATACCGAATTTTGTCCTTTGGGCTATAAGCCTTATCAGACAAGGGCATAGCATAGCAAAGCTCGGAAAAACTGCTTATAGATAACCTTGTGGATAACTTTAAAAGTTGTGAGATAATTTTTCCAAAGGCGGCAAAGGCTTGATCTAGTGCAAAAAATACCCATTTTGTAACTTTATATTTCTTAAATCTGTTTAAAAATCACCAAAACTAGAAAAGTGCTATAAATTCAATGCTTAATAAAAATATAACAAAATAATACGCAGATGTATCAGTTTGGTGAACAGTATCTTGTTTACAATGTAAACGTGTGTATATTGCAAATTATATCAAGACCTATCTCTCAGATTTTAAAAGGATAGGTCGAATCCAATAAAGGGACAGGTTATGAGTCAAGAAGAAAAGTTACCAAAAATTTTAATTGTTGAAGATGATGAACGCCTTGCACGACTTACGCAGGAATACTTAATTCGCAATGGTTTGGAAGTTGGGGTAGAACCAGATGGCAACCGTGCGATTCGCCGTATTATTGCCGAGCAACCTGATCTTGTGGTGCTCGATGTGATGTTACCAGGTGCCGATGGTTTAACCATTTGTCGTGAAGTTCGTCCACATTATCATCAACCAATTTTAATGCTGACTGCGCGTACTGAAGATATGGATCAGGTGCTAGGTCTGGAAATGGGTGCAGATGACTATGTTGCAAAACCTGTGCAGCCGCGTGTGTTGTTGGCGCGTATTCGTGCTTTATTGCGCCGTACCGACAAAGTGACTGAAGATGAAGTGGCACAGCGCATTGAATTTGATGATTTAGTGATTGATAACGGTGGTCGTTCTGTAACTTTAAATGGTGAATTGGTTGATTTCACCAGCGCAGAATATGACTTGTTATGGTTATTGGCTTCAAATGCAGGGCGTATTTTATCTCGTGAAGATATTTTTGAGCGTCTACGCGGCATTGAATATGATGGTCAAGACCGTTCAATTGACGTGCGTATTTCACGTATTCGTCCAAAAATTGGCGATGATCCTGAAAATCCAAAACGTATTAAAACTGTGCGCAGTAAAGGTTATTTGTTCGTTAAAGAAACCAACGGCATGTAATACGCTTTTTTCTGAGTCAAATACTGGCTCACATATAAAATAAGTCACATAGGACGGATTTTGTGCTTAAACACAGTATATTCTTGCGCATATATGCAGGATTGGTGATCTTAGTTGCAGTAGTTGCCATTTTGGCGTACTTATTGGTGCAAATCATCAACTATCAGCGTGCGCAAGAATATCGTGAGTCTTTAACTGATGGTATGGCTTATATTATTAGTGAAGGGATTGCACGACAGCAAAACGAACAGCAAAAGAAAGACTGGATTTCTGATGCATCCGATTTGCTGGAATTGCCCATCTACTATGTGCAGGCAGACAAAGTAGATTTGTCGCGCGCAGAGCTTAGACGGATTAAAGAACGTAAAGCGGCTGTGCGCTATAATGCCGAAAATATGATTGCCTATATTATTTTGGGTATGAAAGATGATCCAAATCATTATTTATATATCAAGGCAGATAAAATTACAGAACGGCAAATGAAAGCTTTGCCGATTTTTGTTTTAGATTATTTGGTGTATTACCCGGGTCAGGAAAAAGAATATCTAGCCAAAATTCAGCAGCACTTTTCTTATCTGGTCAATATTAAAAATATTCAGGAACTGCCACTCGATTCTGAACAGATTGGGCGTTTAAGACTCGATCACAGCATTATTTTATATCGTGACAATGCCACCGTGCGTGGTACAACCATCTCGATTGTGTCACCGATGCCAAATTCACCCTCAGAAGTCTTGGTTTTAGGGCCTGTGCCGTTATTTAACTGGATGCCATTCCAGTTGGCAGCAGGCATTACCTTGCTCAGTATGTTTATGTTGAGCTTGGGGGTTTATGGTCTGATCTTGCCTATGCAGCGTAAGATTCGCCAAGTGAACTATGCCTTAAACCGTACTAAATCGGGCGATTTAAACATGCGTTTGCCTGTAGATGGCACAGATGAAATGGCAAGTTTGGCATCTAGCTATAACAGCATGTCTGACCATATTCAGCGTTTGATTGAAGCGCAGCGTGAACTGATGCGCGCTGTATCGCATGAGCTGCGCACGCCTGTGGCACGTATTCGTTTTGGTATGGAAATGCTGGCAGAAGAAGATGATTACGAATATCGCTTACAGCAAGTCGAAATGATTGATAAAGATATTGAGGCTTTAAACACCTTGATTGATGAGATCATGACCTATGCCAAACTTGAACAGGGCATGCCATCTTTAGAAATTGAAAAGATCGTTTTGGTTGAAGTGCTAGAGCAGGTGGCTACGGAAACAGAAGCATTGAAAACCCAAAAAGATATTCAATTGCTTGCCCCACCTGTGACTTTGGAAGTGGAAGCTGAACGCCGTTACTTGCACCGTGTGGTACAGAACTTGGTGGGCAATGCAGTCCGTTACTGTGACCATAAAGTTTTGATCAGTGGCGGCATTAACGAGCAAGGCATGGCCTATGTTTGTGTGGAAGATGATGGGCCGGGGATTCCCGAACAAGACCGAGAACGTGTATTTGAAGCCTTTGCTCGTTTAGATGACAGCCGCACCCGTGCTTCAGGTGGTTATGGTTTAGGTTTGTCTATTGTAAGCCGCATTGCTTATTGGTTTGGTGGCAAAATTGAAGTCGATCAGAGTCCGAACTTGGGTGGTGCACGTTTTATGATGGTTTGGCCTGCCAAACGGTTTAGTAAGGCAAGAAAAAAAGCCGCAGCAGAGAAAGAAAAAACCACCGATTCATTGACTTGAATTGAGTGCACCAAAACTAATTTTAGACATAAAAAAACCAGTGCAGTTCAAGGCACTGGTTTTTTATCGCTTTTTTATCTCTATGCAGATCAATCTATAACTTAGTGCGATTCTTTATATTGCTGATCGGCCTGTTCAAAACGGTCTGTCACTTCATGACTTGGCGCTTTACCCAATAAACTCACTACGACAATCGCAATCCAAGAACAGACAAAGCCCGGAATAATTTCATAAATACCTGTATCTGCCCAAAGGTTTTTCCAAAGAATGACCATAAGTGCGCCGACAACCATCCCCGCCAATGCACCATTTAAAGTCATGCGTTTCCAGAACAAAGACAAAATGATTAGTGGACCAAATGCTGCACCGAAGCCTGCCCAAGCATAAGAAACCAATCCCAAGACTTTTGATTCAGGATTACCCGCCATCCAAATAGCAAGCAGCGCAATCATGAGTACCATGCCGCGTCCGACCCACACCAATTCATTTTGTGAGGCATTTTTGCGTAAGAATGATTTGTAAAAATCTTCGGTTAAAGTACTTGAGCAGACCAAAAGTTGACAGCTTAGGGTACTCATCACGGCAGCTAAAATTGCAGCCAATACCACACCTGCCACCCACGGATTAAACAGGATTTTGGTCAGTTCCATAAATACTGTTTCAGGGTTGGCATTGACCACACCTGCCAGTTCAGGATGTTGCTGGAAGTAGGCGATACCAAAAAAGCCCGCAGCCACCGCACCGCCTAAACATAGTGTCATCCATGTCATGCCAATACGACGTGCATTCGGAATAGACTTGACTGAATCAACTGCCATAAAACGCACTAAAATATGTGGCTGTCCAAAATAGCCTAAGCCCCATGCCATGAGGGAAATGATCGCGACCCAGCTTAAATCTCCGACTAAATTCAGCGCCTGCGGACGAGCCGCTTCTAAAGCAAGTGTGACTTGGCTTAGGTCAGAAAAGCTGAGTAGGGTAATGATAGGGGTCAGCAAGAGCGCAAAAATCATCAAGCCAGCCTGAATGGTGTCCGTCCAGCTGACTGCCAAGAAACCACCAATAAACACATAGCTGATGGTGGCAATAGCACTAATCCACAATGCAGTGCTATAAGGCAGATCAAACATACTTTCAAATAAGCGCGCACCTGCAACCATGCCCGAAGCACAATAAATCGCAAAGAAAATTAGAATTACGCAGGCAGATACAATCCTTAAAATTTTTCTTTGATCATTAAAACGGTTAGAAAAATAATCAGGCAAAGTCAGTGCATTGTGCTGTACTTCGGTGTGTACTCGTAAACGACCTGCCACCAAAAGCCAGTTTAGCCATGCGCCAATAATCAGACCAACGGCAATCCACATTTCAGACAAACCTGAAAGATAAATGGCACCGGGTAAGCCCATCAGCAACCAGCCACTCATATCGGATGCGCCTGCAGAAAGTGCAGTGACAAAACTGCCAAGGCGACGACCACCTAAAATGTAGTCCGAGAAATTTCGAGTCGCGCGATAAGCCAATAAACCAATGACAATCATGGCGACAATATAAAACAGGAAAGTAATAATGGTGGGGTTGAGTGCGCTCATACAGTATCCATTTGGGTTTTGGACAGTCGATGAAAATACAGACTGCTGCTAGACGTGAGTCACTCAATTTTGTGAGTGCAGACATCTCATCTGCGGTGCTGATTTCATCAAGAAACGCGAAATTTAACCATACATTAAAAAATATTTCAGATTTTTTTCTGAATGGGCATAAAATAGGCAGCTTGAAAGCTGCCTATCATCTTGATGTTTATCTGATTTGCTTATGGATTATTGCGACCCATAACACCACGAATGGTATTCAGGACATCTGCAGGTAAGACCACAGTTTTGGCATTGTTGGATTTCGCCATATCTTGCATGGCTTTTACATATTGCTCACCCAATAAGTACGCCACAGGAATTTCTTTATCACCTACCGCAGAGCTGACCATTTCAATGGCACGTTGAGAAGATTCTGCCAATACAACTTGCGCTTCTGCATCACGACGTGAAGCTTCCAAACGACCATCGGCTTCTAAAATAGCCGCTTGTTTTTCACCATCGGCTTTGGTTACGGTAGCACGACGCTGACGTTCTGCTGCAGCTTGTTCTTCCATAGCTGCCTGCATGGTATGCGATGGTTTAATATCCTGAATTTCTACAGTTTTAAGGGTAATTCCCCAGTCTGAAATATCATCAGAAATGGCTGCTTTGAGTTTGGCTTTGATGTGATCGCGCGAAGACAAGGCATCATCCAAATCCATTTCACCCACAATAGAACGCAATGAGGTTTGAACAAGGTTTTGAATCGCCCAAGTATAGTTTTCAATGCCATACACTGCTTTTTCAGGAGTCGTGAGATTAATGTACGCTACCGCATTCATGAGCAGAACTGCGTTGTCACGGGTAATGACTTCCTGAGATGGAATATCTAATACAATATCTTTGGTGGTGACTTTATAGGCCACTTCATCGACATAAGGAATGACGAAGTTAAGTCCCGGTGCAAGTGTGGTGTGGTATTTACCCAGACGTTGCACAATCCACTTATAACCTTGCGGAACAATTCGCACGCCTTTAAAAATGGTAATTCCAACAAAGGCTAAAATCGCTAAAACAATAATAGATCCACCAGACATTTTAATTTCTCACTTTTTCATTGTCATGTGCGCTGTGATGCGGCTGCACCACCAAATCATTACCCAAAATATCAATCACGCGAATACGATCTCCCACTTGCACAGGGCTTGTGGTGCGGCAGTTCCATTCGTCTGAACCAAGTACGGGCATCGGGAAACGGACTTTAATTTGATCATGTTCCAAGTTGGTTTGAATAACCATGCCAATTTGTCCAATAGTGGCTTCGCGTGACAAGCCTGCTTTGGTTTTATCGGTAGATAAGGGTTTGATAAATTTAAACCACGCCAAGGTACATAGTACCGACAAGATAATCCACATCACCAATTGGGTGGTGGTACCCATCATGGGGAACATCCAGTATAAAATACCGACCATGACTGCCCCAATACCAAACCATAAAGCGGCAAACGCAGGCAAGACTAGTTCTGAAAGCATTAACAGAACGCCTAGTACAAACCAGTGCCAAGGTTCAAGAACGAATTCCATACATCTACTCGCGTATTTTTACGATTGGTTAATTCTAATTGCTTAGAGAAACGCATCGACTTAAAAAGATGCGCTCTCATCACTTTAACAGATCAATAAGTTTATGAATATTAAAAAAATCACTGAATCCTAAAATTTCGGACGCGGTGCAGGTTTCAGCGCGGCAGGTGATTTTTTAAAGTTATTGATGGCTTGCAGAATTGCTTTGACCTGTAATTGTGCGGCTTTTTCACCTTCTAAAATGGTTTGGTTACTGGCTTTTAAATCTAGAGTACCAATATGTCCAACTTTAGGTTGAATCACAATATTGGCCTGCGCCAATTCCTGATTGATACTTTGCTGTCCCATAATATTTAAAGTTTGATCGAGTAAGCCCCACATGCTGACAGGTTGATTGCCTGTTGGACGTGCAGAAATATCCACTGCAATGACTAAGTCGGCACCCATCGCTTTAGCCGTCTGTACGGGAATTGGGCTGACCAAGCCGCCATCCACATATTGTGTTCCGCCAATGGTGGCAGGTACAAAAACATTCGGAATACTGCAAGAGGCACGTACGGCTTGACCAGCATTGCCTTTAATAAAGTCGGCTTTACGTCCATTATCTAAACGTGTGGCAACGGCAGCAAAACGAATTGGAAATTTTTCAATCGGTTTATTGGCTACGTGTTGATTGACAAAGTCTTGTAACTTTTGACCTGCAATAAAACCCTGACGGTTTAAGGTTAAATCACGAATGTCGGATTCTTTAAAGGTTAGGGCAATATGTTGGAGCTGATAAGGACTTTTACCACTGGCGTATAAACTGCCGACAAAGCTGCCTGCACTGGTGCCTGTGACAATTTTTGGTTTAATCCCGTGAGACTCTAAAACTTTAATGACGCCAATATGTGCAAAACCTTTAGCACCACCGCCACCCAGCGCCAGTGCAATTACAGGTTCACGTGCTTGGATAGGTGTGGTGCTTGGCGGTGTTTTTGTTGTTTTGTCGCAGCCAGCCAAAGTTAGAGCTAGTACGCCCACTAAAGAATAACGAATCAGTTGCATATCAAATCTAAATTTAGATCAAAGAATATTGCGCCCATCTGAACAAAAAATAGAAACTTTGACTAGCCCTTTTTCAAAAGCTTTTGTAACGGTTTTGCCAACCAATGTGGATTTTTAGCCGAAAACTTGCCGTGATATTGCGTATAAATTGCATCTAAATCTTGAGCATAATCGCCCGTAGGATGAAACACGCCCAAAATATGAATGGTTTTGTGTGCATAATCAAAAGAGAACATCACAATTGGGATATTGGCGCCGTAGGCAATATGGTAAAAGCCACTGCGGATATTTTCGGCTTGTTTACGTGTGCCTTCGGGCGCCATACCAATCCAGATTTTTTCTTTTTTTCGTACAATCTCAATAATATCTTGGGTATGTCCTTGAGGAGAATGGCGCACCACAGGAATTACCCCAATCCAGTTTAAAAGTGGCTTGAGTGGGGTTTCAAATAAAGTGTGCTTACCAAAAATAGTAATTTGAATACCTAAACCGAGTAGGGCGGTAAAACCATGCCACGCATCAATATTTGACGTATGCGGTGAGATAATAGCAACTGCTTTGGGCAAGTTGGGAAATTCGCCCACCATTTGCCAGCCTTGCGCCAAAAAAATATTTTTAAATAAAGCACGACTGCTGGCTGTTCCACGTTGTGGAACTTGGTCGGGTAACTGTGGAAATTGCCGTGCACTGCGTGCAAAAGGATTGGTGATTTTCATGAATGCGATGTCATCCTGACGTGCGTGATTAACAACAATAAATACCCAATATCATGACGCATGAATCTAAATCTATTCAAGATATTAGACTTTCGCTTTGTCTGATTCATTGGCAAAATAGTCGAAATCTGAATGTGAAAGTGATGAAAAATAACAATCCATTATTCAAAATTTTAGTGTAGTACTGCGTTTTTTTGATCTTTTGCCCATATCTAAATTGAGATGCTATGCCCAATTTGCGCCAAACTTATTTGTTGTTATTTTCTCTGTATTGGGCGCAGGGCTTGCCTGTTGGTTTTATGACCCATGCCTTGCCTGTGATTTTACGTGCGCAAGGTGTGTCTTTGGCACATATTGGCGGTTTCGGTTTGTTAATGCTGCCATGGTCAATCAAAGTGTTTTGGGCACCTTTGGTGGATCGCTTTGGACATTCATATTTTGGGCATTATCGTAGCTGGATTTTGCCGTGCCAGTGGCTGAGTGTTTTGGTGCTGATTGGGCTGTCCTTTTTACCGATTGAGTCCTTAAATCATCCTATATATTTGTGGGTGTTTTTTGTGGCTTTGCTCGGTATGAACTTGGTCGGTGCAACCCAAGATATTGCCACCGATGGTTTGGCGGTCAATATTTTACAAGCCAAACAGCAACATTGGGGTAATACCTTTCAGGTGGTTGGTTCACGACTGGGCTTTATTGTCGGTGGTGGAGCAATTCTGTGGGCATTGGATTGGCTAGATTGGCAAAAAACCTTTCTGATTTTAGCGGGATTGGTGTTTTTAAATACCTTGCCAATTTTAATGTTTAAAGAGCCACAACATGCTGCTAAACAAGTGCTTGTTCAAGCTCAAAGTAAAATGTCATTTCACGCACGTCTTGCTGCGATTCGTGAATATCTGCGCTATTTTGTGGAAACGCCTGTACTGTACGCATGGCTATGGGTGTTACTCAGCTTTAAAATTGCCGATGGTTTGGCTGGCCCTTTATTAAAACCTTTAATGGTAGATTTAGGCTTAAGCTTTTCTCAAATTGGCATTTATGTGACCATGTTGGGAGCCATGGCCGCTTTGTTAGGTGCAGGCATCGCAGGGTTGATGCTGAAATGGTGGTCTAGAGCGCATGCCCTCATCATTTTTTCTGTGCTTAAAATTTTGAGTTTAGTGGCCTATGCTTATTTGGCTGAATTGTATGAACAGCAAGTTGATGTTGCACACTGGCTGATTTATAGCATTAATGCTGCAGAAGATTTGTGCTCTGCCATGTTACTTGTGGTGATGCTGACCTTGATTATGCAGTACAGCCGTAAACAATACGCAGGGACCGACTTTACATTTCAGGTTGCGATTATGGCGACTGTGAGCGGGGTACTCTATACCCTGAGTGGAATGTTGGGCGATGCTTTAGGCTATGCGAATTACTTGCTGTTGATTTGTGTTGTTGCGATTTTATGCCTTGTCACGATCTGGAAATGGGCAAAGCTTGCGAAAAGCGCTCACTCATCCACGCTCGAATAAGAAGATAGATCATCAAGACAGAATGACAGGCTTAAACCACTTTAAAAAATTCATTGAGTGGAAAAAATAAAAGCGACCTTTAAAGAGTCGCTGGAGTATAAAAGGTATCCACATTGAAGCAGATACCGATCTCGTTTTTGTGATTTTCAAAAATTATTATTTGCGCTTTCAGTGCTTCACTTCGGCAGCGCAGGCAGTATAACTTTAAATTATGACAATCCTGCGACAGTTTAAGTCGCATAGAGATGTGTTGCAGGTAAAATCAGCATATTCTAGCTGCGGTATGGGGTATTGATTGCCTGTGTCCATTGTTGGTGATTACAACGCGGGCAGACTTCATTGGCATGTTTAAGTAAACGGACATGCCCGCAATACATGCAGGCATAATAAGTGTGTGGAACTATGCGGTACGCGAGTTGGCAAGCTTTAGGAAATAAGGGTAAACCATAGCGTGTGGCATCGCCATGAAAAAACAACATGCTGAATTTTCCATCACTTTCTAGTAAGCCAACACGTACTTGCCCTAAATGCTCCACGCCTTGTTGGCGCATTTCGGCAAAGAATTCATCATGCGACATTTTACCGTACTTAATTTTTTCTAAGACCAATTCACCATCTTCTACAATATATAGCGATTTACCTTCAATCAAATCTTCAAAGGGTTGGTATTTCATCATGAGCCATGTGGTCAGGCGATACATCCCAATCACCACTGTCATCACCACCAAGGCATGTACCAAGGGTAAATCTTCAGTGAACATAGGGTCGCCCGCAATAGAACCGAGCGATAAAATAATGGCCAATTCAAAAATAGAAAGCTGGCGTACTCCGCGTTTTCCTGTGAGGCGTAAAAATAGAATAATCATGCCAAACATGAGTGCAGCACGAATCATTAATTCTGCAACAAATGTCCATGTGGTGTCGTGAATGAAGATGGTGAACCAATCCATAGATTGTCTATTTTGTTATTTTGATGCTTGATACTATGCTTAAATTGAGTGGGTAAAATAGTGGTTTTGAGTAAAGAACTGCAATTATTTTAGTGGTTTAGAAACATAGAAATTTGTTATATTGCCTAAAAACTATAAATACAAAAATAATGAATCAGAAGATGAATTCACAACTATTACAATTTGCCAAATCTATGCGTCATGCTGCTACGGATGCTGAAAATTTGCTGTGGCAACTACTTAGTGCAAACGCTTTATGGTGCTCAAATTTAGACGTCCGTAGATGATTGAACCGTATATTGTAGATTTTTACTGTCATGAGATTGGCTTGGTCATTGAGTTGAATGGCGGTCAGCACAATACGGAAAATGGTCAGGCTTATGATGTCGAGCGCACTCAGTTTTTAGAGACTTTGGGCTTAACTGTCGTGCAGTATTGGAATTCTGATGTGTTGGGAAGGGTGGATGTGGTGTTGGAGGATTTGTGGCAGGTGTGTTCTGAATTGAAAAATACCTCTTTTATTAAAGAGGTATTTTGAAAATTATCGACGATTGCTTGATTCAAAATCTACACGGGGATCAGCACTTTCCGTAGTTACTCTGTAATTTGACGGTAAATTAACAGAATCTTTAACCCATGTAGGTCTAGGACGGCTAGAAGCTGTTAGGGTTGTTAAAGTATTTTGATTATTTCTTGATGTAGAGTTTTGAGAGTTCTGTGTATGTCTGGACATTGCATTCTCCCGTTAACCATAAAATTAATAGATATAGACATAATATGCTAAAAATAGCTGCTGCACAATTAATCTCTGAATAAGCTTTCTCTAAAGCAATAACTTTGTCTTCAAGCATTTGGGCATTTCGAGAAATTAAATCCTGATAAATTTCTCCCATATACCACAGGCATGTTCTTTCGTCATTATCCATAAAAGTGTTAATTAAATTGGTGTCATCCAACGGAACTTTTTCTAGTGCAGAAAGACTAAGTACTTTTGCAATTTTATACCAACAGCTTAGAATTGCTATAAACAAGATTACACATAAAATATATAAAATCCATTTAGTTAATGAAGTGCAAGCATAAGCAGTAAAAGTTTCTAACTTGGTTAGTGCTGCTGAGTAGGCAACTATCACAATACCAACCATTGTTGAATATTTAATTGCTTTATCATCCAGTGATTTACTTCTATCGATCTCTAGTTGATATTCATGCTTGGAAACTTCAAATAGAATTTTATATTTATTGATGTCATCTTGGCTCATATTGAAAAACAAAGGGCTGAATAATCAGCCCTTTATACACAAATTAGATCAAGCTAACAACACATTAAAGCGCTGCAATCTGCTCCATATTCGCTTTAATTTTCGCTAACTGATCTGCAAATTCAGCAAGTTTCACTTTCTCGCCTTCAACCACAGCCGCAGGGGCTTTCGCCACAAAACCTTCATTTGCAAGTTTAGTTGCAATTTGGTCATGCTGCTTTTGAACCTTGTCTAAGTCTTTTTGTAGACGACCCAATTCTGCTTTCGGGTCAATCAAACCCTTCATTGGAACGAATACAGACACGTGACCGACTACAGAAGAAGAAGACAATGGTGGTTGTTCACCATCTGCCAAGAAGGTAATGCTTTCAACTTTCGCCAATGCTTTAAACAACGGTTCAATACGAGAAATTTGTGCTTTTTCTGCTTCAGTCGTGTTCTGTAAAAGTACAGGCAATAAACGTGCATTACCTAGACCCATTTCACCACGAATGTTACGCACCGCACCAATCAAACCTTGTAGCCATTGCATATCTGCTTCGGCTTGTTCGTTGATTTTGGCTTCATCTGCAACAGGGTAGTTTGCCAACATAATGGTTTCGCCACCCAAGCCAATCATTGGCGCAAGGGTTTGCCAAATTTCTTCAGTTAAGTACGGCATGATTGGATGAGCAAGACGTAAAGAAGCTTCCATCACCGCAAGCAATACACGACGAACTTCGGCTTTGCGTTCTTCAGAAACAGACTCATCATTCAGAACAGGTTTGGTTAGCTCTACATACCAGTCGCAGTATTCATTCCAAATAAAGTCATAAATCGCTTGCGCAGCCAAGTCTAAACGGTAAGTTGCAAACGCTTGATGAACAGCTTGCTCTGCCTTTTGTAAACGGCTCACAATCCACTGTTCAGGCAATTCCCAAAGGTCTTGACGTGCCTCTTGACCAACCGTTTGACCTTCAACATTCATCAATACAAAACGGGTAGCATTCCAAATTTTGTTGGCAAAGTTACGATAACCTTCCACACGTTTCATATCAAACTTGATGTCACGACCTGTATTTGCCAATGCGCAGAAGGTAAAACGAACCGCGTCTGTGCCATAAGCCTGAATCCCTTCTGGGAATTCTTTGCGGGTCGATTTTTCAATTTTCGCTGCTTGTTTCGGGTTCATCAAACCCGTCGTACGTTTCTGTACTAAAGTTTCAAGATCTACACCGTCAATCAAGTCTAATGGGTCAAGCACGTTGCCCTTAGACTTCGACATTTTTTGACCTTCGCTGTCACGTACCAAACCGTGAACGTAAACTGTTTTGAACGGTACTTGTGGCGTGCCATCTTCATTCTTCATGAAGTGCATGGTCATCATGATCATACGCGCCACCCAGAAGAAGATGATGTCAAAACCTGTCACCAATACATCAGTGGAGTGGAAGGTATTTAAGAAGTAGTTTTCTGCATCTTTCTTGGCATCACCCGTCCAACCTAAGGTCGAGAATGTCCAAAGTGCAGAGGAGAACCATGTATCCAGTACGTCTTCGTCTTGGTTTAATTGAACATCGGCAGGGATATTATTTTTCGTACGAACTTCTTCTTCGTTACGACCTACATAAACATTGCCTTCAGCATCGTACCAAGCAGGAATACGGTGACCCCACCACAATTGACGCGAGATACACCAGTCTTGAATGTTGTTCATCCACGCCATATACATATTGCTGTATTGCTCAGGCACGAACTTGATGCGACCATCTTGCACCGCTTCAATTGCAGGCTGCGCCAACGGTGCAATTTTCACATACCATTGGTCAGTCAATAATGGCTCAACAATTACGCCCGAACGGTCACCGCGAGGTGGTTTCAAGGTGTACGGTTGGATTTGATCTAACCAACCTTCGCTTTTCGCTTGTTCAACTAATTTTTTACGTGCTTCAAAACGCTCTAAACCAATGTAGTCTGCAGGTGCAGGAATGGTTTTAGAAATTTGTTCGCCTGCTTTCGCAATATATTCAAACTCAGCCAATACTTCAGCATTTTTGTTGAAGATATTGATGATTGGCAATTCGCAGCGTTTACCGACTTCATAGTCATTGAAGTCGTGTGCAGGGGTAATTTTTACACAACCTGTACCGAATTCTTTATCGACATACTCATCTTTTACGATTGGAACGGCACGACCTGTAATTGGGAGGATGATGTTTTGACCAACAAGGTGCGAGTAACGCTCATCATCAAGGGCAACCGCAACCGCAGTATCACCCAGCAATGTTTCAGGACGAGTGGTTGCCACTACAATGTGATCTTTACCATCGTGAGTGCGTAGTGATTTATCTTCAAAGAAATATTTGAAGTGCCACAATGAACCTTGTTCTTCTTTATCCGACTCAACTTCTAAGTCAGAAAGGGCAGTTTGTAATTTTGGATCCCAGTTTACAAGGCGTTTGCCGCGGTAAATTAAACCTTCTTCGTGTAGTTTCACGAAAACTTCTTTCACCGCATTCGATAAGCCTTCGTCCATAGTGAAGCGTTCACGTGACCAATCTACCGAAGAACCTAAACGGCGGATTTGACGGGTAATGTTACCGCCAGATTGTTCTTTCCATTCCCAGACTTTTTCGATGAATTTTTCACGACCTAAGTCATGGCGGCTGATATTTTGCGCGCCCAATTGACGCTCTACTACCATTTGTGTGGCAATACCCGCGTGGTCTGTACCTGGTTGCCATAAAGTATTTTTACCCGACATACGGTTAAAGCGCGTGAGGGCATCCATAATGGCGTTGTTAAAACCATGACCCATGTGCAAGCTACCTGTGACGTTTGGCGGCGGAATCATGATACAGAATGATTCGCCTTTTTCAGACGGCTTAAAGTAGCCGTTTTCTTCCCAAGTCTTGTACCATTTTTTCTCGATCTCGGTAGGATCGTAGGTTGTAGCAATATTTTGCGCTGAATCAGTCATAGTAAGAACAGGTTAAAAGTGAATAAAAAATTGCAACTATTGTAGCAAAAAAATTGCCCGCTAAGCGAGATTCAACTCAGCCAAACTTATCGCAATTGGCAGTTGGGCAAACTCATCGTATGATGGGCGACAAGTATGATAAAAACTTCAAGTTCTCCGTTGCCTGTAACACTGTTTTAAACTGGGTTTAAGCAATGGATTTTAAAATAGATGAAAACACATCAATACGGTCAAAATAGGCAAGTTCAGTTATGACTTATGCTGTATCTTTAAAATTAAAACCAGAAACATATCAAAGATTTCAACACATTCATCAACAACTCAATGCAGGTGAATCGGAAAGTTTATCTAAAGCTTTGGGGGCGGTACTGACCGATATTTCTTGTGAAATTATTGAGCAACTTTTTGGTGAATTGTCACGTTCTAGTCATTCACTGGATGGTGAATCTGAAAAAATTATTCAGCAAGTCATACAAACCATGCAAAAATATATGCCATGGTCGGTGTCGTTTTTTGGCAATGAACGCTTAACGCCTATGGTGAATTATCTGGCAAGCATGATGTATCAGCAGGAAGGGCAAGGTTTTGTGACTTATCCTGTCGATAGTATTGTTATGAAAGAAACGTTGGGTTGTATTGAGCAAATTCGGCAGGGCAACAGTGCATGTATTGCGCCTGCATTTAAAGGGTTTACTCAAATTATTGATCAGGGCGTGGGTTATTTAATTCGTGATCCGAAAAAAATGCTGAAATTTAATTTGGTGGTCGATAAAACTTTAAACGGCGTGATTCATTTGACTACGCAACTGGGGTATAAACGCCTAGAAAAAATGGGTGTGCAATTCGATTTAGAAAGTGCAGAGATATATTTAAACCATTTTCTTGGGTTTTTGCAGCATCCTGCAAAGCCCAAGATTTAAATTTTGATGACTTAAATTTTTAAATAACGCGGACAAACGGTTATGGCAAAACGGGAAAACTTGGAACATAAAGTGGTGTGGATTACAGGTGCATCTTCTGGCATTGGTAAGGCATTAGCAAAAGAGTGTGCTTTACAAGGTGCACAAGTGATTTTAACCGCACGTCGTTATGAAGAACTTGAAAAAGTACGCGTGAGTTTGCTGAATCCTGAACGTCATCTTTCTGTATGTGCCGATATTACCAATGAAAGTCAGGTGTTACATGCGTATGAACAAGTGTTGGCACGTAAAGGACGCATTGACTGGCTAATTAATAATGCAGGTTTAAGTCAGCGCGCTTTAATTGCTGATACGACCATGCTGACTGAACGCACCATTATGGAAGTGGATTATTTTTCTCAGGTCTTTCTGACCAAAACTGTCTTGCCGACCTTTTTACAGCAAAAACATGGTCGCATTATTTTTGTATCTAGTGTTGCAGCATTATTGGGTACGCAATATCGCGCGTCATATTCTGCAGCGAAAAGTGCCATTCACATGTGGGCGAATAGTTTGCGTGCCGAAGTAGCGGAGCAGGGCGTACAGGTTTCAGTTGTTTTCCCAGGATTTGTGAATACCAATGTGTCTTTTAATGCGTTGAATGGTGAAGGCAAACCACAAGGACATCAAGATGAAGCCATTGAAAATGGTTTAGATGCCGATGTTTTTGCTAAAAATACAGTTAAAGCACTCATGGCAGGCGATGAATATATCGTGGTCGGGGGCGCTAAAGAAAAACTGGGCGTGTTGGTGTCGCGTTTATCGCCAAGTACTTTATATAAAATGATTCGTAAAACCAAAGTGAAGTAATTTTTAATCAAAGTGACTTCAAAATAAAATAATAAAAACAAAAAGAAGGATGAGCCATGCGTTTAATGATGAAAGGTATTTTTTTATTTATCAGCGCGTGGCTTTTCACTTTCTTAGGGATGACTCAAACGACATTTGCCAAATTACAAACAAACGATGATTCGTTGTGTAAACAACCTGAATATATTGAAAAGATTTTACGACAGCACACAAATACAACCACAGTGAATGAGGACTTTTTGGCTTGTGCGGATTTCCCCAATGTTCCTGAACAAACTTTAATTGCTTATGCTGAAACTCAGACAAAAGATGATCAACCTGTAGATGATTATCAGCTGACTTTTTTAACCGTAAATAGTAAAACGCAAAAGCTTCATTCAATCTATCACGTGAAAGAGCTTTTGCCTTCAGATGCAATTGAACTGCGTTCTATCCAATTAGATTTGGCGCCGTATCAAGTTTCTGAAAGCTTAAGGGCAATTGGTTTAAGAAGGAATTATGCAGGACGTTCAAGTGCCAATCCATTTTCGGCGCAAGTACTCGATTTATATGATTTACAACATAACAAGAAAATTTTAAACGGCTTAATCGTAGCGCGCTATCAGGCAGAAACCGATACACGTTGTAATGCCAAAGTAATAGAAAGCAAAGCTATTTTAATGATCTTGCGAAATACAACTCGACAATATTTTGATATGCAATTACGTGATCGTATTCAACATTATGAAATGTCGGGCGATTTAGAAAATTGCAAAGAAACTAAACGAGTGTCTACTCAACAGCGTTTCACTTTAAAATTTGATGGTCGGCAATATCAAATTCCTCAGCCTTATCGAGATCAGTATTTATACTAAATTCTTTACAAACGCTGAAAGATGTACTCAGCGTTTTGCAGAGAATTGACTAACGCTATTTTGAACCGCCGTTCCATAAGCAAAGACTTCGACCATGCCGCCTTGCATCCCCAATTCTGTGGTGCTTAAACGCAGCCCCATAATATGATTTGCGCCCATTTTTTCAGCTTCTAATTTTAAACGGACGATGGCTTCACGACGCGCCCGCTCGACAATACTTTCATAACTGGTCAAGCGCCCGCCAAAGAAGTTCTGAATATTGGCAATCACAAACTTAAAATAATCATGAGAAATGACCACATTGCTGTGTATCAATTGCCCAAAATTGGGACTGGTCTGGAAGCGGTTATTATCAATCTGAATATAACTTAAACGCAGTTCTTGCTCGGCTAAATATTTGAAATGTTTGCGTTCGTTGTGTCGCCCAAAACCAAAGCCTACGGCAAATAAAATCGCAAAGACAACAATTTGCAGAATTAAATTATCCATGTGATGTTATTCCTGTTCAATAATCTTTGCTTTAGTGTGATGCTGGAAATGGGTCTGGAAGTTTAGGAATATCTGCCTCGACCACCACTGCTGTACCATAAACAAACAATTCCGAAGCACCTTGAGCGATATTTGAAGTAGAAAAGCGAATCCCAACAATAGCATTGGCACCTAAACCACGTGCTTTAGCAATCATACGATCCATCGCTTCTTGGCGTGATTCTTCTAGTAATTCGGTATAAGCCGTTAATTCACCACCGACAATATTTTTGAGTCCTGCCAAGAAGTCACGCCCCACATGCTTACTGCGTACGGTGCTGCCATAGACCACATCAATTTGCCGTGAAATACGATGACCTGGTACAGATTCAAGATTACTAAGCAACATAAGATTCTAATATTTAAAAACAAGACGAATCTGCGAGATATGAAATGTGCTTGCAAAAAGCAATAAAAAAGCCCACCGAAGTGAGCTGATTTAGTCTTTATATCTGAGCTGTTAAGCAGCAAATTTAAGGTAGACGCAAAGGCTTATTGCGCTTTACGTTCTGCCGATGATGCAGGTTGCAAAGTAGCATCTGAAGTGTTGGCTTTCACACCGCCACCCAAAGATTTATACAACTCCACCTGATTGTTCAAATTGGCTTGTTCCAACAACAATAAACCTTGTTCTGCTGCATAAGACGTACGCTGTGCATCCAACACGGTTAAATAGTTGTCAATGCCTGCGCGGAAGCGTGCATTAGATAATTTATAAGTGGTATTGGTCGCATCAACCAAGCGTTTTTGTGCCGCTAAACGATCACCAATATTTTGACGAACTGCCAAAGCATCATTCACTTCACGGAATGCAGACTGAATTGATTTTTCATAGTCAGCCAAAGCAATTTGTTGATCCGTTTCTGAAATTTTGATGTTGGCTTGGCGTGTGCCCCAATCAAAAATTGGCAAGTCGATGCTCGGGCCTACTGCCCAAACAAAACTGCCTGATTTAAACAAATCACTCAAGTCAGTTGATGCATAGCCTGCATTGCCCGTGAGGCTAATGCTTGGGAATAAACGTGCTTTTGCTGCACCAATATTGGCACCCGCAGCCGATAGTCGATACTCTGCAGTACGAATATCAGGACGGTTATTCAGCAAGTCACTTGGTAAGCCAGCGCCAATTGCGGTAGTTTTGGTAATGTGCGTCACACGCTGCGTTGGCAATAACGCACTTGGAACTTGTTCGCCCACCAACAAGTTCAGCAAGTTTTGTGCTTGCGCGACTTGGGTTTTGTAGTTGGCGACATCATTACGTGCAGTTTCAACTGAAATTTGTGCCTGACGGACAGGTAATTCACTATCAATGCCGACATCAAAACGCTTTTTGTTGAGGTTATAAGACTCAAGCTGTGTTTTTAAGGTTTGGTCTGCCAGTTTTAAATTGGCATTGGCAAAAGAATAGTTGAGCCATGCTTGCGCCACCTGACCAATCAAGGCAATTTGTGTGGCATCACGCGAGCTTTGAGTTGCCAAGAAGTTATCTAATGCATTGTCTTTTAAGCTGCGTACACGACCCCAAAAATCTAGTTCGTAGGCAGTTACACCTAAACCAACGTTATAGCGTGTGTGTGTGCCTAAAGCAGTACCTTGGTCTTGACGCAGTACGCCACCGCTAGCACCAATGGTAGGTAACTGGTTGTTTTCGGTAATTTGATAGGCTTGTTGGGCACGTTGGATATTCAGCGTCGCTGTGCGTAAATCACGGTTATTGTTCAATGCCATATCCAAAACTTGTAATAAGCGTTGATCGGCAAAGAAATCTTTATAACCTTGTTCAGCCACTGAAGTACCCGATGCAGCAGCAGTATAGCTGCTTGGAATACTTGCCTGAGCGACGGGCTCTGGCCCACGCATACTTTGACAAGCTGTCAAAGCAAGCGCGAGGGCAGAAACCGCAATACCACGGCCTGTATGCGACCATAAGTTTTGCATCACGATACATGCTCCTGATTATTTTGTTGTTTTGGTTTGTATTTAAAGATACTTCTAATCCAGACATAGAATACAGGAATAAAGAAGATCCCTAACAAGGTTGAGCTAATCACACCACCTAACACACCATAACCTACTGAGTGTTGGCTACCTGCACCCGCACCTGATGAAAGTGCAAGCGGCAATACACCAAAACCAAAGGCCAAAGTGGTCATAATGATTGGGCGTAAACGCATTTTTGCAGCATGCAAGGTCGCTTCAAACAGGTCTTCACCTTTTTCTTGTAGCTCTTTGGCAAATTCCACAATCAAAATCGCGTTTTTGGCTGATAAACCAATCACGGCAATAATTGCCACTTGGAAGTAAATGTTGTTGGATAGGTTCGGGTTTTTGAACAAGATCATGCCCCCGAAGGTGAGCAATAATGCTCCGACAATACCCAACGGTACCACCAACAGCACCGAGAATGGAATAGACCAGCTTTCATACAAGGCTGCCAAACACAAGAATACAATCAGTAATGACAGTGCATAGAGGAATGGTGCCTGATCGCCCGATTCACGTTCTTCAAGTGATAAACCTGTCCATTCATAGTCAAAGCCGTTTAAGCCCATAGATGGTAGTTTTGCGACAATTTCTTCCATCGCTTGCATGGCTTCACCAGAGCTGACACCTGGCGCAGGTGCACCCTGAATGTTCTTGGCAGATACGCCGTTATAGCGTTCCAAACGAGGTGAACCATAAGTCCATTCACCTGTTGCAAAGGCAGAGAATGGCACCATTTCACCACGGTTGTTGCGGACATACCACTTGTTCAGGTCTTCAGGCATCATGCGTGAATCAGATTCGGCTTGCACATAGACTTTTTTCACGCGACCACGGTCAATAAAGTCATTGATGTACGAACCACCCCAAGCCATGCCCATGGTGCTGTTGATTTCAGCAATGCTGACACCTGCCGCACCTGCTTGCGCTTGGTCAATAATAATACGGTACTGTGGTGTATCTTCTTGACCATTTGGACGTACGCCCATTAAGCGAGGGTCTTTAGATGCTTCACCCAACACAATATTACGTGCCATGGTGAGTTTTTCATGACCATTGCCCGCAGCATCTTTCAGTTGCAAGTTAAAGCCTGAGCTGACACCTAATTCTGGCATCGCAGGAAGCTGTAATGGCATGATGTAAGTGGCATCTTTCACAATCATGTTCAGTGCCATACCACGCTGGATAATTGCACCAACTTGAGATTCAGGGCTTGTACGCTCACTCCAGTCTTTTAACTTAATGAACGCCATACCTGCGTTTTGACCAACGCCTGAGAAAGAGAAGCCTGAAACACTAAATACCGACTGCACATGCTCTTTTTCATTTTCTCTGAAAAAGTTGGTCATGCTGGTCATGGTGGCGTCAGTACGTTCCAAAGTTGCATTTGGTGGGAGTTGTACCAATGTCATCACCACGCCCTGATCTTCATCAGGCAAGAATGATGATGGTAGTTTTTGGAACACTAACACAATAATGCCCAGTACCACTGCATATAAAACCCCCGAGAAGATTTTATGATGCGTCATGCGGTTAACACCACCTTGATATTTAACCGAGAGCTTATCGAAACTGCGGTTAAACCAGCGGAAGAAACGCGCAAAAATACCGTTGCTTTCAGGCTTGTTTGGATCGTGTTGTTTAAGAATCGTGGCACATAGGGCAGGGGTAAAGGTCAACGCTACGACCAGTGACAACACCATTGCAGTCACAAGCGTAATTGAGAATTGACGATAAATAACGCCTGTAGTCCCACCAAAGAATGCCATAGGTACGAATACCGCAGACAATACCGAGGTAATCCCGATCAGTGCGCCTGAAATCTGTTTCATCGACTTTTCAGTCGCCGCCACAGGGTCAAGATGTTCTTCGACCATGACACGTTCTACGTTTTCCACCACGACAATTGCGTCATCGACCAATAGACCAATCGCCAGTACCATGGCAAACATGGTCAGGGTGTTAATCGAGAAGCCAAACATGTTGATCACGGCAAAGGTACCCAGTACCACTACAGGCACGGCCATGGTTGGAATAATTGTGGCGCGCCAGTTCTGCAAGAACAGGAACATCACAATAAAGACCAAAATGATCGCTTCAATTAAGGTTTTAACAACACTCTTAATTGAAAGTTCAATAAATGGCGTGGTATCAAAAGCCAACTCATCCTTTAAACCCGCAGGGTAGTTAGGACGTAATTGCTTAAGGCGTTCTTCTACAGCAGCAGCAGTATCTAGGGCGTTAGCACCTGTAGATAATTTAATTGCGACACCGCCCGCAGGCTTGCCGTTGTATTTAGAAATAAACTGATAGTTGTCTGCACCAAGTTCAATTCGTGCGACATCACCCAAGCGCACTTGAGCGCCCGAAGCGGTATTTTTTAGGAAAATATTGCTGAATTGTTCAGGTGTTTGTAGCAAGCTTTGTGCAGTTACCGTAGCATTCAAAGCCTGACCTTGAATTGCAGGTGCGCCGCCCAATTGACCTACCGCAACCTGTGCGTTTTGGGTACGAATCGCTTGAGCAATATCACTTGGTGTGACTTGCAAGCTCGCCATTTTGGCAGGGTCCATCCAAATACGCATCGCGTATGAGCCACCAAAGACTTGTACTTCACCCACACCTGCAACACGGCTCAGCGGTTCAGAAATGTTAGAGTTAACATAGTCTTTAATATCATCGGCAGACAGGCTTTCATCAGGTGAATAAAAAGCGAGAACCTGTAAGAAGCTCGCTCCTGATTTGGTCACTTTCACGCCTTGACGTTG
Source organism: Acinetobacter sp. YH12095 (assembly GCF_013419245.1). Classification (NCBI taxonomy): domain Bacteria; kingdom Pseudomonadati; phylum Pseudomonadota; class Gammaproteobacteria; order Moraxellales; family Moraxellaceae; genus Acinetobacter; species Acinetobacter sp. YH12095. Next base: position 113,040 of record NZ_VPAL01000001.1, read on the forward strand.
CACATCATCAGGCAAGAGCGCCGTAGCAGATTGCAATTTGTTCTGTACTTGAACCTGTGCAATATCTGGGTCGATACCTTGTTCAAAGTTTAACGTAATGGATGCAGAACCGTTCCCCGCACTGTTGGATGAAATATAGCGCAGACCATCCAAGCCGTTCATTTGTTGTTCAATAATTTGCGTTACTGTGTTTTCCACAGTTTCAGCAGATGCACCCGGATAGGTTGCAGCAATGGTGACCGTTGGCGGTGCAATGGTCGGATATTGGGCAATTGGCATATTGGTGAGGGTAATAATCCCCGCCAACATGATTACCATTGAAATCACCCATGCAAAAATGGGGCGATGAATAAAAAAGTGAGCCATTAACGTCTACTCCTTATGTATTTGAAGTAGCTTTTGATTCAGTTGCTTGGGCTTCTGAGGCTGGTTTGGCATCACCCGATTTTGCTGGTGCAGCAGGTGCAGCTTGAGGAGCAGCGCCTTGCGGTTGATACGGCTTAGCGACCACTTGCTGTTCAGGTTTTACTTTGGCAATACCTTCGACAATCACTTTATCGCCAGTTTGCAAACCTTCAGTCACAATCCAGTTGCTGCCTTGCGTACCAACTGTGGTCACAGGACGCGGTTCAACAATACCTTTGGCATTCACAATCATTGCCATTGCTTGACCTGTTGGGGTACGGCTAATCGCAGCTTGTGGAATTAAGATTGCGTTAGGAATCACACCTTGCACAATTTGCGCAGTGGCAAACATACCCGGCAATAATAAATGATTTGAATTTGGGAACACGGCGCGTAAAGTCACGGTGCCTGTTTCTGGGTTCACGCTGGCATCAGAAAAAGCCAAATGACCTTCAACAGGGTAGTAGCTGCCATCTTCAAGTTTTAATTTTACTTTGGTGTTGTTGCTGCTATTTAAACTACCTTGACTCAATTGCTGACGTAAACGTAGTAACTCTGCGCTGGACTGATTGATGTCTACATAAATTGGGTCTAAGCGTTGAATCGTCACCAACGGTTCCGCCTGACTAGCCGTAACCAATGCACCTGCAGTCACAGTAGAGCGGTTAGTTTGCCCTGAAATTGGGGCACGTACAGTCGAATAGCCTAGGTTAATTTCGGCATTGCGTACTTCTGCTTGAGTCGCAGCAACATCGGCTTCGGCAAGTTTTACCTGTGCCACAATGTCATCATATTCTTGTTTAGAGATTGCATTGCTGCCTACCAACTGACGGTAACGACCTTCTTTAATGCGTAACACATTCAATTGCGCTTGCTGGCGGGTGAGTGCTGCACGGCTACTGTCTAGACTGGCACGGTTGGTACGTGAGTCAATTTCATAAAGCGCCTGACCCTCACGCACGTAGCTGCCTTCGGTAAATAAACGTTTCAGAACCACACCACTGGTTTGTGGGCGAACTTCTGAAATTTCAAAGGCTGTGGTACGTCCAGACAGTTCTACAGACTGTTCCACGCTTTGTGGCTGTGCCACCAGTACGCCAACCTCAGTCGGTGGCATTTGCTGAGCTGCACCTGCTTGCTGTGCATCTTTTGGATCTTTGCTACAACCCACAAGTGCTAAACTTGTGGCTAATGCGCAAGCAGTCAGGGCAGGAGCCCAAAGCTTTGCAGACATCATTCTTTCACCTCTATTAGATTTTTATCTAAACTTATGTATTGGTTTGTCTTGCAGATATTGAGCGCAAAACAGATACCACAATGTGATCCAAATAAAACTTATGCTCCAACCAGAGAGGACATCTGAAGGATAGTGCACTCCCAGATACACACGGGAAATGCCCATCAGCAACATCCATAACCACGCGCACACAGACAAAATTTTATGCGCTGGATGTTGCAAACTCAGGTAAATCACCAAACAACCTAAAGTTGCAGCATAAAAACTATGAGCGCTTGGAAATGATGCGCCAAAAGTTTCCACCAAATGCAATGCTTCAGGCGGGCGAGGTCGCGCGAATAGGTATTTGAGCAGCCATGAAAGCGCAATACTTACGACCAGTCCTACACTGATAAAAACAATTTTTGTGTATTTTTTATACCATGCCAAATAGAAACACCATAGGCAGGTTAAAAATAATACAAATGGCATGCCACCTAATACAGAAAGTGTGATTGCCAATTGATTCAAATGTGCGGTGCGCTGGGTACTTAAAAACTCCACACTGGCAACATCAAATTGTTGCCAACTTGGAATGTTTAGCACTAACACACTGATTATAAATAGTAAACTACCGAGATAAAGCAGTATTTTAGGCATGCTAAAAATCCCTGTAAGTTTAACCGATTTGAGCACGGTTGATGAATGGAATAAAGTGTACTAGTCAGTACACTTTATTTCAAGCCAATGTAAATGAGAAGAATTTCTTTTTTTGTTACTTTGTGCGCAATGTAAATGTGCACTAAATTTTAGCATTTCGTTCAGTATTTGAGGATGAATCGTCATCCACTGTAATTGGTTGTTTCGGTGGCCAAAAGAAATCACTTGGACGGGTTAAGAAGTGAGTCAGCACCAATTTTGCCAAAGGTTTCCACTGTTCAAAACGTACCCGACGCGCACGCAATGCCACAATAATGGTTAAAGTAAAGCTGACAAATAAGTTGGTTAAACCAATTAGCAGTACGCCTAAAAAGGACACAATAATCAGGCCAATTTCAGGTGAGCCATTAATATTCATTAAACCCTGAATAAAGTTGGCAGAAGCGAAGGCAATGTGGCGAATATCAATCGGTAAACCCAAAATATAACCCAGTGTGGCGGTACTGCCGAGCATAATCCCGAACAGGAAATTACCTGCCAAAGCCCCTAAGTTTCGTTCTATATAATTGGCAAATATATTGAGACGTTCTTGCCCGAGTAGCTTTTTTAAATGCAGATGGGCTTTTAGGCGTGGCCCGACTTTACGATACACGGCCATGTTATCGAAATAACCTGCAATCAAACCAGACAGAAATAAAAATACCCCTGCAATGGCGGCATGTGGAATGGCAAGTGAAGTAAACGGATTCAAGTCGTGCAGCATATTGGATGCTTTGGCATGTGACATCAACGGTTCATGCAACATGGCATCCCAACTAAAAGCAATTAAGGCTGCGACTGGAATGGCAATCGAGATATTGCCCAAAATGGCGACGAACTGCGTGCGGATAATATTAATAATTAAGGCAGCAAGTTCGGCAATTTGTGCCATTTTAGAGCCTTTACGATGCTGTACCGTAGAAGCCAATGCTGCAGCAGTCATTGCGGGTTGTTTGGTGGCAACAGTAAAGTGCAAGACATGAATCAGCATAAAACCAAATGAATAAATCATGCTGTTGATGATGGCCTGCATCATCGGAGCGAGCACTAAACGCGAGGCGAGGGTTTTTAAAGTCGCCATCGTGGCAATTAAAACACCTGCACCTGCCGCAGCTTTATACATGCCCCAAAAGCCGTCTTTGTCGGTACTTACATAATGCTCACCCGTTTTACTGGCATTTTCAGTGACTTGTAAGGCAATTAACTCACTGTTTTCTGCAAGCAAGGAGCGTACACTGCGTTCGCTATACAATGCCGCAGTGACATCTACCAGTAATTGTCCTGCCGAAACATAACGGACTTTGTCTTGCGCCACGATTAAATTCAGCAACAGTTCAATCCGCTCTAAACATTGTTCAAGTAAAGACAATAAGTAGGTCAGACTGATGCTGACGCCAGTTCGTTTGGTGGCACGACGAATTTTACTGCTGACATCATGACATTGGTCAATCATCACCAAAGCTTGAGAGGCATCGGGTGGTTGAATGGCACTGATTTGATCGTGTTGTTGATCGGCAACTTTATAAAGCTGAATAAATTCGTTGATTTCACGGTTTTGTGCCAAAAAAGGTGAATCATATTCACTCAGTTCAGGGTAGGCATTAATAAATTCAGGATACAAACCAATGCCACTGACCCGATACGACAACACTGTCAGGGCTTTAATAATTTCACTGCGAATCAGGCGTTTTTGCGTTTGTCCACCATGTCCGCGATTCAGTAAAGTAAATAATTGCTGCCATTCGGTATCTTCAATATTGTCGAGCCAGTATTTATCACTACGTAGTGGAAAAACTCGACGGACTAAATCTTGCAGTTGGCTTTCATCATTAATCAGCGGTAAAAAGTGCGCGCCCAAACGCTGAAACAACTGATTCCAAAAACCATCGAGCGATAAAATTCCCGTGTCGGCATATAAACTGGTTTGTTTGTATTGATTGATTAGACGTAAAACAAAATGTTGCAAGGTTGAGCTGGCATCGGGTGTCAGCAGCAAGGCTTGTAAGAAAGCTTGAAACTTTTGATGAGTTTCTTCTAAATCTTGAGTGTCACTTGGACGGATACGATTGACCAGTTCAATCAGCAGATTTTCATCCAGAACAGCTTTTGGTGTATCCAGCTGTTCTTGCATTTTTCTAAATAAATCGTTGAGTTTTATATGCATAAGCTGCTTAAATTATTGAATGCGATGTAAAGCCAATAAGGCTAAATTCTTTAAGGCCTGACGATACTCCGAGTCTGGCAGTGCTTCTAAAGCGGCAATAGCGGCTTCTGTTTCTTCTGTGGCACGTTGGCGGCAATAATCGAGAGCGCCAGAGGACTGCACAATGGCAATAACCTGATCGAGGTCAGAAGTACCACCTGTCGCAATACTGCGACGAATAATTTGATGTTGTTTGCCAGTGGTATTTCTTAATGCAGAGATTAAAGGCAAAGTTGGTTTGCCTTCCATTAAATCATCGCCAATATTTTTACCTAATGTTTCAGCGTCTGATGTGTAATCTAAAATATCATCAATAATTTGGAAGGCATTGCCAAAGTGTCCTGCAAATAAACGCAACGGCTCACGGTACTGTGGCGTGCCTGTTAAAATTGCTGCACCTTCAGTGGCAAGTTCAAATAAACGTGAAGTTTTGCCGTGAATAATGTCTAAATAAATTTGTTCTGTAGTGTCAGGTTGATGCTGTGCCTGTAATTGTAAAACTTCACCTTCGGCAATTTCACAAGTCCCTGTAGAAAAGTCTTTTAGCAATACCAAATCGTTTAAATCGACCAATAAGTCAAAGGCGCGGGAGATTAAAAAGTCACCGACTAAAACCGCTGTTTGGTTATTCCAAGTGGCGTTAGCAGTAGGTCGACCACGACGTAAACCAGACTCATCCACCACATCATCATGCACCAAAGTTGCGGTATGCAGCATTTCAATAATTGCAGCCAGTTTACGTTGACGCTCTAAATCTTCTGCACCACAAGCTTTGGCAGCAAGTAAGCACATAATTGGACGCATGCGCTTACCGCCAGCTTCGACCACATGCTTACTAACCGCCATCACTAACGCGACTTTAGAGGTAATCCCTTCATTAATAAATGTATCCATCGCGGCAAAATCAGAAGCAACAGGGGCGAGAATGTCTTGCTTAAAGTCGATGGTCATGTGAAGAGAAACCTCAATAATATTGAATGACAACTTAGTTGAATCAGTTGTAACTTATGTTACAGCCAAGAAAACTGCTTAAGTCTGCGAAAATAACGCAATGAATGCAATAGTTAGGCACCTGCCAAATGCTGTAATTGTTAATTCTACTAGAAAACGAAGTCAATAACTTTGTGGGTAAATTCAGTTATTTGCTCAAGTTGGGCCTGATTTTAACAAGCACAGCAGTTTACGCCAACACAATCTGTCTGTATTGATTGATCCATTGAATATGGATGAGGCTGCAGAAAGTCATTTACGCGGCTGGGTATTAAATAATCAACCTTGTTGTGCAATAATTGCCGTAAATGGCTTGTTGTTTGTGCGAATATCGCTTAAAATCTTTGCCCTTGAATAACCCCCAGTGGCGTTCGTTTTAAGATCGATATATCCCTTTATCGGCACGACGACACGGGCATGTTTGGAGTACATTATGTACGCAGTAATCCAAAGCGGTGGTAAACAGCACCGTGTTGTTGAGGGTGAAACCCTTAAAGTTGAATTATTGAAAGCTGAAACTGGCGCAACTATTACGTTTGATGACGTATTAATGGTTGTAAACGGTGACAACGTTCAAATCGGTGCTCCAGTTGTTGCTGGCGCTAAAGTAACTGCAGAAGTGGTTGGTCATGGTCGTCACGACAAAATCCGTATTGTTAAAATGCGTCGTCGTAAACACTACCGTAAGCAACAAGGTCACCGTCAATGGTTTACCGAGTTGAAAATTACTGGTATTGCAGGCTAATCACTAGGAGTAAATAGACATGGCAACTAAAAAAGCCGGTGGATCGACTAAGAACGGTCGTGATTCGAATCCTAAGATGTTAGGTGTTAAAGTTTACGGTGGTCAAACTGTAACTGCTGGTAACATCATCGTTCGTCAACGTGGTACAGAATTCCACGCTGGTGCAAACGTAGGTATGGGCCGTGACCATACTTTATTTGCTACTGCTGACGGCGTAGTAAAATTCGAAGTGAAAGGTCAATTTGGCCGTCGCTACGTATCTGTTGAAGCGTAAGCTGAAATAGTGAAAAAACCCACAAGTGATTGTGGGTTTTTTTATGCTTGTATGATGGAAAATTAGGGTCAAAGGATAACTTTTAGTTCTTCATCATGATGGATAAATTTCTACATTTTATATTAATAAGCATACAAAACTTCTTATTTTCTATCATATTAGCGCCAGAAATTGGTTTAAGATGGGACATCCAAAACATTGCGATTGAGCAAATATAAAAAGGTGAATCTATGAATATGCTTCGTAAAACGATGTGTGCTGTGGCATTGGGTGCAACCACTTTGGCGCCAATCATGAGTACTACAGTGTTTGCTGCGCCAGTGGCAGCATCGGAGCAACAAGCGACAGCAAACCTTGTTAAACAATTGAATGGTATTAAAAGTTTTACCGCCAATTTTGAGCAAACCACAAAAGTTAGCAACAATGGCAAGGCTTTGCCAAACCGTGGTTTATCGGCACAGCACATGAACCAGAATTTTAAAGGGGTTATGAAAGTTGAGCGTCCGGGTAAATTCTTTTGGGAAACCACCAGTCCAGCCAAACAAACAATTGTGACTACGGGTAAAACCGTATGGATTTATGACCCAGACTTACAACAAGCTGTACGCCAAAGCCTAGATGATCAAGTGGCAAATACGCCTGCGTTGTTGCTTTCGGGCAATACCAATCAAATCATGCAGTCGTATCGTGTGACCCAGCCGAATAAGTCAAAGACTTATTACACCTTATACCCAAAAAGTGATGATGGCGTATTTCAAAGTTTAACCATTAGTTTTGGTGCACGTAACGCGCCAACCTTAATGATTTTGCAGGATTCATTGGGACAAACCACGCATGTGCGTTTTAACAATGTGAAAGTCAATGCCAAAATTCCTGCATCGACTTTTAATTTCACGCCGCCAAAAGGCACGGACATTATTGATCAATAATTGAATGTTTTATACGTTCTTTTAAAAGCATAATTTGCTATCCCTTTCTAGCCTTCTCCCACAGGGAGAAGGTTTTCAGCTTCAGCATAGCGGAAATTTATTTGAATATTCTTCCTGAGAAATCCACAATTTCTGTGGATAAATCTCGGGATAATTCATATTTTGCAGTATGCGGGATATAGATTGAGTCATCACAGATCATTATTTTATATTAAGGATTTGTTATCAAAATTTTGATTTATAATGAAAAAATAAAAATAATCACGCAAAAATTTGAGTAGTAATTTTAAACAGTTTTATCCACCGATTATTCCGTTACACAACTGCTCTAGGATTGAACAGCAAGAGTTATCTATAGTCTTGACTAATTCAATTGAAGCAATTTTATCGCAAGATTTGTGCAGGCTTGCATTTCAAATCATTAGACTTTGTGAATCGTGGCTGAGGGGAATTTAATGCAATATTTAAAATCACAGGTGTTTTTGGGTGCTGTCGCTTTAAGTTCAGTATTGCTATTGACTGCATGTCAGCCAAAGAGTGAGGCAACTTCTAAAACCGAAGCAGAGCAAGCTGCGCCTGCATCTATCGCAGCTGATATTCCTGTGATTCAAGCTAAAGTGGTGGCGCTTAAATTGCCACAACAGCAAATTTGTGATGAAGGTGGTTGTACTGCTTACGATATTCAGACGGTAAAAACCAATGTGGCGTGGATTGATGAATATTTTATGCAGCGCTTGCAAAAGGCAGACCCAATTGCATTTTCAAAAGCTGCGGCATCAACTGCAACGCCAAAGGTAGAAGAAACTGATCCTATGCGGCTGAGTCAGAGTTCAAGCTATGTGCGATATATCGGGCAACATGCCAATTTAGCGACGTTTAGTTTGCAAAGCTACAGTTACCCTGCGGGTGCGGCGCATGGTATCCATCACCAAGAATTTGTGACTTTTGATTTAAAACAGAAAAAGCGTTTGGCGTTGCAAGATATTATGCTGCCCAATACGGAAGCCAAAATGACCGAAGAATTGTTTAACCATAATTATAATTGGTTAAATGAACATGATATTTCCCGTGAAAAGTTTAAATTGAGCGATAATTTTTATTATGGCGCTAAAGGTTTGGTCTTTGTCTATCCGTTGTATGAATTAGCATCTTATGCAGAAGGTATGCCTGAGTTGATTCTGCCTTACTATGCGACGGAAAAATTAATTAAGCCTGAATATTTGCCAAGTTTGCCGCAGTATCCTCGCCAATAAAATTGCACAAAAATACGCAGAGATTGCTGTAATAAGGTGCAGCCGTGAATCGGGTTACTGTATTTTTTAACCCGAAGCGCTTACACTATAGCCAGTTTTTTTCTTATTCCAAGATTGGCTATGATTGACCCGAAATTACTCAGAAATAATATTGAGGCTGTAAATTTAGCCTTGGCAAAACGTGGTGTGCAATTAGATGTGGCAGAGTGGGCAGCACTTGAAGCACGTCGTAAAGAATTGCAATCTAAAACCGAAGCATTACAGGCAGAGCGTAATTCGGGCGCAAAACAAGTCGGTCAGATTAAAAAAGCAGGTGGTGATGCTTCTGAAATTATGGCGCGTATGGCTGCTATTGGCGATGAAATCAAAGCCGCTGAAGTGGCTTTGGCAGAGTTGCAAGATGAGTTAGAAGCTAAATCATTGTCTATTCCAAACTTGCCAGATGAGTCTGTGCCTGAAGGTAAAGACGAAGCTGATAATGTAGAAGTATTGAAATGGGGCACACCACGCCAGTTTGATTTTGAAATTAAAGATCATACCGACCTTGGCGAAATAATGGGTGGTTTGGAATTTGAAACTGCAACCAAATTAACAGGTTCTCGTTTTAGTGTTTTAAAAGGGCCATTGGCACGTTTACAACGTGCAATTACACAGTTCATGTTAGATACACATACTGTTCAAAATGGTTATACCGAAGCGTATGTGCCGTATTTGGTCAATGCAGATTCATTGCGTGGTACAGGTCAGCTGCCTAAATTTGAAGAAGATTTGTTCAAATTACAAGGTGAAAAAGAATACTATCTAATTCCAACTGCCGAAGTTCCAGTAACCAACTTTGTGCGTGATGAAATCATTGACCCTGAACGCTTGCCATTAAAATATGCAGCGCATACCCCTTGTTTCCGTAGCGAAGCAGGTTCTTATGGTCGCGATACTCGTGGTTTAATCCGCCAACACCAATTTGATAAAGTCGAAATGGTGCAGATTGTAAAACCAGAAACCTCAATGCAGGCTTTAGAAGAATTGACTGGACATGCAGAAGGTATTTTGCAGGCACTTGGTTTACCGTACCGTAAAATTATTCTATGTGGTGGCGATATGGGCTTTGGCGCAACCAAAACCTATGACTTAGAAGTTTGGGTGCCAAGTCAAAACACTTACCGTGAAATTTCATCATGCTCGAATATGGGTGATTTTCAGGCACGCCGTATGAAAGCACGCTACCGTGCCGACCAAAAGAAAACTGAATTTGTGCATACATTAAACGGTTCAGGTTTGGCGGTAGGACGTACTTTATTGGCTGTTATGGAAAACTATCAACGTGCCGATGGTTCGATTGAAATTCCTGCAGTATTACGTCCGTACATGGGCGGTTTAGAGTTTATTGACTAAGTTGAGTGCAGGTCGACTTAGGATGAAATTGCTTACAATCAGATTTAAATATTGAGGTTTAGTGTGGATATTTTTCCAATCTCGTTAAAGTTGCAGCAGCAACCTTGTCTGATTGTGGGCGGTGGGCATATTGCTTATCGCAAAGCGGTGTTACTGGCTAAAGCGGGCGCAAAAGTTGATGTGCTTGCCCCTGAAATTGATGTCAATTTATTGCAACTGGTGCAACAAAGTCAGGGGCAGTATGTACAGGATGTTTTTAGTCCATCTACTGCGTTACGTCACTATCGTTTGGTGATTGCTGCAACGGATAACAATTTGGTCAATCAGCAAGTTTTTGCAGCTTGCGAAGCCGAAAATGTGCTGGTCAATAGTGTTGATGATCCACCACATTGCCGTTTTATGGTGCCTGCCATCATTGACCGTTCGCCTTTGGTGATTTCAGTCGCGAGTAATGGCACATCGCCTGTATTGTCACGTCAAATTCGTACACAACTGGAAAGTACCATTCCGCATGGTATGGGCAAACTGGCAGAGTTTTCAGGTCAGTGGCGTGCCGCAGTAAAACAGAAAATTGTCAATCCAGATGAGCGCCGTATTTTTTGGGAGGAACTCTATGCGAGTCCCCTGAAAGAACAGGTGTTCAATGACAATCTTGAGGCTGCTAATCAAAGCATCCAACAAGCTTTGGCTGAATGGGACACGCCAAAAGGTGAAGTCTATTTAGTGGGTGCAGGCCCTGGTGATCCTGAATTATTGACTTTAAAAGCACTGCGTTTAATGCAGCAAGCCGATGTGGTGATTTATGACCGTTTGGTGTCTGCTCCCATTTTGGAGTTGTGCCGCCGTGATGCCGAAAAAGTTTATGTCGGCAAAGCACGTTCCAATCATGCCGTGCCGCAGGAAGGCATTAATGCCTTATTGGTCAAATACGCACAAGCGGGTAAACGTGTCTGTCGTTTAAAAGGCGGTGATCCCTTTATTTTTGGGCGTGGCGGTGAAGAAATTCAAGAATTGTATGAAGCAGGTGTGTCATTTCAGGTCGTACCGGGCATCACCGCAGCCTCGGGCTGTTCGGCTTATGCTGGTATTCCACTGACTCATCGAGATTATGCGCAAAGTGTGCGTTTTCTTACTGGACATTTAAAAGAAGGTTCGCCTGAATTGCCGTGGTCAGAATTGGTGTATGAACAGCAAACTTTGGTGCTGTATATGGGCTTGGTTGGCTTAGAAAGCATTTGTGAAAAACTGATTGCACATGGACAACGGGCGGATATGCCTGTCGCCTTAATTTCTAAAGGCACGACACCTGAACAAAAAGTGGTGGTGGGGACGTTGGCGGATATTGCCAGTAAAGTCGCACAGCACCACATTCAGGCGCCTACCTTGACCATTATTGGTGAAGTGGTCAATTTACGTGAACAGTTGAAATGGTAATGAATCTCCCCCAACCCCTCTTTTAAAAAGAGGGGAGTTCCTACATTTTCTAAAGGGAGCTGGGGAGGGATTGTGAAAAGTAGAGAAAATTTGTGATCCACGTTGTTTTATATGAGCCTGAAATTCCAGCCAATACAGGAAATATCATTCGTTTGTGTGCCAATACAGGTGCGCAATTACATTTGATTAAGCCATTAGGTTTTGAGTTGGATGATAAAAAGCTGAAACGTGCAGGTTTGGATTATCACGAATGGGCACGTATGCAGATTTGGGACAATCTTGAGCAATGCTTGGCTGATTTAGACAGCAAAGGCGTGGGTTTAGATGCGATTTATCCATTAACCACCAAAGGCACAGAAACACCACATACTTCGGATTTAAACCGACCTGTTGCCTTGTTGATGGGGCCTGAAACACGCGGTTTGCCAGAAGCCGTACGCATGTTGTTTCCGCAGCAGCACTGGATTCGTTTACCCATGGCAGAAAACTCACGTAGTTTAAACTTGTCCAATGCAACGGCTGTGATTGTGTATGAGGCATGGCGTCAGCAAGGTTTTAAAGCATTGCTCTAATTTGAGCATCAATTCATTTCAAATTTAATGCGATCTTTAGCATCAATGCGTACAATTGATAGATAAAAAGCTGAGACAAAACTGTACTCAGCTTTTTTGTTTTCGCTATTTTGCTGATTTAACGCTGCAATCCATTTGAGGCATAAGAAAAGGCGCATAAAGCGCCTGATCTTAAAGTTGTGATGCTATTTGTCTTAGCGATCATCAAACTCATTGTGCTGCGGAGCAGGGTGTTTAAAGCCTTTGGTTTTATAACCGAGGTATAAAACCCCAAACATTGCCCACCATAAGCCATACTTCAATGAAGTTTCATCGACTTCGAGCCATAAAGCAAAGACTGCAATAAAGCCGCACAACGGTACGATCACAAAATTGAGAAGGTCTTTAAAGCCTTTGGTACGACCATCACGTAGCGCGTAACGTGAAATCACCGATAAATTCACAAAGCTAAATGCGGTGAGGGCACCAAAACTGATTAATGAAATGACAAAATCCAAGTTCATAAAACCAGCAGTTAACGCCACAGCACCTACAATTAAAATATTGTATGAAGGTGTATAGCTACGTGGGCTGATATGACCAAAGATTTTTTTGTTAATCACGCCATCACGACCCATCACGTACATTAAACGCGAAACGCCTGCATGAGCCGAAATACCAGATGCCATTACCGTTACAATAGCAAAGGCAAGCACATAAGACTGGAACAGCGAGCCGCCTACCAAGAGCAGAATTTCTGGCTGCGTTTCTGCAATATTTTTAAAGTAGCTGCCCGGTTCATTTGGGAAGAAAATCTGCATGAAATAGGTGCTGACAATAAAAATTACACCCGCAATTAGCGCAGTTAAGAACATTGCCTTCGGTAAGGTTTTTTCAGTGTCTTTGGTTTCTTCTGCAAGTGAGCTGAGTGAGTCAAAACCTGTAAATGAGAAGCAGAGTAGGGTTGCACCTGTAATCAATGCGCCTACCGAAGTAAGTTCATTCCAGAAAGGTTCTAAGCTCCATAACTGATAACGTTGCTCGGCAGTAATTGGACCATCGGCATTGAAGCCTGCCTGAAGTTTGGTGTACATCATCCATGTAAATACGCCAATGACCACCAACTGTACCAAAACGATCATACTGTTAAAGTTGGCGACAAAACGCGCGCCACGCAAGTTGACACCCGTCATAAATGCCGTGAGTACCACCACCCAAATCCAGTGATTCACATCAGGGAATAAGGCTTCCAGATAAATCACCGCCAAGATGATGTTGACCATTGGCGAGAGTAAATAATCTAGCCAAGATGACCAACCCACCATAAAACCAACGTTGGGATGAATCGATTTTTGTGCATAGGTATACGCCGACCCAGAAGAAGGATAACGACGAATCATGTGACCATAACTTAAAGAAGTTAAAAGAATGGCAACCAGTGCAAAAATATAAGATGTGGGTACGTGAAAATGACTTTCTTCCGATACTAAGCCGAAAGTGTCGAATAACGTCATCGGTTGAATGTAGGCTAAACCAATAATAATAATGTGCCAGAGTCCTAGCGTTTTTTGCAGTTTAGCTGCCGATTGAGTCCCAGAGATATTTGTCAACGGCGTTATCCTCTTAATCGTTGATCAAGGATCAGTCATGTTTGTTCAGGATTGTTTGAGACGAACAATCCCCCCTACATAAAAAGTAAAAACGCGCCAATCTACTCCATAATGACGCGCCTTGTCAGTATCTTTGCTTTCTTTTTTAGCAGAAAAAACGCCATATTGATGAAAAAACATCAGACGCAGCAGTCTACCAATGAAAAGCCCGATGTTTAGAAAAACATCAGGCTAGATTTTCGGCTATGTTCGCCTATTTTGTAGGAATTACCAAGCCTTTTTTAAGATAGCTTTGAGTTCTTCTAAATTGGCTTCTTTCGGGTTGTAAATAATCGAACCATCGTTCAGGGCTTTTTCAGCGACTTCATCTAATTGTGCTTCGCTGACTTTACCAGTTTCTTGTAAAGTGCGTGGCAATTTGGTCAGTGCATATAAGCGGTCACGAATAGCTAAGAGTGTCGCAATGGTTTTATCGGCACGTAAATGTGCAGGGGTTTGCGCATAGACGTCTGCGCCTGCCAACGGTAATAGCAGCTCGGCAATTTTATCGGCATTGACGTCTTTGTTGTATTCCAACACGTATGGCAAGAATAAATTCATGCACAGTCCATGTGGCAAATGTGCCACAGCACCCAAGGCATGACCTAAGGAATGCACCAACCCGACCATAGAGTTTGAAAACGCAATCCCCGCCATAGTCGATGCTTGTGCCAGTTCCAAACGGCCTTGTTCATCGCTTGGGTTGTCTAATACATTGAACAGGTTATTGCTGATTTTTTTAATTGCTGCAGTAGCATAAGCATCAGAAATTGGGTTGGCTGCCATGCAACTATAAGCCTCAATGGCGTGCGTCATGGCATCCATAGCCGTCATTGCCGTTAAATGTGGTGGCAAAGTTTGCGTCATACGTGAGTCTAAAATGGCTGCATGTGGCATTAAGTAATACGATGCAAATGGCATTTTGACGTTCTTTTCGGTGTCGGATACCACCGCAACCATAGTCACTTCTGAACCTGTGCCTGATGTGGTTGGAATCACAAAAAAAGGTTTCAGTGGACGTGGTAAGTTATGCGCACCTGAATATTGCAATAAGTCATCACCACCTTCACTGACTAAAATATTGGTGGCTTTAGAGGTGTCAATGACTGAACCGCCACCCACCGCGATAATGGCATCACAGTTGTTTTCGCGGTACAACTGCGCAGCACGGCGAACTGTCGCCACACTTGAATCTTGCGGGACATCATCAAAAACATAGCCAATCACGGCATCGGTAGATTCAAAAGCCGCTTCAATCGGTGCAAGCAAATTGTTGGAACGCACGCCTTTGTCGGTAATGATCATTGGGCGCTGCGAACCGAGTGTCGCCAATTCAAACGGAATATGTTCAAGCGCGGCATGACCTGCAATGACTTTGACTGGGCAAAAAAATTCGTAATAAGGCTTCGCCATGTTATGCACTCCGTTTGAAATAAGATTGGGCAACTTTTAGATAGATACTGGCTGCACCTGATAGTTTTTCTTTTAAGCTGAGTTCAGTCGGATATTGTTTTACCGCCAGTTCTGCCAGTAATTTAGGCAAGATCAGTGCTTCCATTTTGTTCAGGCAACGTACCAAGCGAATTGCATAAGACACATCACCATCGGCAATCATGCGGTCATGCGCAAAGGCCTGTGCGGTACTTTCCTGAAATGAAAACACTAAAAATGCATGATTTAAGTGTTTAAAGGTAATGGTTAAATCGGGTTTTTGTGCCGTATTCTGTAACAGTTCTAATTGATGATCTGCAGTGACTTTGGCAACAAAGGCTGGACCATTCGGAAAAACTTTCATAGACAACACAAAGTTGCTGGGAAATTTGGCAACTTCTTGTTTAATTTCTTCATCGACCTGACTTGCCATGACTAAACCTCTGCCAATCACATCCATCATGAGTTTGACATAGGCCAGTTGCAAAGCGGGTTTCACAGATTTAGTTGAAATCACGCGCTGAATCCCTGTGTTATAAATCATTATTTAGAGTAAATACTCTATTTTATTTCTTATTGAAAAGAAAGCCATTTATACGTGAATGACTTGAACGTCATTAAAGTAACCGCTGTTTTGTAAAGTTTCAATGATATCTGCGCAGAAGTTTTCAAAATGTGGATAGTCATTGACTAAATCCATCACACGTACCATTTCCAAACCTGCATAGCCGCAAGGGTTGATACTTTGAAAACCAGTCAAGTCACAATCAATATTAAGGGCTAAACCATGATAACTACGGCCTTTACGAATTTTAAAACCAAGTGAGCCAATTTTCCGTTCATTGACATATACCCCCGGTGCATCGGCTTTGGCATAGGCTTCAATGCCGTATTTTTTAAGCAGCTCAATCATCAAGTTTTCAGCATAAGATACCAAAGTGCGGACATTCCAGCCTAAACGGTTCAGGTCAAACATGAAGTAGGCGACCAATTGGCCTGGGCCATGCCATGTGACTTGACCACCACGATCAGTCTGTACCACAGGAATATCTGTCGCCATTAAAATATGTTCGGCTTTGCCTGCTTGCCCTTGGGTCAGTACATTCGGATGTTGCAAAATCCAGAGTTGGTCAGGGCTGTCTGCATCACGTTGTTCAGTCCAGTCTTTCATTTCCTGAAAGCGAGCTTGATAGTCAGTCAGGTCATGATATTGACGAATAATCAGGTTTGGCCGTTGTGCAGTATCCACAGTGATGCAGTCCTATCCATAAAAGCAAGAAATTGATTTTATTATACGAAAATGTGGCGGCTGTAGGGGATTTGTGGATTGAATAAGATTTTGGCAGCGCAGAAACAAAAAACACGCCCGAAAGCGTGTTATTTGAAAATCAATCTACAAAATTACAATGCAGTTTTAATCAGTGGGCAAGCTGCCAAATCTGCATAAATGGCATGCACTTGTTCCAATTCTTCAAAACGCAATTGTGCTGTAATTGAATGATACTTGCCTGTGCGTGATGGGGTAATGCTGATGCTTTGTGCATCAAACTCAGGGAAGTGCTTCACTAAAATTTCAACCACAGCAATACGCAGTTCATCACCCGCGTCACCAATGAGTTTAATTGGGTAATCCATTGGAAACACCCAAAGATGCTCTTGTAGTTCACGAGATGGGGTACGGTTGAATAACGTCATAAGCGTGTGTCTCTATCTCTATATCAAACGCCTGCATAGGGCAGGCGTTTTTTGTCTTGTTGAATAAATGAGGCTGAATTTAAAAATTTCAATAGCTCATTTATGCAGCAATCTTAGTCATTTTCCAAGAACGAGCGTAAGTGTTCAGAACGAGAAGGGTGACGAAGTTTACGTAAGGCTTTGGCTTCAATCTGACGGATACGTTCACGGGTCACATCAAACTGCTTCCCAACTTCTTCCAAAGTATGATCGGTTGGCATATCAATACCAAAACGCATTTTCAGAACTTTGGCTTCACGTTCAGTCAAGTTTTCAAGCACTTCACGAGTCGCTTCTTTTAAGCCTTCAGAGGTTGCCGCATCAACAGGTGAGGTGATGTTGCTGTCCTCAATGAAGTCACCCAAATGTGAATCTTCATCATCACCAATTGGCGTTTCCATAGAAATCGGCTCTTTGGCAATTTTCAGAACTTTACGAACTTTAACTTCATCCATTTCCAAGCGTTCGCCTAATTCTTCTGGAGTCGGTTCACGACCCATTTCCTGAAGCAATTGACGCGATACACGGTTGATCTTGTTAATGGTTTCGATCATGTGTACTGGAATACGAATGGTACGCGCTTGGTCGGCAATAGAACGGGTAATCGCCTGACGAATCCACCATGTTGCATAAGTCGAGAACTTATAACCACGACGGTATTCGAACTTGTCTACCGCTTTCATCAAGCCGATGTTACCTTCCTGAATCAAGTCTAGGAATTGTAAACCACGGTTGGTGTATTTTTTTGCAATCGAAATAACCAGACGCAAGTTGGCTTCAACCATTTCTTTCTTCGCACGACGGGCTTTGGCTTCGCCTACTGCCATACGCTTAGAAATTTCTTTGATGCCTTTAACATCTAAGCCTAACTCTTTTTCAATGTCGGCAATTTTTTGTTGGAACGCCAAAATATCTGGACGTACTTTTTCCAAATAGCCTTTTTGGTCGGCAGGTGCTTTGGCAATGTGCTCGTCTAACCAAGCAAAGTTAGATTCCTGACCTGGGAATGAGGTACGGAATTGAGTACGATCCATACGACCACGACGCACCGCATAACGCATCACTTCACGTTCAGCAGTACGAATTTGTTCATGTGTACCACGAATCATTTCCGAAATAATATCGAATAAACGTGGCGTAAATTTAAACATCATGAATACAGTCGCTAAAGCTTCTAAAGCCTCTTGAGCTTCGGCACTTTCACGACCATGTTTTTCAATGGCAGCAATTTTTGCAAGATAAGCCTGTTCCAATTCACCAAAACGCATTCTTGCAATTTCTGGGTCTGGACCTGAATCTGCTTCAGATTCTTCTTCGGCTTCAGCTTCTTCTTCCTCATCGTCATCATCAAGTTTGACGTCTTTGGTTGGTTTGTTGCTGGTGTCTTCTTCTTTGTCTAACTCGGCTTCGTCTTCTAAAACTTCTGGAATTTCTTCATCGGTTTCAGGGTCTAAATAACCTGATAAAATATCGGCAAGGCGACGTTCGCCTGCTTCATAATCTTTATATTCTTGCAGTACCACTTGCACTGCGTTTGGCCAGTAGGCAATCGAGTGAAGTACATCGCGAATCCCTTCTTCAATACGTTTCGCAATGCTAATTTCACCTTCACGCGTTAACAGCTCAACCGTACCCATTTCACGCATATACATACGCACAGGGTCTGTGGTGCGACCAGGCTCATTTTCTACAGAGGCAAGTACCGCTGCAGCTTCTTCTTCAGCAACTTCGTCGGCAGCTTCCGCATTATCCTCGAACATTGCATCATCAGATTCAGGCGCACGTTCATGCACAGGAATACCGACGTCTTGAAGCATTTGAATAATGTCTTCAATCTGCTCGCTTTCTGTGATTGAGTCCGGGAGATGATCGTTAACCTCAGCGTAAGTTAGGTAACCTTGCTCTTTGCCTCGGCTAATCAGAGCCGCTACTTGCGAAGTAGGGGAATTCATATCGCTCATCTTTGCTTACTCTTCGTTGAATCTGTGGCAGTGAAAAACCGTGCATGATAGCACAATTCGCTTTAAATAGGGGGTGAATTGATCAATCAAGCATGATTTTAAAATGATGTTTGAATGAAGAATGTGATAGGAATATGGGGCTTCATTACTGTTTTTCAAGTCAATTTCCTTTTTGCCCGCAAAATATTTTTATGATTGGGGCGAATCTCAAATAATGATACTAACTTGTTCATAAATACACAAATTTGCCGCAATGTTGCAAGCTGTCTATGTTGCAGTTTTTTGAAAAAAATAAATAAAACTTGACAATATTTATAAAGGCAGATAAATAGCGGCTAGACCCTTCACATTTTTTCATTCTGAGGTAGTTTTAGTGTCTTCTACAGATTTTGAACTAGATGATAACTACGGTGATGATGATGTTAATTTCGATGAGGCATCAAACAAAATAAGCGCGAAAGAATCTTTAGAAAAGCGCCGTTTGATTGATGATTTACTCGCACAACGTCGTTTGGAACGTGAGCTCAAAGATTTTGATTATGATTTTGACGATGACGACGATTTTGACGATGAAGATGACTAAAATCAGGTACTGTATCTGGCATTGAAAATGCTATGCTACACCCCTAAATTGACACCGATGGATTTGAAATGACTGCTTTAGATTTAGACCTGTTAAGTGAATATCTAGATGGTGACCAAAACGAGTATGGTCTAGACTTCGCTGCAACGCATGGTTTCTTGTGTGCCATTGCAGTTGGACCTCAATTTGACCCATGGTTAAATGAATTGTTTGAAGGCAACCAAAAGAAAGTGCCTGCTGAAATTATTGCGCAAATTCAGGCTTGGTTAGAAAGCATTCGCCAAAGTTTAGCCAATGAAGAAGGCATTGAGTTTCCATTTGAAATTGAAGAAGCAGAAGTTGATTCAAGTTTGGGTGATTGGAGCGTTGGCTTTGTCGATGCGATGTTCTTAAACGAAGAAGCATGGTTTACGCCTGAATTTGAAGAGCAATTGGTTGATTTAACTTTGCCAATGATGGTGTTTAGCGGCATTGATGAAGAAGATCCACAAATGGAATCTTTCCGTCGCAATGGTCAGTTAATGGACGAAATTGCAGAAGAAATTCCTGAAAACCTGAATGAATTATATTTGATGTACCACACGCCTGATTAATGGCTTGGTTTACATATTGTGTAATATGTAATCCTCATAAAAAAAACGCACTGCGCAAATCGCAGTGCGTTTTTTATTATGGCGCTTCAATGATCATGTTACCAATTAGCGTGTCGCACGATCCCAAGCATCTTTGACAGCAAATTTAGCTTGTTCCCACGTTAAGCGTGAACTGCCTTTAATTTGCTCCCATTTGCTTCTTAGATCGGGCTCAACATCTTCGAAACGTGTGTGCGTATCATAATGTGGGCGGTTTTCATAACCAATGCGATAGGCATTTTGATAGTCACGATCATAATCTAAATCATGATAATGGTTGCGTGTTTCTGTAAAGTAGGTTGTATTTAAGCTATTGGTACGCCAGTAAGCTTCTTCTTCGGTAGGGTTCACAACTTCTGCTGCACCTTTACCTGCCAAACCACCCACTACAGCGCCTACAGCACCACCGACCACAGCACCTACTGGACCACCCAGCGCACCTACTGTTGCACCAGTAGCCGCACCGCCAACAGCACCTAAACCAGTACCGACAGGGTGTGCACCAGGTTCTCCTGTAATTGGATCGGCATTTAAGCGATCACGTTCTTCTTTTGGTAAGTTCTTAACCACATCACGGTCAATTTTTTCATTGCGTTCAAAATCTGACATTCGAATCACCTTTTTATCTTTGTATGCGTTATAGCGTTCCTATATTCATAAATCGCTATGAATAGGCTTAATCTACGCTGCTACAATGTAGGCTTATAGCCTATTCAGAATGCATTTCAGTTACAGCGCATGTCAGACGTAAATTTATGTGTGA
Source organism: Acinetobacter sp. YH12095 (assembly GCF_013419245.1). Taxonomy (NCBI): domain Bacteria; kingdom Pseudomonadati; phylum Pseudomonadota; class Gammaproteobacteria; order Moraxellales; family Moraxellaceae; genus Acinetobacter; species Acinetobacter sp. YH12095. Next base: position 133,884 of record NZ_VPAL01000001.1, read on the forward strand.
TATATCAGCCTGATGTTGATTTTAAGTGTTTGATGTTGCGGTTCAGTGTGAAATACGTACTTTAGGTAAGCTTATAAGTACTTTTTTTGATAATAACGGTTCGCATACCAACCATAGGCAACATGAAAAACTGCACCATGAATCGCAATCAAACACAGCATCACCACCGCAGCCAGTGCTAGTCCTGCTTTATCTGCAGCTTTTAAAATGGCTTCTGCATTCGGATTCATCAGCACCAAGAAAAACACAAAGAAGCTACCAATAATAATTGCCACCGCACTTGAGCCCCAAACCAGTTGAATTTTTTCATCACTGCTCGGTAAGCGTTGTTCTTTTTTGACAAAATGTCCTGCGCTAATGAATGCTGCGGCAATTAATGCAGGGAGCAAGGTCAAGCCACCTAAGTTCAGACCAAAAATCAATACGGTAATGAGTAAGACCAGCGTAATACTGTAAACCGCAGCAAAAAATAATAAATATGGTTTCATGTCTGATTTTCCCCAAAAAATTGATTCAATTGCGCAGCAACACAAGCATTAGTCACGCATTTTACGGCGATGCCTACGGTATAAAATAATTGCGATGACTAAGAGCACCAAGCCTATAATGACATGGCTGACCTGACTGAAAATTTGCTGCATCAATTGTTGGTTTTCACCAAAATAATAACCCACGCAAGCTAAAAAAGTGGTCCAAATAATTGTGCCTAAACCACTATAAAACATAAATTTCCAAAATGGCATGTGGCTCATGCCTGCAGGAATACTGATGAGAGAACGAATAGCGGGAATCATGCGCCCAAAAAATACAATCCGATGTCCATATTGTTCAAACCAATGCAGGGAGTTTCGGACGTCTTGTTCTTTAATCCATAGATATTTACCGTAGCGATTGACCCAGTGGTAAATACTTTCATGTTTGCAGCGATAACCTACCCAATATAACACTGCCGCTGCGAACAACGAGCCGATACAGCCTGCAATGATGACACCCAATAGCAGTAATTGCCCTTGCGATGCAGAATAGCCTGCAGAGGGCATAATAATTTCAGAAGGAACGGGTGGAAAAACATTATCCAGAAACATTAACAGGGCAATACCAAGGTAGCCCAGTTGTTCCATAATGGAAATAATCCATTCAGTTAAGTTCATGCCAGTTGTGCTTTAGAAAAGTGCTTCTATCCTAAGCAGTACTGGACGAACAGTAAAGTCTTGCGCAATCTAGACTTAATCAAGCTCTGCATGGGTCAGGGTATAGATATATACACGTCTTAAGCTATATGCCACAAGTATAGGAATGGCACAGAGCAGGGCGTAATTCAAGAAATGCGCTTGCAGATGGTAGCCCACAAATGCTGCAATAATACCGCCTAAAATTGCACCTAAAGCCACAATAAAAGTATGAGATTCATGTTCCAAACCATCTTGCATTGTTGTGCTATGCGCAGCAGTCACAGATTTTACAGGCGTAAAACGTAGTGTGTGAATTGAATTTGAAATTGTTGTTTTAGGCATAGCGTCACTCCTGATTGCGGCATATAAATTTAGGAATACATAACGATCCTTGAATTTTGGGTTATGGGAGATGTTGAGTTTGTGCTAAACATCTGCACCAATATAGCCACAGATTTTGTGGCTTATTTTGATTGAATGCTATCACCCAATCTGGGGATATTGCGCAATGCTTGGTAAACAAGCGTTGTATTTTTATGTTCTATGTAATCTTGCGTGAAGCATATATGTAGACATAAAAAATCCCCATACTGGATGAGGACTTTTTCAATATGATTAGAGTGGTCGATACAACATCAACATGGCTTTTGTTAGACCTTGTTGATGTGTATGAGCCTGTACGGATTACAGACGTTTACGTTTAGCTGCGGCAATTTGTGATTGGCGCATACGGAAACCTTCTTTTTGTTTCTCACTGGTTTTATCAATACAGTACACACAAGATACACCGTGTTCATAGCTTGGTAATTCAACTTCTTCAGGCAGTAATGGCCAACCGCAAGCATGACATTTGGTGTTTTGACCTTCTTGCATACCATGTGTCACCGCAGTACGGCCATCAAATACGAAACATTCACCTTCCCATAAGCTTTCATCTGCTGGTGTTTCTTCTAAGTATTTAAGTACGCCACCTTTTAAGTGGTAAACCTCGGTAAAACCTTCTTGCAACAATAAAGAGGTCGATTTCTCACAACGAATCCCGCCTGTGCAGAACATCGCAATTTTTTTATCTTTATGCTGTTCTAGGTTTTGTTTCACATATTCTGGAAATTCACGGAACGTTTCAGTTTTCGGGTCAATTGCGCCCTTAAACGTTCCTGCTTTGTATTCATAGTCATTACGGGTATCAATCAGAATGACATCGTCACGGGCAATCAGTTCATTCCATTCTTTCGGGTCTAGGTAGTGACCGACTAAATCACGTGGTTTTACTTCTACACCCAAAGTCACAATTTCTTTTTTCAGCTTGATTTTCATTTTACGGAATGGCTTTTCAGAGCTGTGCGACTCTTTGTATTCCATTGTAGTAAAGCCTTCATTCAACAGAAATTGGTGAACTTGATCAATCGCGGCACGATCACCCGCTACAGTTCCATTAATGCCTTCACCTGCCACAATAAGAGTACCGCAAAGGTTGATTGAATTTACCAAATCTAATAAGCGTTGTTGAAGATCGGCAGGATCTGCAACTTCTTTGAATTGATAAAGTGCGGCAACAACCCAAGTCGTGGTCGCTGGCTGTTCTACAGGTGCAAGCTGTTCTACAGTAGCGTTCATGGAGTACTCCAATAGATGAAAGACAAAAATTTAAGGCGCATATTCTAACCTGCTTTGTGTGAATATGCGAGAAAACCGAGTGCGGTACATGGTTTTAAAGCACGACACAACATTTTAAAAATGTAGCAGAACGGGGTATGATGCCACTCGTTTCAAAGAAGAATGTTGTGTTCATGTTGATGCGCCAACAGGTGTTGTTAAATATTGGAGTGTTGTGTTGAGTAAGGATCGTCAAATTGCCACTTTAACCCCGTGTGCAGGTCGTTGTTCTACGGTGTTTGGTGATGCTGTCTGTCGAGGTTGCCGTCGCTTTAACCATGAAGTGATTCAATGGAACAGTTATACGTCTGAACAACACACTGCCGTTTGGCGTCGTTTAGATGCACAGCTCGATCAGATTTTAGTGCCTATGTTGCCTTTTGCTGACCTGCGTCATGTCGAAGGGTTTATCCGCTCTAAGCGGGTGCGTTTACGTGATGATGCTTCAAAAGGGCGTAAGTTGTATCATGCACTGAAAATTTGTGAAAAAAATCGACATTTCACCGATGAAAGTGGCTTGGGCATTCACTACAAAGAAGTGCGACCTTTGTGGCAGGAATTTGAGCGTCGCGTGTTGGCGCTTGCAACCGCAAGTTATGATTTTGCATTTTTAAGGGCTGATGGTATTAGCCATAGCTTATTGCATAGCTTGCACGATGACTAATTTGTAATTCTTGCGATTAAAGACTAGAAAGACTTTTATTGAGCCATAAAAAAACTCGCAAAATTTGCGAGTTTTTTATTTTATACAGGAATGGCTTAAGCCACTTGTACAGGAATACAGTTTGCAGTGTGGCTTACGGTATTGTCTGGGTTTGCATAGACCAAACGTGGTTCGTGCGCATTGGCTTCTGCTTCAGTGAAGTCACCAAAGGTTGCAATAATAATAATATCGCCTACATCGGCTTGGTGTGCAGCACCACCATTGACTGAAATGATGCCTGAGTTGTCTTCACCACGAATTGCATAAGTTGTGAAGCGCTTACCATTGGTCACGTTCCATACGTGGATTTCTTCATATTCACGAATGCCAGCCAAATCCATGAGTGTTCCGTCAATTGCACATGAACCTTCGTAGTGAAGTTCTGCATGAGTTACAAAAGCACGGTGGATTTTGCATTTTAATAAACGAGATAGCATGGTGAGCGTCTCCTTAGTGGACCTAAGATTTTATCTTATGGTTGAATTCAAACACTGCTTGCTGGATGTCAGTTCCGAGCAGAAAGCGCATTTTGCTCTGAAAATTGCGACATGGCAAGTGTGATTGTTCAACAATTGTGGATTCATCAGTTCGGTTTATAGGCATTGATTTGATTCATGGCTTGTTGTACTTCGCCATTGACCAGTAACTTGATACGACCTAATGCATGTGCAAGTGCATCATCCATTAAAGTTTGCTCGCTACTTGGTGCTTTGCTCAGTACATGACCAGACACGCGTTCTTTTGAACCCGGATGCCCAATACCAATGCGTAAACGATGGAAGTTTGGACCTGTGTGCGGCACGATGTCACGTAAACCATTATGTCCACCATGACCACCACCCGTTTTTAGGCGAATGATCCCTGGGTTCATATCCAGTTCATCATGAGCAATCAGCATTGCTTCAGGTGCAATTTGATAGAATTTGGCGAAGGGAACAACACTTTGACCAGAACGATTCATAAAGGTTGTGGGTAATAACAGACGAACGTCTTGACCTTCGATATTACCACGTCCGCTGATCCCGTGAAATTTAGGATCGGCTTTTAATGTAATGCCATATTGATCTGCAAGGCGTTCTACAAACCAGAAGCCTGCATTATGGCGGGTTTGGGCATACTCTTTACCAGGGTTGCCCAAACCAACAATCAGTGAAATATTAGCCACTAATTATACCATGAACACTTATGCGCGTTTGAAGTCAGCGTGCATAGGTGTGTTTTTAGCAGGGTGACGTTGTAACGCTTGGATTTTCACGTTTTCAACTTTGTCGCCTACTTTGATTTCTACAACTTCTTCAAAGAAAGCATTGCTTTCTAAAGCTTTTACAAGCTCACGAAGTTCTAAAGTGATTGTTACAGGCTCAGCGTCGCCACCATAAATGATAGCTGGAACTAATGCAGCGTGACGAAGGCGGCGGCTCGCACCTTTCCCTTGGTTAGCTGCTTCACGCGCTTGAGCGTTTAATACGAAGTTTGCCATGATAGACATCCTTATTTTGAGTTTAAATAAACTAGATCTGCGACCAATCTAGTGATAGAAAACCCTGCCAAGTGGCAGGGCTTTGAAAATTTAGCGCTCTATTATAGATAAGAATCGAACATTGCGCTAATAGATTCTTCGTTGTTAATACGGCGAATTGTTTCTGCAACCATACTTGCTACAGATACTTGGCGAATTTTACCAAGTGCTTGAGCTTCTTCTGAAAGAGGAATGGTGTCTGTAACAACCAGTTCATCAATCACAGAATTTTTCAGGTTTTCAATCGCTTTGCCTGAAAGTACAGGGTGGGTAGCATAAGCAACAACGCGGCGAGCACCAAAAGTTTTAAGTGCATCGGCAGCTTTGCATAATGTACCTGCAGTATCCACCATGTCATCTACAATGACACAGTCACGATCTTTTACATCACCAATCAAATGCATCACTTGTGATTCATTCGCTTTTTGACGACGTTTATCGATAATTGCAAGATCGATATCACCCATTTGTTTTGCAACAGCGCGCGCACGAACCACACCACCAACGTCTGGTGAAACTACCATGAGATTGTCGTGTGACTGTTGACGCAGGTCAGCCAATAGCGCAGGCGTACCATAAATGTTGTCTACAGGGATGTCGAAGAAACCTTGAATTTGGTCTGCGTGCAAGTCAATCATCACTACACGGTCAATCCCTACAGTGGTGAGCATATCTGCAACCACTTTAGCGGTAATTGGAACACGTGTAGAACGAGGACGACGGTCTTGGCGGGCATAACCGAAGTAAGGAATAACGGCAGTAATACGACCTGCACTTGCACGACGCAACGCGTCAGCCATCACCAAGATTTCCATGAGGTTGTCATTGGTTGGCGCACAAGTAGGTTGTACGATAAATACGTCTTTACCACGGACATTCTCGGTAATCTCTACAGCAATCTCACCATCAGAGAAGGTAGAAACTGATGCAGCACCTAAAGGAATGTGCAAGTGGCTTACGACTTTTTGAGCGAATTGTGGATGCGCGGTTCCACTAAAAACGACAAGATTGGGCATGAAGCACCCTTGGCGGTTGGTGTATGTAAGAATAGATGGCAGGGGTAGCTGGATTCGAACCAACGGATGCCGATATCAAAAACCGGTGCCTTACCACTTGGCGATACCCCTAATGCGGCAGAACTTTAATATTTTTACTGCGTTCTGTCAAGGTAAATTAACAGGATAGCGGTAATATTGGGGGTTCTGTCTAATGCGAGAAAATGGCAGGGGTAGCTGGATTCGAACCAACGGATGCCGATATCAAAAACCGGTGCCTTACCACTTGGCGATACCCCTAGATTTGATCACTGTAAGATGGCAGGGGTAGCTGGATTCGAACCAACGGATGCCGATATCAAAAACCGGTGCCTTACCACTTGGCGATACCCCTAATACAGTAATCTACAGGTGAAAGAGATGGCAGGGGTAGCTGGATTCGAACCAACGGATGCCGATATCAAAAACCGGTGCCTTACCACTTGGCGATACCCCTATTGTACTGTGAAATGTCGTAATGGAGATTCATCTAAGCTGTTCACAACGTACGCAGTACATGGTGAGTGTGCCAAAATGTCGTCTACATTCATTTCTGCAGTCACTTCAGTAAAGACACAAGCACCTGTACCTGTAAGCTTTGCTTGACCAAATTGGTCTAAATAACGCATTGCTTCATCAACTTCGGGGTATAAATTTCGTGCCACAGGCTCAAAATTATTTCCAAAGTCAGATGGCTTTATCTGATAGCCGCAGAATTTAGTGGGCTTCGTGTTTCTTGTCAATGTTTTTTGTGAAAAAAGTAGTTGAGTGCTGATAAAACAGTCAGGTTTTAACACAATATATTGTTTTGGGGCTAAGTCTATGAATGTTAACTGTTCACCAATGCCTTCTGCCCATGCATTACGACCATGCACAAAGATCGGTACATCTGCTCCGAGCTGTAAACCAAGTTCAGCTAGTTTTTGAGTATCCAAGCCACATTGCCAAAGTTGATTGACTACAATTAAGGTGGTTGCGGCATTGGATGAACCTCCGCCAAGCCCTGCACCCATAGGGATGTGCTTCTCAATTTTAATATTTAAACCTGTGGCTTGTTTCGCGTAGGGTTTTAAAATTTGCGTGGCTTTGTAAATCAGGTTTTGCTCTAAATTGACACTGTTTAAACCCTGAATTTGAATGCTTTGAGTATCATTGACTTCAAATTCTAGCCAGTCGTATAAATCAATCAGTTGAAAAATAGTCTGCAATTCATGGTAGCCGTTGTCACGACGCCCAGTAATGTGCAAAAACAGATTTAATTTGGCAGGTGAGGGTACACGAATCATGGCGAAACTTGGCAAGTGATTAACGATTTTGGATGAGCATTGTAATACGGTTTTCTTGCCCTGATTCAAGTGCTTGTTTCAAAATCAGACGGTTTGGCAAACTGGCACTGTCGTTATAGCTCAAATCGACCGTCCAACCATCTTCAATAAATTGAGTCGGGCGCTGTTGGGGGTCTTTTTGAATTTGGGCATTGACCGTTGCAGGTCGGGCTTGTACCCAATCGACCAAGTGGGTGATGGGCGCTTGCCAACCTGTGGCTTGTTCTAACAGTTCTTCAGGACTTTCGGCATAAATTATCCCTGTTTTGGCACTGTTGAGGGTGACTTGTCCTGGTTGTCCGCTAATTTGCGTTTTACCAACGCCCAAAATGCCGCTCAGTTCAATATCAAACTGCTGTTGCTGCTGTACCCAAGTAAAAAAGGCACTGCCAGATTGCTGCGGAGTGCGCACACCAATTTTGCCTTGTAGGTTAAACTGATTTTCGGCTTCAACTTGCTGTGAAACATGGGCAGGAGATTGCACAAAAGGCTGACAACCTGTGATGAACAGACTGGTACTGACAAACAGGGTAAGACCTAATTTTGAGAATAAACGCATAAAATCACTTAACTCTTTTTAACGGGCTGCGCTAACAATAGCGAATTTAATTGTTGCAATTGCGGATCATTCGGATGATTTTGTTGTAATTGTTGTAACACTTGGCTGAATTTTTGAATATCTCCTTGCATATACAACGATTTTGCATAACGTGAGCCAATCGCGGCACTATGACTCAGCGCGTAGGCTTTTTCCAAAGCCTGTGCCGAAGCAGTGTAGTCATTTTGCAAATAGCTGACATAACCTAAAGTATCTAAAATAGAGGCTTGTTCAGGTGCAAACTCAAGTGCTTGCTCTACATAGCGACGCGCTTCATCCAAACGACGATTTTGCAGTGCAAGAGTATAGGCGTAGGCATTTAAATAGGTTGGGCTGTTCGGCTCAATTTCCAGTAACTTGGTGAGCAGTTGATCCAGTTTGTCTTTTTCCTGATGTGCATCCAATAGTAAGACTTCTGAATAGATCAGGTCAGGATCATCGGGCAGGTTTTTGATGGCTTCATCTAACAAACGCAGTACTGCTTTTTTATTGTCCATGCGTTTTAAAATATCGGCCTGTGCCTGATATAAAAAACTGGCGTGCTGCGGATAGTTGACCCGTTCCTGCGTTAAAAAGCGCAGGGCATCGTTCAGTTTATCTTGCTGGGCAAAAATACTGATCATGTTGCGACGTGAAACCGTATAAAGGCTACCATCGACCAAACGATAATAGGCTTTGGCTGTTTCAAAGTGCTGTTTACGCTCGGCATTGACTGCCAAATAGAAATAGGCTTCGTTTTGATATTGGGCTGAATAGCGCAACTCTACTAAATATTTTTCGGCTTTTTCGTATTGTTTCAAGTCAATACTGGTCAAACCTGCAATAAATAAGGCTTCATCTTCCGTAGGCCATTTTTTTAAAATAGCTTCTAGCTTTGTTAGCGCCAAAGTTGCTTCATTTTTTTTGACCAAATATTTGGCTTCGGCTAAACGGACTTCAAAATTATTTTTGTGTTTACGGCTGGATTTTGCATACCAAGCTGCCGTTTCTTCTTCATTGCCAAGTACGCTCAACAAATTGGCTTTCATTAAAATATAGCCAGTGACTTTCGGGCGTTTGCGCAACGCTCTGTTAATGGTGTCGAGCGCGGCTTGATATTGTCCATTTTGCGCTTTTAAACCTGCAATCAATACCAAAATAGATGGATTGTCTTTGGCTTTGCTGGTGCGCAGGGCTTGAATCAGAAATTCACGGTCTTCTACAGATTCAGGGGAAATTCCCGCCAAAATTTGTTCTAAGTCAGCCGTGGCATCAATATTTAGAATTTTATCTAAGGTTTCTGCAGCCAAGTCATATTCATGCGCTTTGAGTGCAATGTGCGCCAAATAAAACAGTGCAGGGACATCGGATGGTTCTTGTACCACCCAATGTGTTGCAATATCTAATGCGGCACGTAGGTCATTTTGTTCAATGGCAATATTCAGGGCGCGTTGTTTAATGGAAGTCGAATTGTTCTTAATTGCCAAGACCGTGTAGTTGTGTAATGCAGTTGGAATATCGCCATAAGCCAAGGCAAATTCTGCCACCATGGTTTGTTTTACCGCATTATAATTTGAATTTGCATGATAAATTTCTTCAGATGCTCTAAGATGAGCAACTGAAGCCATGCTACCGACCAGTAAGAATGTGGTAGAATATTGCTTAATTGTCGCGCCGTATGGTCGGCTATTTGTTTGACGCAATTTTTCTTGATCCAAGTAATGCTTTTTATGACACCGTTATTGCACAATAGCATAAATTTAGCGAAATGATGATCTGATATGTCTTTCTTTGCATTGGGTGTCAACCATCAAACCGCCTCTGTAGAGTTGCGCGAGCAAATTGCATTTAACCCAGAAAAGTTAAGTGCCTTACTTGCTGAGCAAAGCCAACATCCCGAACTGAATGATTTGGTGGTGGTGTCTACCTGCAACCGTACCGAAGTCTACGCCATGTCTGAACATCCAGAACAGGTGTTGGATTGGCTTGCACACGTCAATGGTATTGATGCGAAGCAATTGAGTCGTCATGTTTATCGTTATGAAAATGCACAGGCGGTGTCGCATTTAATGCGCGTAGCCAGTGGGCTAGATTCACTCATGTTGGGTGAGCCGCAAATTTTAGGTCAGGTCAAAACTGCGCTGTCTTTAGCCAAAGACTCACATACGGTTTCGCAACAACTCAACCGAATTTTTGAATATGCGTTTTATGCTGCCAAACGGGTACGTTCAGAAACTGCCGTAGGCAGCCATGCCGTGTCTATGGGTTATGCGGTAGCGCAACTGGCGTTACAAGTATTTAGCCATCCTGAAAAACTAACAGTGATGGTGGTGGCTGCAGGCGAAATGAATAGCCTTGTGGCGAAGCATTTGGCCGAGATGGGCGTCGCTAAAATTTTAATTTGTAACCGTACCCGCGCTCGTGCCGAAGCTTTGGCACAAGAAATTGCGCATCGGGTTGAAGTTGAAATTATTGAATTTGATCAGTTAGCGGCCAATTTACACCGCGCTGATGTAATTTCAAGCTGTACGGGTAGTTTGCATCAGGTGATTGCTTATCCTGAAGTAAAAGCAGCGTTAAAGAAACGTCGCTATCAGCAAATGTTGTTGGTCGATTTGGCCGTACCACGTGATATTGATCCTAAAATTGAAAACTTGGATGGCGTGTATTTGTACGGGGTCGATGACCTGCAAAGCGTGATTGATGAAAACTTGGCGCAGCGTCGTCAGGCGGCTGTGGAAGCAGAGCTAATGGTCAATCAGCTTGTGACTGAGTTGGTGACCCATCAAAAAGTTCAGCAAGCAGGTGCGACCATTCATGCTTACCGTGAACATGGCGAAAGCTTGCGTCAGGAAGAATTAAATTTGGCGATGGCGCGTATTGCCAAAGGTGAAGATGCTGCACAGGTTCTGCAGGAATTTTCCTATCGTTTAACCCAAAAACTGCTGCATCCAACTTCTATTTTATTGCGTGAAGCAGCCAAAGGTGATGAGCCTGAATGTTTTGAGTTTATGCAGGAAAATTTAGCAGCGACTGCCAAACATCGTCGCAAATAAGCAAGATTAACGTGATTCACAAAAAAGATTTTTGATGATACAAACTTAATCTAATCAGATCGCTTATTCCTCTAACAAGGTCAGCGATCTTTTTTTATCAATTTCATAAATTTGATGTTTCAATCGCTTCATTTCTTCAATACTGCTGAATTTTTTGGAGCGAATTTTTTGCTGTAAACAGTCGTATTGCAATTTGGTTGAAAAATCCTGCGCCAACTTATCAACATGCTCAGGAGAAGTTGTGTAATCACTGACATTGGCTTGTTGCAAAATGCGCTGCAATTCATAGTGATATGCTGAGCATGCACCCAAAATATAATATTTGGCTTGTTCAGGATCGTCGGGTAGATCATCAAAAATAGTATTTAAAATATTTAAGATTTGATGCAGCAGGTGATCATTTGGAATCAGCGCACGTAACGGTTCAAAGTGAATATATAAATATGGATGATTGATAAGAATCGCAATCACATATTCTTCGGCATCGACTTTGGTGCTAAAACTCAAAGATGCATCGTTATTGGTCTGTGCCTGCCATTTACGGTTAAAGCCTAATTTTTCGCGGAAAAACTGTTGCAGCAAATAGCGATAAGAACCCGTTTTGGGCAAAAGTTCGGTCAACTGCCGCAGTTCACCCATGACCTGACTTTTGCCTTCAGGGGTACTGATATTATGGTTTTGGGTGAGATGCGCAAAGACAAAATCTGATAGCAAAGGTGCTTGATCTAATAAACGTCGGAAATTTTCGATGCCTTCACGACGAATAAGTGAGTCAGGGTCGTGCTCATTGGGTAAAACAAAGAACTTCAGTTCACGTCCATCATTGAGCAAAGGCAGTGCAATTTCCAGTGTACGACGTGCGGCTTTTTGACCTGCGGCATCGCCATCAAACGCGATGGTAATGCGGTTGTTTTGGCGGAATAGAATGTTTAAATGATCGGTATTACTGGCTGTACCGAGTGTCGCTACAGCACCATGAATGCCGTATTGCTGCAAGGCAATCACATCCATATAGCCTTCGACCATTAAATAATCTTGGGCTTTTTGTTTGCGTCCTTCATATAAACCATAGAGCAATTGGTTTTTATGAAACACTTCCGAATCGGGCGAGTTGATGTATTTGGGTTTGATTTCATCATTAAGTGCGCGACCACCAAAGCCGACCACACGTCCTTTGCTGTCACGGATTGGAAAAATCACCCGATCACGTAATAAATCGAAGTCACGTCCCTTGTCACTGGTACGAATTAAGCCTAGCAGTTTTAAACCTGCAATGTCTTGCGGAAAGGCTTTTTCTAAATGCTGCCAATCTTCGGGTGCGTAACCCAAGCGCCAAAACTGCAAGGTTTGTGCGGTTAAACCACGTTTTTGAAAATACTGTTGCGCGGCAGGGCTGTGCGGCAATTGCTGCTCATAATATTGCGCTATATTTTCTAGCAAGTCGTATAAGTTGCCTTCTTGTGCAGGTGTGTCCTGCATGGTGTCCCATTGCTCAAAACCTGCAAACGGGTCGGCATTGTTTTGAAATTCCGAGTTTGCGTATTCAGCACTTTGAAACTCGGCAAAAGGATCAAAGTCGATGCCAGAAGCTTCAAAAGTATGTTCGCTTGATGTGGTTTGAGCTGCAGAAGTTTCATTCTGGTCTTTTGCTGTTGGCTTGGGTTGAGCTATCGGTGTTGGCTTTTTGGCTTCACGTTTATAAGAGAGTTTTTTATTGTCGTGCTGATCTTTTGGGAGTTCGATGCCTGTTTGACTGGCCAAGTCTTTCATGACATCTACAAAATTGCGGTTATCAATATCCATTAAAAAACGGATGGCGTTACCATTTGCCTGACAGCCAAAGCAATGATAATACTGCTTGTCACGGTAAACGTGAAAAGACGGGGTTTTTTCCTGATGGAACGGGCAGCAGCCCGAATAGGTACGACCAGTTTTTTTTAATTTCACGCGCTGACTAATCAGATCGACAATATCAGTGCGATCTAAAATTTGATCAATCGTGTGCTGTGGAATGGCCATACGGTTTTGTCTGTTATCTCTTGGTAGTGAAAGGTTCGCCGAACAGGTTGAATACATCAGACTGTGCTGATTGACTCAATGAGTATTCTCTTTTGTATCTTTTTCTAGGACAGGAAACAAGCCCATAAAAGAACAAAGGGCAAGTATCATAACTTGCCCTTTGCATTTTTCAAAACTGAAAAATCAGTCGGAATGGTTTTATTCAGTGCTGTCGTTTTGAGATTTTGGACGATCGAGCAAGCCAAAACTCAAACGGTTGGTGAGGCTGCGTGATGGCTCTGCTTGTGCTTTAGTATCTGACTGTTGTGTTTCAGTGCTGCTTTGCGCTTCACGTCCGAAAATACCCAAAGTTGCACGGTTAATCCAGCTTGCGTCATGACGGGCAGCACGTAAATTCACGCTACCATCTGCTTTAACCAAATTTGGATAGTTCAGTTTCAACACATCAATATATTGCTGAGCTGTGGCTTGATCGCCCAGTTTGCCATAACCATAAGCCACCGTTGCCAACGCTTCTGGAATTTGCGGAGTTTGCGGATAATGCTCAACTACCCACAATGAACGCTCTACTGCAGCCACCCATGCTTTACGTTTAATGTTATAACGTGCCGCATTCATTTCGGCTTCCGCCAGTTCCTGACCAATAAACTGCATGCGCTGTGCAGCATCTACCGCATAAGTGCTTGATGGATAGCGACGGATAAAATCGACAAAGTTTTGATAGGCCAGTTTTAAATAGCTAACATCACGGTGTGATTGCTTGAGCGAGGTATAACGCAACAAACCATCATAGTTTTGTTCCATATTCGCCACACCACGTACATAGTAGGCATAATCGGCTTTAGGATGCTGCGGGTTCATGCGGATAAAACGATCTGCAACAGCAATTGCGCCTTCATAATCTTTTTGCTGGAATTTTGCATACAACAATTCAAGCTGCGCTTGCTGCGCATAATCACCCGTTGGATAATAGGTTTCTAAAGCTTCAAGATGCTTAACGGCATCGGTGTATTGACCACGATCCAGTGCTTTTTCTGCTTTTTCAATATAAACCTGTTCGCTAGATTGCGGACCAGTATCGACCACTTCTTTTTTTGGATTGCTGCTACAGCCCACAATTGCAGACGCAACGCCGAGTGAAAGAGCAAGCATTGTTATTTTATAACGTGGTAGCGACATAAAAATTCCTCTGTTAATACGGGCAATGAGCTACAATTGCGCTATTAAACCACTTTTGTCTGAATGAGCAAATGAGTCAAGCACAATCTACCCATTCCAATTTACCTGAAACTGAGTTCAATTTACTTGAAGATGCTGAGGATGCAGATAACCATACTTCAGACTCAACTGCAACACGTTTATCGTTGCAATTTCAATTGGATGACAGCCACTTAGGACTACGCATCGACCAAGTTGCAGCCATCATTTGGAGTGAATTTTCACGTGAAAAGCTAAAACAGTGGCTCAAAGACGGTCATTTGTTGGTAAATGGTAACACGGTCAAACCTAAATATAAGTGTGAAGGTGATGAGCTTCTTACCCTAGAAGTCGAGCTTGAAGCGCAAACCCGCAGCCTGCCTGAAGATATTCCACTGGATATTATTTATGAAGATGATGACATCATGGTGATTAATAAACCTGTGGGCATGGTGGTGCATCCGGGGGCGGGAAATAGCTCTGGAACTCTGGTAAATGCCTTGCTGCATCATTATCCAAAATCGGCAGAGTTAACTCGTGCAGGTTTGGTGCATCGTATTGATAAAGATACTTCGGGTTTGCTGGTGGTTGCCAAAAATCTGGAAGCACAGTTTGCCTTGACCAAGCAACTGGCGAAAAAGTCAGTTTATCGTTTATACGACTTGGTGGTGTACGGCAACATGATTGCGGGAGGCACTGTCGATGAGCCGATTAAACGCCATCCTGTAGATCGAGTGAAAATGGCTGTTTTGCCGGGCGGCAAAGACGCCGTCACACATTACAATGTTAAAGAACGCTTTCAGCATTTCACTCGTGTTCAGGCGCGTTTGGAAACTGGACGTACTCATCAAATTCGTGTGCATCTAAGTTATATTGGTTATGGTTTGGTTGGCGATCCTGTTTATACGCCACGTGTACGTGTGCCAGCAGGCGCATCGGCATTATTAAACGATACCTTGCGTAACTTTAAACGTCAGGCCTTACATGCCGTCAAACTCGGTTTGGTGCATCCACGTACTCAAGAAGAAATGATGTTTGAAGCGCCGTGGCCTGAAGACTTTAAACAATTGGTAGACGTGTTACGCAGTGAAAATGCTGCCTATTAATTGTTGCATAGACAGCATTAACAAGATCAACTCAGATACGGCAATGCCAGAAAACGACTAAGGATAGATTTATGCAATTTGTTCAAGGATTACCTGCAGGTGTGTATGTTGGGCAAACCCGCATACAACATGTGCAAGCTTTAGCGACAGACTGTGCCGATGTATCTGGTTTTAATCTGGCGCTGCATGTGCAGGATGATGCATGGCGTGTGCAGCAGCATCGTATGAGTTTACTGGCAGAGTTTGCTGAATATGGGGTCGATAAAATGACGTGGATGACGCAAACACATAGCGTGTTGTGTCAGACCATTAATGAGCAAATCACTTGTGAAGCTTTAGAAGGCGATGGTTTGGTCACTCAGCGTAAAGCGCATGCTTTAATGATGATGACCGCAGACTGTTTACCTGTGGTTTTGGGCAATGCCGAAGGCACTGAGGTTGCGAATCTGCATGCAGGCTGGCGTGGTCTTGCCAACGGTATTATCGAAAACACCATCGTCGAAATGCAAAGTGCTCCAACATGGGCGTGGTTGGGTGCGGCTATTAGTCAGCCGTGTTTTGAAGTTGGGGCTGAGGTGAAACAGGCATTTTGCGATAAATATCCTGAATTAGACACGGCTTTTATTGCAGGGCAGCAGCAAGGTAAATATCTTGCTGACTTGTATGCGATCGCGCGTTTTATTTTGCAGCAGCATGGTGTTACAACGGTCTTGGGCGGTGATCAGTGCTCGTATCAACAAGCCGATGATTACTATTCTTACCGCCGTCAAGCACGTACAGGACGTATGGCAACATTCGTGTTTATGCAGGCTTAGTGTTAAACTTGACTTAATTATTTGGTTTTAAACATTCTCATGTCAGTGACTCATTCAACATCTTCTTGCGCTGCTATTCGTGTGGCGGTGGTTTATCACAGTCCTTATGGTCATACTGCTAAGGTGGCACAGCATATTGCACAAGGTGCTGCGCAAATGGATGCTCAGGTGACTTTGATGGATGTGGCTGAAATTGAATGGGATAGCCTAGATCAAGCCGATATTATCATTATGGGCTGTCCAACTTATATGGGCAGCATTACTTCGGCTTTAAAACAGTTTATGGAGCAATCGTCTAAGCGTTGGTTGGCCAGAACTTGGCAGGGCAAACTGGCGGCAGGTTTTACCAATGGCGGTGGTTTAAGTGGCGATAAACTGGCGGTGCTGCAACAAATTAATTTATTTGCGATGCAGCATGGCATGTTGTGGTCAGGTTTACCGTTTATGCCGACAGGGCGTAGTCCACACGATATTAACCGCATGTCGAGCTTTTTGGGTTTAATGACGCAGTCTGATAATGCCAGTGTTGAAGTTACGCCACCCGAAGGTGATTTGGAAACTGCAGTCAAATTTGGTAAATATTTGGTGGAATTAAAACTTAAAGACTAAGCATTTTTAGTTTTAAAACTTCCATAAAAAATGCTCGAGATCAACATCGAGCATTTTTTATGGGCGGAATGTGCAAAATTATTTGTGCATCAAACGTGCTTTATCACGCTGCCAATCGCGGTCTTTTTCAGAAGCGCGTTTATCGTGCAATTGTTTACCTTTCACCAAAGCAATTTCAAGCTTCGCTAAAGGGCCTTTCCAATAACATGCTAAAGGTACGCAAGAATAACCTTTTTGATTGACTGCACCCATCAACTTTTCAATTTCACGTCGTGAAAGTAAGAGTTTGCGGGTACGGGTCGCTTCAGGCACTACATGCGTTGAAGCCGACAAGAGTGGTTGAATTTGTGCACCAAATAAAAAGGCTTCATTGTCACGAAACAGGATATAACTTTCGGTAATAGTCATACGTCCTGCGCGCAAAGATTTGACTTCCCAACCTTGCAAAGAAAGTCCTGCTTCAAATTTTTCTTCAATAAAATAATCGTGGCGTGCACGTTTATTCTGTGCAATTGTTCCGCCCGTATTTTTTTTAACTACAGTTAGCTTCGCCATATTCAATTACTTCCAAACTTATGACTATTGTGCCTCAAACCAAGGCTTGCTGACAAATCAAAATCATCACAACTGTTGGCTAAACTGCTTTGATATTTCATAATTTGGTAGACTTTAGTTCACTAAAATTTTTTGTATTTGTTAAACTAACTTTGACAAAACCAACTAGAGCATAATGGATGTCTAAAACTCGCGTAATTTATCCGGGCACCTTTGACCCGATTACTAATGGTCATATTGACTTGGTGACACGTGCTGCAAAAATGTTTGATGAAGTCGTGGTCGCAATTGCCATTGGACATCATAAAAATCCAATTTTTACTTTGGAAGAACGTGTGGAATTGGCACAGGCATCTTTAAAGCATTTGCCTAATGTTGAATTTGTCGGATTTGATGGTTTATTGGTTAATTTTTTCCGTGAGCAAAATGCGACTGCAGTTTTGCGTGGTTTGCGTGCTGTTTCAGATTTTGAATACGAATTTCAGTTGGCAAATATGAACCGTCAATTAGATGCGAAATATGAAGCGGTATTTCTGACTCCTTCAGAGCAATATTCATTTATTTCTTCTACATTAGTTCGTGAAATTGCACGCTTAAAAGGTGATGTGACTAAATTTGTTGCACCTGTTGTGGTCGAAGCCTTTGAGCGTAAATTACGACAAGGTTGGTAGCGTGTCTTTATATATTACCGATGAATGTATTAACTGTGATGTCTGTGAACCTGTATGCCCAAATGAGGCAATTTATATGGGTGAGCTGATTTATGAGATTAATCCAGCATTATGTACTGAATGTGTAGGACATCACGAGCAGCCGCAGTGTCAGTTATTTTGCCCAGTCGATTGTATTCCGCTCGATCCAGAGCATGTAGAAACACAGGAACAATTGCTGGAAAAATATAAAAAACTGATTGCTCAAAAAAGCGCAAGCAATTAACTTATAATTTTGCTAAGATGCGCCTTCGAAGTGAACCAGACGATCGCTGCTGTGGAGGTCTCCGTGACTGAAACAGGGGAGGAAAGTCCGGGCTTCATAGGGCAGGGTGCCAGGTAACGCCTGGGCGGCGTGAGCCGACGGAAAGTGCAGCAGAGAGTAGACCGCCTTCATATGGTTTCTTTTTCGGAAGAAATTGAAGGTAAGGGTGAAAGGGTGCGGTAAGAGCGCACCGCATGGCTGGTAACAGTTCATGGCATGGTAAACCCCACCAGAAGCAAGACCAAATAGGAATCCTGAGGTACGGCCCGTACTGGATTCGGGTAGGTCGCTTGAGCGTATGAGTGATTGTACGCCTAGAGGAATGATCGTTCTCGACAGAACCCGGCTTATCGGTTCACTTCACCAAATTTTAAGCAATTGATGCGTGATAAGGCTTGACGTTACCTAGATTACAGCAGATAATGCGCGCACAGTTTTTGGCTATGTAGCTCAGTTGGTTAGAGCACCGCACTCATAATGCGGGGGTCACAGGTTCAAGTCCCGTCATAGCCACCATTTTTCAGACCACGTTCACTAACGTGGTCTTTTTTTGTTTAAAATTTGTCTGTGCAATCTATTTGAGCTGTATCCAGTTGAATCTGCATTTGTAGGTTTTGAATCTGTTGCCAATTGGCTTGTTGATCAGAGTGAGCAAAAATTTTGGCATCGACCTGATTTAATTTTTTTAGCGAAATGTGTTGTGATGCACAATAACGCCCTACAGCACGCTCATAAGCCAGTTGTTGCTGCGCTGCAGCATTGAGTTGATGTGCCGTTAAAATCTTTTGCTGCCCTTTGGCATAAGCAACCAAGACACGTCGGTCTGCGATGCTATAACTCATTTTAGAATTAATAAATTGCGCAACATCACGCCGTACACCGTTGTAATCTACAAAAATAGGTGAAACCAAAGCGCAGGAACTTAAGCCAACAACAAGGCTACTCAGTATTATAGACTTCAAGATCATGGTTGAATTTATTCTCTTTTTTCTGTGTGACTTGATATAGATTTTGCTGCAAATATTTAAGAATCTCCGTAAGAAAATAGTAATTTGATTAAAATTAAACAAATTGCACTGTTTTTGCTTAAACTGTGAGCGTTTGTAAGTTAAAATACTTGACGATGCAGGGCTAAGTTTAGATAATGCGCACACAGTTTATGGCTATGTAGCTCAGTTGGTTAGAGCACCGCACTCATAATGCGGGGGTCACAGGTTCAAGTCCCGTCATAGCCACCATTTTTATAGACTAAGCTCTCAGCTTGGTCTTTTTTTTATGTCAAAATTTTAGGCTACTTTTTGCAGCATTGGTTTAATGGCAGGTACAAAAAAACCAAGCCGTAGCTTGGTTTTTTATATCTTTGTTTAAGCAATGCTTTAGCGTTAAATCCCTGCTTTCCAACCATTGACGAGCGGATAGCGACGTTCACGACCAAAAGCGCGTGAACTAATACGTGGTCCTAATGCACCTTGGCGACGCTTGTACTCGTTGCGATCAACCAATTGAATGACTTTCTCGACCATCGCGCGTTCAAAGCCTTTGCTAATGATGTCTTCTTGGCTCTGATCTTCTTCAATATACGCATACAAAATCGCATCGAGCACTTCGTATGGTGGCAAAGAATCTTGGTCTTTTTGGTCAGGACGTAATTCTGCTGAAGGTGGGCGCGTGATCACACGCTCAGGAATCACAGGAGTATCGGCAATACTGTTACGGTATTTAGCCAGTTCAAACACAATGGTTTTGTACACATCTTTGAGTACCGCATAACCACCGACCATATCGCCATAAAGCGTGCAATAGCCAACTGCTAACTCAGATTTGTTACCTGTAGAAAGCACGAGGTTACCAAACTTATTCGACAGACCCATTAAGATTGTGCCGCGGGCACGGGCTTGTAGATTTTCTTCTGTGGTATCGCTAGGGCTGTTACCAAAGAAAGGATACAGCGTTTGCATAAAGCTATTTACGATCGGGTGAATTTCGGCAATACCAAAAGTCACGCCTAAAGTTTTGGCTTGCTCTGCAGCATCTTCCACACTAATTTGCGCGGTATAAGTGTACGGCATCATTACCGCTTGTACCTTATCTGCACCAATTGCATCAACCGCAATAGCAAGAGTGAGCGCTGAATCAATTCCGCCCGACAAGCCAAGAATTACACCAGGGAAGCCAGAGCGTTGCACGTAGTCACGGGTTGCGAGCACTAAACCTTGATAGATTTCTGCAAGGGTGTCTAAAGCTGGGCTAATTTCGGCAGTTTTAAAGTGCTTCTGTGCAGCGTCATATTCTGCGTAGAATAAACCTTCTTGGTAGGTTGGGGCTTGTAATGCAACATTGCCTGCTTGGTTAATCACAAAGCTCGTACCATCGAAGATTAAATCATCTTGACCGCCAACTTGGTTTACATACACCACATTGAGATGTAATTGTTTTGCCAGTTCGGTCATGGTCTGTACACGATGCTGCGGTTTACCCACTTCATAAGGCGATGCGTTCAAGACCAATGCAGTTTCTACATTCAACTGTGCCAATTGCTGCACGGTTGGCAAAGACCATAAATCTTCGCAAATCAAAACGCCAAATTTATGACCAAGGTATTCAAAAACTAAGTGTTGATGACCTTCATCAAAATAGCGTTTTTCATCAAATACAGCATAATTTGGTAAATTTTGCTTGTTGTAAATACCTAAGATGTTGCCATCTTTCATGACGGCAGCCGAGTTAAAGCGCTGACCATCTTCAGTTTCATTGACAAAGCCGAAAACTAAAACAATATCTTTAATTTCACGTAATTGTTCAAATGCTTGTTGTGTGCGTTGATTCAAGCTTGGGCGCAGTAATAAATCTTCTGCAGGGTAGCCCAAAATTGAAAGTTCAGGAAAAATAATCAAATCTGCATGTTGTTTTTTCGCTTCATTTGCTTGTTCAAGCATTTTTTGCGCGTTTGCTTCGAGATTGCCAATGTGTGGAGAGAACTGTGCAAGGGCAATTTTAAAAGATTTCATTTAAATTAAGTCCTATTCCTATAGGTGTAGAATACACGTAAGTGGCTGATGATTATTGTTATAAAAATTTCAGCGTAGTGTATTGTGGATTAAACGACTGCCGAAAGGCACAAATAAAAACCATTTATTATCTAACAGATAAAGATCTTATTTTGCAGTGCAAAAATGGAGACTTTTGCTATTTTATCTTAATTTAGAATAGATGCTAGCATCGAATACACTTTATTGTCTTGTCTGCAAGAATATCATTGAAATGTGACAGAATTTTTATGCTATTTATTTGAAAAGCATTATATTTTTAGGTTGTATGATGCATGTGTTTTTCGTGAAATAAGCATGTACCAAGATGAGTGAGCTAAGTCGAGCGGTGCGGGCTGTTTAAAATAATATTGTCTATTTTTTTAAGAAAAATATCTTTGGCAATTTCACCTTGTTGCTCAATGTTGTAAGCAAAAAAAGGTTTCGCTTCAATTAAGCGATAATGATATGGATTGTAACGCTTAAAACTCAAAAAATACGCGGTTTGCAATACCGCACCACGCAGTAAGACATTGATGTGATGTTGATGCTGTAAAATGTGCGCCATCTCATGAATAAAGATCGCTTGATAGCCACGGTGTGCTTGGCTGTAGTCGGCTAGATAATGCCGATTACGCATATGAATATAGCCACAGGGGGCCATAAAAATGTGCTGTGGCTGCCAAGGCAAATAAGGATGGTTCATGACTTTGACTTGGCTGTAGTCAATCAGATTGCCAAACACAGATTGGCACAACTGTATTTCCATTGCAGTTAGGCTTCGACATCTAAACTGATCTAGTTTGAGCAGTCGCATCAATAAGCTGAGAATGAATAAATGCAGTTGTAGCATGGAAATGAGTCGTAAGTGGCAGACATCAAAAATATAGCCTAAATCCGCAATGATCTAAATTTTATTTTGTGGCTTGGTGGTTGTTTGGAATAAGTAAAGCAGTAACGAGTTTTATCGGCTAAATAAAAGCAATAAAAAACCACCCGAAGGTGGTTTTTTTGTCGTGTCGTTTTACACGCTACAACGCAGACCGAATTAACGGTTGATGTCGCGTTGAGTGTGGCCAGTGTAAAGCTGACGAGGACGACCGATTTTGTAAGGACCGCTGTGCATTTCTAACCAGTGGCTGATCCAACCAACTGTACGTGCAAGTGCGAAAATTACAGTAAACATTTCTGTTGGGATACCAATCGCTTTAAGGATGATACCTGAGTAGAAGTCTACGTTAGGGTATAAGTTACGCTTGATGAAGTATTCATCAGATAACGCAATACGCTCAAGTTCCATTGCAAGAGCGAGTTGTGGATCGTTGATACCTAAGTCGTTAAGTACTTCGTCACAAGTTTGCTTCATTACAGTTGCACGTGGGTCATGGTTTTTATAAACGCGGTGACCAAAGCCCATAAGTTTAACTTCTTTAGTCTTCACTTTTTCCATGAACTCAGCAACGTGTTCTACAGAGCCGATTTCATCAAGCATCTTAAGAACAGCTTCGTTCGCACCACCGTGAGCAGGACCCCAAAGTGCAGAAATACCTGCAGAGATACATGCGTATGGGTTAGCGCCAGTAGAACCAGCTAAACGTACAGTTGAAGTAGACGCGTTTTGTTCGTGGTCAGCGTGAAGCGTGAAAATACGATCCATTGCGCGAGCGTGAACAGGGTTTACTTTGTAATCACGGTCTGCTGGTGTAGCAAACATCATGTACAAGAAGTTTTCTGCGTAGCTTAAGTCGTTACGTGGGTAAACAAATGGTTGACCAACAGTGTACTTGTAGCTCCAAGCCGCTAAAGTAGGAATCTTCGCGATTAAACGAATCGCTGTGATTTCACGGTGGTTAACATCTTCGATGTCTAAGTTGTTGTGATAGAACGCAGATAACGCACCAACAACACCTACCATGATTGCCATAGGGTGAGCGTCACGACGGAAACCGTTATAGAAACGTTTTACTTGGTCGTGAACCATAGTGTGGTTACGAACTTTAGCGTCAAAATCAGCTTTTTGTTCTGCAGTTGGAAGCTCGCCATTTAATAATAAGTAGCAAGTTTCTAAGTAGTCAGCTTTAGTCGCTAATTGGTCAATTGGGTAACCACGGTGTAAAAGAATACCTTTGTTACCATCAATGAACGTAATTTTAGACTCGCAAGACGCTGTTGCCATAAAACCAGGATCAAAAGTAAAGTGACCTGCCGCCAACACATCCTTAACGTCAATTACATCTGGGCCTAATGTGCCGCTGTAAATTGGTAATTCAATTTCTTTTCCATCAAGCTGTAATACGGCTTTTTTGCCAGTTGCTTCAGACATTCAATAGATCTCCTGTCCTGGTGAATGTTGATCTGACTCGAAGTATCAATCTTTTAATGCGCAAGTCAGACGGATTAAAAATTAGCTCTAAGATTAGAGAGTACTGAAATTTTGTCAATTATACTTATGGATTAAGCAGACGACTATTTATAGAAAAAGTCGAAAAAATTCCAGTAAAAAAATCAATAAAATCACAGCACAGCCGCCGTATCATAAGTCAAAATTTGTCGGATGTGCAGAAAAAAATCATCAATACGGATTAATTGTAAGCAATTTTAAATACTGGTTTTGATGTGCTATTTCTTTAGCAGGATTCAGTCCAATACTTAAATTTATCTAATTCTCATAACTTACACGTTTTTACATACACGGTAGGGTGGTCAGATTGGTTGTAATAGGCAGTAAGTCTGGTATTTAAATTCGATATTGATTGATCAAAAAATGACTGATTAAACTCCTGAAAATAGCCATAACCCATCATATTTTGATTAAAAAATGACGAAATCTTTGTGAATAAAGTGTGGTTTTGTGCCCATACAGATACAGAAAATACTGGATAAGTCATTCATTCGCATGATGATTGTCATTTTTAATATTTATTCAGGTGTGGTGTTTAAAGTAAATATAAGTTGTATAAATAGATTGAGGTATGTGCCGACATTAAAGTTTAATCCATGATCAGGTGTACCTTGACCAAAGCAAAGTGATGGGCTGTCTGGGTCTAAGAGTCTTGTGTTGTGGTTGTAAATTGCTGCAACGAAGTAGAGTGCATACATATATAGCGCTACATACTTATATATAAGTATGTGAAAATCCAAAGAACATCAGAAAATCAAAGTACAAATTTATCTTTAGTCTAAATATTCTAAAGCTGTTTATTGCGCTTCTAAGAATTTTTATTTTAATAATTGATTTAAAAACAAGGTTTTATGTTTTCTTGTGTGGCTATTGATGGCGAGTGGTTTACTTTTATACTTGTTAATGATTCTTATTTAAAGGATTTTTAGCCAAAAAGCCGAGTAGAGTTGTTTGTATTTTAACAGTTGACGTTTTATAATTCAGTGTCGTTTTAAGGTTAGGCATGAATTTGCCTAACAATGCCAGCTTTCCTTCGAATTTATTCCAACAAACTCCGGATGGAGTTTTTACTTACAGGATGCCCGCTGTGAAAAGCAACAGACCTGTCAATTTGTCCATGGGTCAAGTTTTAGAAGTAAACTTAAAATCGCCCGTGGCTATTGCATCAATTCTACACCGTCTTTCTGGTGTCATCGTATTTTTACTCGTACCGGTACTTTTATGGTTGTTAGACAAGTCTTTGTCTTCACCTGAAGGTTTTGCTCAAGTTCAAGAAATTTTTAACGGTTTCTTCGTGCGCTTTATCGTATGGGTATTTGTAGCCGGCTTAATCTATCACTTCATTGCTGGTGTTAAGCACTTACTTGCTGACCTTGGTTTTGCAGAAGAACTGCAAAGTGGTCGCATTGCAGCTACTATTTCATTGATCTTGTCTGCTATCGGTATCGTTGCAGCATTTGTATGGATTGTAATCTAATGAAAAGTGCTACAGGTTTAACGGGTTCAGGTTCTCGCGATTGGTTTATCCAACGTATTAGTGCTGTTGTTCTTGCTGTTTATACCGTTGTGGTATTTGGTTGGATTCTTCTTAACGGTGGATTCAACTTTGAACAGTGGTACGGCTTTATGATGACATTACCAATGAAGATTATGTCTTTATTGGCAGTCTTATCTCTTGTTGCACATGCTTGGATCGGTATGTGGCAAGTATTCACTGACTATGTGACTACTCGTCAAATGGGTCCTTCAGCTTCAGGTTTACGCCTAGTGCTGACTTCAGCAGTGATTATTGCTGTTTTTGCATACGCAATCTGGGCAATCCAGATTTTCTGGGCGAATTGATAGGAAAATATCATGGGCGCGATTAACCCTAAAGAAGATTATACAAATATTCCACACCAATTCTTTGACGCAGTCATCGTTGGTGGTGGTGGTTCAGGTATGCGTGCATCTTACCAACTTGCTCAAGCAGGTTTGAAAGTTGCGGTATTGACCAAAGTATTCCCTACACGTTCACACACTGTTGCAGCGCAGGGTGGTATTGGTGCATCTCTTGGTAACATGCAAGAAGATAACTGGCACTACCACTTTTATGACACAGTAAAAGGTTCTGACTGGTTGGGCGACCAAGACGCGATTGAATTCATGACGCGTGAAGCGCCACAAGTGGTTTATGAATTAGAACACTTGGGTATGCCATTTGACCGTAACGCAGACGGTACAATTTACCAACGTCCATTCGGTGGTCACTCTGCAAACTACGGTGAAAAAGCAGTTCCACGTGCATGTGCTGCAGCTGACCGTACAGGTCACGCACTTCTTCACACGCTTTATCAAAGCAACGTGAAAATGGGCACTCAATTCTTCGTAGAATGGATCGCTCTTGATTTGATCCGTAACGAAGCTGGCGATGTACTAGGTGTGACTGCAATTGACCAAGAAACAGGTAAAATTGCAGTATTCCAAGCGAAAGCGACATTGTTTGCTACAGGTGGTGCAGGTCGTGTGTACCGTGCATCTACAAACGCATATATCAATACTGGTGACGGTCTTGGTATGGCTGCGCGTGCAGGTATTCCATTACAAGATATGGAATTCTGGCAGTTCCACCCAACAGGTGTTGCGGGCGCGGGCGTATTGTTAACGGAAGGCTGTCGTGGTGAGGGTGGTATCCTTCGTAACGATTCAGGCGAGCCGTTCATGGAGCGTTATGCACCAACTTTGAAAGACTTGGCGCCACGTGACTTCGTATCACGTTCTATGGACCAAGAAATTAAAGAAGGTCGTGGTTGTGGTCCAAACAAAGACTACATCTTGCTTGATATGACGCACTTGGGTGCAGACACAATCATGAAGCGTCTTCCATCTGTATTTGAAATTGGTAAGAAATTCGCGAACGTTGACTGTACTAAAGAGCCAATTCCTGTTGTTCCTACAATCCATTACCAAATGGGTGGTATTCCAACCAATATTCATGGTCAAGTGGTTGTTCCAGAAAGCCGTGAAACTCAAGAGTTGGTTGCGAACTACAACGCAGAAACTGATACATATACAACCAACGCGGGCGACCGTGACTTTGCTAAACCAGTAAAAGGTTTCTATGCAATTGGTGAGTGTTCATGTGTATCTGTACACGGTGCTAACCGTTTAGGTACAAACTCATTGCTTGACTTGGTTGTATTTGGTAAAGCTGCGGGTCAACACATCATTGAGTATGTGACTAAGCAACATGATGGTGAGTACGAACCACTTCCAACAACTGTACTTGAAAATACTGTGAACCGTATTCGTAAACTTGACGAATCGACTTCAGGTGAAAACGCTCAAGAAGTTGCTGATGCAATTCGTAACATCGTTCAAGACCACGCAGGTGTATTCCGTACTTCAGCATTGCTTGATGAAGGTGTGAAACAAATTCTTGCGCTTGAGCCACGTGTTCGCAACATTCATTTGAAAGACAAATCTAAAGTATTCAACACTGCACGTGTAGAAGCATTAGAAGTTGAAAACTTGTATGAAGTTGCTAAAGCGACACTAATCTCAGCTGCTGCACGTAAAGAATGTCGTGGTGCGCATACGGTTGTAGACTTTGAGTTACCACCAGATCACCCAACTTATTCTTATGGTCGTCGTGATGATGAGTGGATGAAGCATACTTTATGGTTCTCTACAGATAACCGTCTTGAGTACAAACCAGTACGTTACAAGCCGCTTACTGTAGCTGCTATTCCACCTAAACCACGTACATTCTAATTGGGAGAAGTAAGATGAGTAGAGGTACTCGTACATTTAATATCTACCGCTACGATCCTGATAAGGATAAAGCACCGTACATGCAAACTTTTAAGCTTGAATTGACTGATAAGCACCGTATGTTGCTTGATGCACTTCTTGAATTGAAAGTACAAGACGAATCTTTGACATTCCGTCGTTCATGTCGTGAAGGTATTTGTGGTTCTGATGGTGTAAACATCAATGGTAAAAACGGTTTAGCGTGTCTTTGGAACCTAAACGATTTACCAGAAGTGATCACAATTCGTCCGCTTCCAGGTCTTCCTGTAATTAAAGACTTGGTTGTAGACATGAATCAGTTCTACGATCAGTACAACAAGATTCATCCGTTCTTGATCAACAACCAACCTGCGCCACCAAAAGAGCGTTTACAATCTCAAGAAGAGCGTGAGCATCTTGATGGTTTGTATGAATGTATTCTTTGTGCATGTTGTTCAACTTCATGCCCATCATTCTGGTGGAACCCAGACAAGTTCTTGGGTCCTTCAGCGTTGTTGAATGCATATCGTTTCATTATCGATTCGCGTGATACTGCAACTCAAGAGCGTTTGGCTCGTCTTGACGATCCATTCTCTTTGTTCCGTTGTAAAGGTATTATGAACTGTGTATCTGTATGTCCTAAAGGCTTGAACCCAACTAAAGCAATCGGTCACATCCGTAACATGCTTTTAGATATGGCTGGCTAATAGACTGCGTGATCAGTTGAAAAAAGCACACCTAGGTGTGCTTTTTTTTGTGCCAAAATTACGATAAAAGTCGTGTGATAAGTTGCTTGTTTTTGATGAGTACGTAAATGAAAAATGTTGCATGCAAAGAAGTGATTAAAAAGTGAGTATTTGATATTTTTTAGGTATAACTGTTGGATAAATAGACAAAAACAGCATTTAGCCGACTAAAGTTGCACACAATTGTAATCCAGTGCTGCTATTTTGTTGTAAAGCATGGGCAAATGCCAAGTTTAGCTGCAATATTTATTTTTAGATGTTATCATGTAACGTGTAAGTGAGAGGGCAGATTGAGAGATGTGCTCTCTTTTATTTTATCTGAAATAGCGGTGTTGGACTTTGGTCTAAATTGCATCTGTTTTTTAAATAAAGCACCATATGTTAGATGAAAATAGAATCAGTGTATTTCGCCAATTTATACGAGGTATGTGTCAAAAAAATCAATTGCATTTCTGAGATCATGTTACGATTAACAAATGACTATATCTGAAAAATGTTAAATTTTTGTACATTTTATCAACATTTTAAGTGCAAATGATGTGTTATTAAATCAGGACTATTGCAGAAAAGTCGTATTAGAAAAGCTAAGACTGAGCACTTATTTTTTCTAAAACGATTTTGCAAAAAATTGCTCGGCTTGGGTCGAGTATATAAATGAGTGATGATGCCAATGAGGGCGTTATGATTCATAAATGACATTGGGTTTTCCTAATGTAGTGATAACGCCTCATGACATATGTCAACTGGGGACTAATGTCATGTTACCAATTTGACATTATCAATCATGGGTTTTGCTTAAAAAGCATCCTGGAAAATGTTTTTGCAATAGGAAATGGGTCCACAAATGCAAGAAGTTGCTGACGCACTGCGTCTTGACACTGAACTTTCCGCTGATAGTGCAGCGTATATTGAAGAACTTTACGAGCATTATTTGACGTCACCGGAATCAGTCGGTGCTGATTGGCGCGAATATTTCGATAAATTCCCGAAGGGTGATCAACCACACAGTAATGTACGTGAGCAATTCCTTTTATTAGGTCGTAATTCAAATCGCGTTCAAGCCATTGTTCAAGGTTCAGTGAGTTCTGAACATGAACAACGTCAAATTGGCGTGTTGCAACTGATTGCTGCTTACCGTAACCGTGGTCACCAAAAAGCAAAATTAGATCCACTAGGTTTGGCAAAACGTGAAGACGTGCCAGATCTTGATCTTGCTGCACATGGTTTAACCAAGTCTGATTTAGATACTGTTTTCCATACAGGTAATTTGGAAATTGGTAAGTCTGAAGCAACACTAGGCGAAATGGTTGATGCCATGCAGGCGATCTACTGCGGTTCAATTGGTGCAGAATACATGCACATTGTTGATACCAAAGAAAGACGCTGGATTCAACAACGCTTAGAAAGCGCACGTGGTAAGTTCACATTTACTGCAGATCAAAAGAAACACGTTCTTGAACGCTTAACAGCAGCTGAGGGTCTAGAAAAATATCTAGGTAATAAATACGTTGGTGCGAAACGCTTTGGTGTAGAAGGCGGTGAATCATTTATCCCTATGGTGAATGAAATCATTCAACGTGCGGGTGCTGTTGGCTGTAAAGAAGTCGTGATTGGCATGCCACACCGTGGTCGTTTGAACCTGCTTGTGAATATCATGGGTAAAAACCCAGCAGACCTATTTGGTGAGTTTGAAGGTAAGAGCTTGCATAAAAAAGGTTCTGGCGACGTAAAATATCACCAAGGTTTCTCATCTAACGTGATGACTCCGGGTGGTGAAGTGCACTTGGCACTTGCGTTTAACCCATCGCACTTAGAAATTGTTGGACCTGTGGTTGAAGGTTCTGTACGTGCGCGCCAAGTACGTCGTAAAGACATTGGTGGTGATGATGTATTGCCATTAATCGTTCACGGTGATGCCGCATTTGCAGGTCAAGGTGTTAACCAAGAAACCTTCCAAATGTCACAAACTCGCGGTTATACCGTAGGTGGTACAGTTCACATTGTGATTAACAACCAAGTTGGTTTCACAACATCTGACCCACGTGACGCACGTTCTACTGAATACTGTACTGACATTGCAAAAATGATTCAGGCGCCAATTTTCCACGTGAATGGCGATGATCCTGAAGCGGTGATTTTTGTATCTCAATTGGCACACGATTTCCGTCATACATTCCGTAAAGACGTTGTGATTGATTTGTTCTGCTACCGTCGTCGTGGTCACAACGAAGCTGACGAGCCAGCAGCAACTCAGCCAATGATGTATCAAGTGATCAACAAAAAGACTACAACACGTACTTTATATGCTGACCAATTGGTGCAAGAAGGTGTGTTGGATCGTGCTGCGGCAGATCAAATGGTTGAAGACTACCGTTCTGATTTAGAAGCGGGTAATCACGTTGCGAATGCGTTGGTACTTGAGCCAAATACCAAAATGTTTGTAGATTGGTCTCCGTACTTAGGTCACGATTATACAGACGTTTGGGATACGACTTTCCCTGTTGAGCGTTTGAAAGAACTTGGTCAAACCATGCGTAAACTTCCAGAAGGTTTCGTGATGCAGCGCCAAGTTGCCAAAGTGATTGACGATCGCTTGAAAATGCAAACAGGTGAAATGCCACTGAACTGGGGTGCAGCTGAAACTTTAGCTTATGCAACTTTGTTGGATGAAGGCTATTTAGTTCGTTTGACTGGTGAAGACGTAGGTCGTGGTACTTTCTCACACCGTCATGCGAAATTGCACAACCAAGTCGATGGTAAAACTTATATTCCGTTATGCCATATCAAAGAGAACCAACCACGTGTTGCAATCTACGACTCTTTATTGTCTGAAATGGCAGTATTGGCATTCGAATATGGTTATGCAACGACACTTCCAAAGAGCTTGATCATTTGGGAAGCACAATTTGGTGACTTCGCAAACTGTGCTCAAGTGGTGATTGACCAGTTCATCTCATCTGGCGAAACCAAATGGGAGCGTGTATGTGGTTTAACGATGCTTCTTCCACACGGTTTTGAAGGTCAAGGTCCTGAGCACTCATCTGCACGTTTAGAGCGTTTCTTACAGCTTTGTGCGGAAGAAAACATGCAAGTGATGACACCAACAACACCTGCACAGATTTTCCACGCTTTACGTCGTCAGGCGATTCGTCCAATCCGTAAGCCAATGATCATCATGTCGCCGAAGTCTTTACTTCGTCATAAGTTAGCAGTGTCTAACCTTGATGAGCTTGCAACTGGTACATTCCAGACTGTGATTGATGAAATTGACAACATCAACAAATCAGACGTGACGCGTTTGGTATTGTGTGGTGGTAAAGTGTATTACGACTTGCTTGAAAAGCGTCGTGAATTAGAATTGAACAATACTGCAATTGTTCGTATTGAACAGTTGTACCCATATCCAGAACAACGTCTTGCTGAAGTTCTTGCTTCTTATCCAAACGTAAAAGAATTAGTTTGGACTCAAGAAGAGCCGAAGAACCAAGGTGCTTGGTTATTCATCGCGCCACGTTTATATGATGACGTAATGAAAACTGGTAAACAGATTCGCATTAGTTATGCGGGTCGTGAAGCATCTGCAGCACCAGCGTGTGGTTCACCATATTTGCATGCAAAACAACAAGCTCAGCTCATCAATGACGCGCTTGCGATCGTAGCTGAATAACAGGAGATTCGAAGTAATGGCAACCGAAATTAAAGCACCGGTATTTCCAGAGTCAGTTGCAGACGGTACGATTGCAACTTGGCACAAACAACCAGGTGAAGCAGTTTCACGTGATGAAGTGATCTGTGATATTGAAACCGATAAAGTTGTTTTGGAAGTAGTCGCTCCTGCTGATGGCACAATCTCTGCAATCATCAAAAACGAAGGCGATACAGTTCTTTCTGACGAAGTAATTGCTCAATTTGAAGCGGGTGCTGTTTCTGGCGCTGCTCAAACTCAAGCAGTTCAGTCTGAAGCACAAGTAGAGCAAGCTGCGGCGAAAACTGAAGCAGGTGCTGCGCCAGTTGTTGAGCGTGCACAACCAGTTGCTGACCAAGCACCAGCAGTACGTAAAGCGTTGACTGAAACAGGTATCAATGCTGCAGACGTTTCTGGTACAGGTCGTGGTGGTCGTATCACTAAAGAAGATGTTGCAAATCATCAAGCTAAACCTGCTGCTGCAGCTGCGCCATTAAGCGTTGCGGTAGGTGAGCGTATCGAGAAACGTGTTCCTATGACACGTTTACGTAAGCGTGTTGCAGAGCGTTTACTTGCAGCGACTCAAGAAACTGCAATGTTGACAACATTCAACGAAGTGAACATGAAGCCAATCATGGAAATGCGTGCACAATACAAAGACGCATTTGAAAAACGTCATGGTGCACGTTTAGGC
The DNA here is from genome assembly GCF_013419245.1 of Acinetobacter sp. YH12095. Classification (NCBI taxonomy): domain Bacteria; kingdom Pseudomonadati; phylum Pseudomonadota; class Gammaproteobacteria; order Moraxellales; family Moraxellaceae; genus Acinetobacter; species Acinetobacter sp. YH12095. Next base: position 166,525 of record NZ_VPAL01000001.1, read on the forward strand.
TTTATGTCTTTCTTCGTGAAAGCTGCAACTGAAGCATTGAAACGTTACCCAGCAGTAAACGCTTCTATTGATGGCGAAGACATCGTATATCACGGTTACTACGACATCGGTGTAGCGGTTTCTTCTGACCGTGGTTTAGTGGTTCCTGTATTACGTGATACAGACCGCATGAACTACGCTGAAGTAGAAAACGGTATTCGTGACTATGCTTATAAAGCACGTGACGGTAAGCTAGGTATTGAAGATATGACTGGCGGTACATTCACCATTACTAACGGTGGTACTTTCGGTTCATTGTTATCTACACCAATTCTAAACACGCCACAAACTGCAATTTTGGGCATGCACAAAATCCAAGAGCGTCCTATGGCGGTAAATGGTCAAGTTGAAATCTTGCCAATGATGTACTTAGCGCTTTCTTATGACCACCGTTTAATTGATGGTAAAGAAGCTGTAGGTTTCCTTGTAACAATCAAAGAATTGTTAGAAGAGCCAGCTAAACTCATCCTTGACCTTTAATTCTAAAGAATAAATCAGTGGGCTTGGAGCGATCCTCTAAGCCCATTTTTGGAGATAAAAATGTCTCAACAATTTGATCTTGTTGTTATTGGCGGTGGCCCAGGTGGTTATGAAGCGGCAATTCGTGCGGCTCAACTTGGCTTTAAAGTTGCGTGTATCGAAAAACGTATTCACAAAGGTAAACCATCTTTGGGCGGTACATGCTTAAACGTGGGTTGTATCCCATCTAAAGCATTACTTGATTCTTCACATCGTTATGAAGATACGGTTCATCACTTGGCTGATCATGGTATCACCACAGGTGAAGTACAGTTTGACCTTGCGAAGCTATTAGCACGTAAAGACAAAATCGTTGACCAATTAACTGGCGGTATTGATCAGTTATTAAAAGGTAACGGTGTTGAGTGGTTAAAAGGTACAGGTAAATTACTTGCAGGTAAAAAAGTTGAGTTCGTTTCTCACGAAGGTGAAACTCAAGTTTTAGAGCCTAAATATGTGATTCTTGCGACTGGTTCAGTTCCTGTAAATATTCCTGTTGCTCCTGTAGATCAAGACATTATTGTTGATTCTACTGGTGCATTAGAATTCCCAGAAGTGCCTAAGCGTTTAGGTGTGATTGGTGCAGGCGTAATTGGTCTTGAACTTGGTTCAGTATGGCGTCGTCTAGGTGCAGAAGTTGTTGTATTTGAAGCAATGGATGCATTCTTACCAATGGCTGACAAAGCTTTGGCGAAAGACTACCAAAAACTATTGACTAAGCAAGGTATGGATATCCGTATCGGTGCGAAAGTTTCAGGTACTGAAGTTAATGGTCGTGAAGTGACTGTTAAATATACCCAAGGCGGCGAAGACAAAGAACAAACTTTCGATAAATTGATCGTTTGTGTAGGTCGTCGTGCTTATGCTGAAGGTTTATTGGCAGATGACTGCGGTATTAAACTGACTGAACGTGGTTTGGTTGAAGTAAACGATTGGTGTGCAACTTCTGTTGAAGGTGTATATGCAATTGGTGACTTGGTACGTGGTCCAATGCTTGCACACAAAGCAATGGAAGAAGGCGTAATGGCAGTTGAGCGTATTCATGGTCATGCTGCACAAGTCAACTACGACACAATCATTTCAGTAATCTACACACACCCTGAAGCGGCGTGGGTTGGTTTAACTGAAGAGCAAGCGAAAGAAAAAGGCCACGAAGTGAAAACTGGTCAATTCGGTTTCGCGGTAAATGGTCGTGCTTTAGCTGCAGGCGAAGGTGCTGGTTTCGTGAAGTTTGTTGCAGATGCAAAAACAGATCGTTTATTGGGTATGCACGTGATTGGACCTGCTGCGTCTGACATCGTTCACCAAGGTATGATTGCACTTGAGTTTGTATCTTCAGTTGAAGATTTACAATTAATGACATTTGGTCACCCAACCTTCTCTGAAGTGGTGCATGAAGCCGCTTTAGCTGTAGATGGGCGTGCGATTCACGCGATTCAGCGTAAACGCAAATAAAACTAAAAAGAGCGGCTTAGGCCGCTCTTTTTGCATTTGATGGTTGTATTTATGGGAATAATCATCTAAAAGTAAAGAGCATAGGAAAAACACCACACAAGGAAAGCAATATTAAAACTTCGGTTTGATATTGGTGGTGATAACTGAATAAAAGAAGTAGTAAAAGGTTAGTCAATGAATCTACATGAGTATCAAGCAAAAGCGCTATTAAAAAAATATGGTATGCCAGTACAAGAAGGCATTTTGGCAACTACAGCCGTAGAAGCCGTGCAAGCTTTCGAGCAACTGGGCGGTAAATTTGCGGTGATGAAAGCTCAGGTGCATGCAGGTGGTCGCGGTAAAGCGGGCGGCGTGAAGGTCGTAAAATCTGCACAAGAAGCAGCAGACTATGCCAACCAAATTCTTGGAACACGTTTGGTAACCTATCAAACCGACGCTTATGGTCAGCCTGTAAATAGTATTTTAGTGGCTGAAGATGTTTATCCTGTAGAGCGTGAACTGTATTTGGGTGCAGTGGTAGATCGTTCTAGCCGTCGCGTCACTTTTATGGCATCTACCGAAGGTGGTGTTGAAATTGAGAAAGTGGCTGAAGAAACCCCAGAAAAAATTATTAAAGTAGAAGTTGATCCTTTGGTGGGTTTATTGCCATTTCAGGCACGTGAAGTGGCTTTTGCATTAAAACTCAAAGACAGTCAAATCACGCAGTTTGTGAAGATTATGACATCGGCTTATCAGGCATTTATCGACAATGATTTTGCCTTATTTGAAATTAACCCATTGTCTGTACGTGAAAATGGCGAAATTTTATGTGTGGATGCCAAAGTTGGTATTGATTCCAATGCGTTGTATCGTTTGCCTGAAGTCTTAGCACTGCGCGATAAAACACAAGAAAATGAACGTGAATTGCGTGCATCAGAATTTGACCTGAACTATGTTGCCTTAGAAGGCAATATCGGTTGTATGGTGAATGGTGCAGGTTTAGCAATGGCAACTATGGATATTATTAAACTCTATGGCGGTCAGCCTGCGAACTTCTTGGATGTAGGTGGTGGTGCAACCAAAGAACGCGTAATTGAAGCCTTTAAAATTATTTTGGCAGATCACTCGGTTAAAGGCGTATTGATTAATATTTTTGGTGGAATTGTACGTTGTGACATGATTGCAGAAGCAATTATTGCAGCGGTTCAGGAAGTAAATGTGACAGTACCTGTAGTGGTTCGCCTAGAAGGGAACAACTCGGAACTTGGTGCAAAATTACTGGATGAATCAGGATTAAAACTTATTTCTGCTAATGGCTTATCTGATGCCGCAGAAAAAATTGTTGCTGCAGTGAAAGCTTAAGGAGAATCAGGATGAGCGTATTAATTAATAAAGACACCAAAGTATTGGTACAAGGTTTCACTGGTAAAAATGGTACTTTTCACTCAGCACAAGCACTTGATTATGGAACCAAAGTGGTGGGCGGTGTAACGCCAGGAAAAGGTGGTCAAACTCACTTGGAATTACCCGTATTTAACACCATGAAAGAAGCCGTACGTGAAACAGGCGCAGATGCATCGGTGATTTATGTACCTGCACCGTTTGTTTTAGATTCGATTGTAGAAGCAGTCGATTCAGGCGTGGATTTGATTGTGGTGATTACGGAAGGTGTGCCAACCATCGACATGCTCAAAGCCAAACGTTATTTAGAAACCAATGGCAATGGTACACGTTTGGTGGGACCAAACTGCCCAGGTGTGATTACACCAGGTGAATGTAAAATTGGCATCATGCCAGGGCATATTCATCAACCAGGACGAATTGGCATTATTTCACGTTCAGGTACTTTGACCTATGAAGCTGTGGCACAAACCACCAAATTAGGCTTAGGGCAATCGACCTGTATCGGGATTGGTGGTGACCCAATTCCAGGTATGAACCAAATTGATGCTTTAAAATTGTTCCAAGACGACCCAGACACCGATGCGATTGTTATGATTGGTGAAATTGGTGGTACGGCAGAAGAAGAAGCTGCGGAATATATCCAGTCGAATGTTAGCAAACCTGTGGTGGGTTATATTGCAGGAGTGACAGCACCTAAAGGTAAGCGTATGGGACATGCGGGTGCAATTATTTCAGGCGGTAAAGGCACTGCGGAAGAAAAATTTGCAGCCTTTGAGCGTGCTGGAATTGCTTATACGCGTAGCCCTGCTGAATTGGGTTCTACCATGTGGCAAGTATTAAAAGATCAAGGTTTGCTTAAATAACAAATTTTGAAGATCTTGATTTTATTCAGTACTCAATCCCCAATTTTGGGGATTTTTTATGTTGAAAAATTAGCCACATTTGAGAGATAAAGTATATGATAAGAGTTAATTTGGTATTGCTTTGTTGCATAAATATGTAAGCATCTGATTTAAATAAATTTAATTTTGTATCAAAAAATAATCAAAACTTTTAAATCATATAGTTATGAAATCTTTGTGCGACAAAGCCGTTCAAGTAATTTTTTGCATCTCGGGAAATTATTTTTATTGTTGTACAAGCTGTATAAACAGCTGATTCAAATGAAAAAAATACGCAATGATTGGGGTGATCATTGCGTATGAAAAACGAATCTGCTTTCACAGCTTCGATAACGGAGAAATGTTATGAAATTAGGATGGCTCCTAAAGCATGTAAGTATACTAAACTGAGAATGAATACTATTCCGCAGTATTCAGGTTACGTGATGTTAAATCACGTAAGTAATAAGTGTTTTTTGTGAGTCGAGTCAGCTTGTGTTGATTTTTCACTCAAATAAAAAGTCTCTTATTCATGTGAATAAGAGACTTTAAAATATTTGTATCTACAAAATGCTTAGAAGCGGAATACACCCAAGCCAGCTTTCACTTCATCTAAAGTTTGCTGGGTAATATCACGGCATTTGTCGGTGCCTGTTTTCAAAATATCCATAATGTAGTCAGGATCTTTAGCAAGTTCGATACGACGTTCACGGATCGGCCCAATCAATTCTTTTAGAATGCCTTCCAAACGCTTTTTCACCGTACCATCGCCCAAACCACCACGACGATAATGCGCTTTCAGTTCTTCAAGTTCTTCTTTGTTGGTATCGAAGGCATCTAAATAAGTAAATACTACGTTGCCTTCAACCTGACCTGGGTCTTCGATACGCAGGTGATTTGGGTCGGTGTACATTGCATTGACAGCTTTTTTAATGTCTTTGTCTGTGGCATCTAACACAATGGTATTGCCCAGTGATTTTGACATTTTCGCTTTACCATCAAAACCAGGTAAACGTCCGACATTTGACAACAATGCCTGACATTCAGGTAGCAAGTCATGACCAATTTGACGATTCACCCGACGCACAATTTCATTGGTCTGTTCAATCATTGGAATTTGGTCTTCACCTACAGGAACGACCGTTGCTTTAAATGCAGTAATATCGGCTGCTTGAGCTACAGGGTAGCACAGGAAACCTGCAGGAATATCACGCTCAAAACCACGCATCTGAATTTCAGATTTAATGGTTGGGTTACGCTCCAAACGTGCCACAGTCACGAAGTTTAAATACAACATGGTGAGTTCGTTTAATGCAGGCAGGCAAGATTGCACGCAAATGGTGGTTTTTGTTGGATCAATCCCCACCGCTAAATAATCGGTTGCTACCTCAATAATATTACGACGGACTTTTTCAAAGTTATCGGCGTTATCGGTCAGAGCTTGAGCATCGGCAAGTAACAGATGTTGATGATGTGAGTCTTGTAAACCTACACGTGAACGTAAAGAACCCACAAAGTGACCTAAATGTAGTTGTCCAGTTGGACGATCGCCTGTCAAAATCACAGGACGATTATCTTGATTACTCATTTTTTATTCCAAGTCGTATCTACGACATCTATGTACCGATGAATTGCTACATTGTAAGGCATAACATTTTTCAATGTCACTTCCTTAAGTGAGTTGAATAGAATTTACTGTAAAAAATTTTGCTGTAAAAATTAATGAAGTAAATACAGACCCTATATAAATTCAGTTTTAAAATAACTTGAAAATCATATAAGGATAACAACGCAATGGCGAGCAGCTTATTACTTTTATTAGATGACATTGCAACAGTTTTAGATGATGTGGCAGTTATGAGCAAAATGGCTGCAAAAAAAACCGCAGGGGTTTTGGGCGATGATTTGGCGTTGAATGCGCAGCAAGTCAGTGGTGTACGTGCAGAGCGTGAGTTGCCTGTGGTATGGCGTGTGGCTAAAGGTTCATTCATCAATAAGCTAATTTTAGTACCGCTCGCGTTATTAATTAGTGTCGTTGCGCCGTGGTTAATCAATCCTTTATTGGTGGTTGGTGGTCTATTTTTAAGTTATGAAGGTGTGGAAAAAATCATGCACACCTTACAACACAAAAAAGCCCAAACGGCTAAAGAAGCGCAACTTGAGCTAATTCAAACTGAGCAAGACCTTGCGGCTTATGAAACCGAAAAAATTAAAGGTGCTGTGCGTACTGACTTTATTTTATCGGCGGAAATTGTGGTGATTTCTTTGGGGACTGTAGCTGCGGCAGGCTTTCTAACCAAAGTGACAGTATTAAGTTTAATTGCGATTGCCATGACGGTGGGTGTCTATGGGTTCGTTGCGTTAATTGTCAAAATTGATGACATTGGTTTATACCTCACAGAACAAGCTGCCAATTTTAAACAACGTATTGGGAGTGGTTTACTGGCATTTGCTCCAATTTTAATGAAGACTTTATCTGTGGTGGGTACTGCAGCGATGTTCTTGGTTGGTGGAGGAATTATCAATCATGCTATTCCTTTTGTGCACCATTTCACAGAAGATACGGTAGAGTATGTACAAGACATCCCAACGATGGGCAGTATTGTAGGTTCAGTCACGCCAATGTTGATGAACCTTGTCGTGGGTATTTTGGCAGGCATCTTGGTGGTGATTGTGGTCGCACTTGTTCAAAAAGTGTGGTCAAAGTCTAAATCGGCTTAATCTATTATCAGAGTTTAAGAGAAGGATAAGAATAATGCGTTGGAAAGGTCGTCGAGTTAGCACGAATGTAGAAGACCGCCGTGGTGGCGGTGGAGCAAAAGCGGGCGGTATCAGTATTTTGGGCTTAGTGGTGGCCTTTGTTGCATGGAAGTTCTTTGGCATCGATCCGCAATCGGCTTATCAAGCGACCAAGCAAGTCACCTCACATGCGCAAAGTGCTGAAACTAAAGGTTTAGATAATCCAACTCCTGAACAACAAGAGGCGATGGAGTTTGTGGGCACTGTTTTGGCCGATACAGAAGATACGTGGTCACAAGTGTTTCAGCAGCAGTTAAATAGCCAATATATACCACCTAAACTGGTGTTATTTACAGGTGTGGTCAATTCTGGCTGTGGTACGGCACAATCGGCAATGGGGCCATTTTATTGTCCTGCCGATCAAAAAGTATATATTGATACTTCATTCTTCCAAGCCATGCGTCAGCAAATGGGCATTGGTGGTGAACAAAATCAGACTGAATTAAGCCGAAATGATCAGGCGGGCGATTTTGCTCAAGCCTACGTGGTGGCACATGAAGTTGGGCATCATATTCAGACCGTTTTAGGAATTTCAGAGCAAGTTCATAAAGCACGTCAGCAAGTCAGTGAAGTACAGGGCAACCAGCTTTCGGTGCGTCAGGAATTGCAAGCGGACTGTTTATCGGGAGTGTGGGCGCATCATAACCATCAACGTACTCAATTCCTCGAACAAGGTGATATTGAAGAAGCAATGGATGCGGCACATAAAATTGGCGATGACTATTTACAAAAACGTGCACGTGGGCAAGTCGTGCCTGATAGCTTTACGCATGGTACCAGTGCACAGCGCGTACAATGGTTCCAGACTGGCTTAAAATCAGGCTTGATCAGTGATTGTGATACATTCAATGCCGCAATTTAACTGACTTAAAAATCAAGTTTTATAAACAAAAGGAGTGCTGCCAGTCGCTCCTTTTTTATAGGCTAAATGAATGCGAGTGGATAGATGCAAACAACGTTAAGCCGTAAACCGAGTGATGAATTAGCACACATGATTTTGAACGTGGTGTGTTTGATTCCAGCAGGTCAGGTTGCGACCTATGGGCAAGTGGCACGCCTAGCGGGTCTGCCCAAACATGCACGTTTGGTCGGTTATGTCCTCAGGCATTTATCGGCAGAACATACTGTGCCGTGGCATCGGGTGATTAATGCGCAAGGAAAAATTAGCCTAAGCAAACTAAACGCCCAAGGAGAAAATATACAAACTTTAAAATTACAGGAAGAAGGGATTGTGGTAATTGCAGAGAAGGTGAATTTAAAACAATACCAATGGCAGAATTAAACTGAGCTGCTAAATCGAGCGTTTAATATTGAGATATGGTGATACTGAGAAAATTTGCTGAATAGAGTGCTGCAAATAAAAATTTTAGAACAAACAAAGAAATTTAAATGAGAGGGGAAGTTCCTCACTTCCGTAGAAATGAGGAACACGCAATCTTATTGACGTACAACCAATACAGGTGTTGTACCTTCACTTAGGATGCTTTGCGCAACGCTACCTAAGAATAATTTTTTCAAGCCAGTGCGGCCATGTGAACCAATCACGATAAGGTCAGCATTTAAGTCTTTTGCAGCATTGGTAATTTCGCGTGCAATTACTTGACCTTCAAGTAGTTTAGTTTCAGCTTCAACACCTTGTTCAGTGAATTTTTGCTTTGCTTCTTCTAAAGTTTTTACGATAGAAGCGCGAGCGCGTTCAATCAAGTCATTGGTTTGGTTTGCAGTGATGTATTCTGCAGCAATATAAGGGTCAAGTGTAAGTACTTGTACCACAGTGATTTTACTACCAAATGCTTTTGCAAGTTCAGCAGCTTTTGCAACAGCGGCAAAAGAAGTTTCAGAACCGTCCACTGGTACGAGGATGTTTTGGTAAGCCATGAGTGTTTCTCCTTATTGTAATTTCAATACTTTAATAAAATATTCGCTCTGAGTCCTGTCTTATCTTACGCTGAATTCATATAGAATAAAACCCAGTAATTTCATAAAGATAATTGAGTGCTGTAAGTCCTTATTTCACCTTAATTTAGCATGAAATTATGAAGCTGTGCTTTCAATTCAACTAAAGTTTTAGTCATTTTTTGTTTGCGTGTTTGTCAAAAAATCGATCAGTTGATTGACATCATTACTCTGCAATTGTTCGCGGATTTTCAGTAAATATTTTTCATCAAAATCATACAGTTTTAGCGTCAAAAGTTGAGCAATCTCTGTTTCACTAAAGCGGTATTTAATTACTTTGGCAGGCACACCTGCCACAATAGCGTAAGGCGGTACATCTTGCGTAACCACTGCACCTGTCGCCACAATTGCACCTTCGCCTAGTTCAACACCTTGCATAATCATGGCGCGACTGCCAATCCAGCAGCCATCGCCAATTGTGGTATCACCTGCCGCAACAAAACTGCGAGTATCAAACGGAAAAGCCGAAACCCAGTCACTGCGATGCAATTGATTGCCACCCATCATAATCACGCATTCCGCACCAAAACAGACAAAATTGCCAATATGTAATTGATCAATTGGCTTGTCTGCTGTTGCAGGTTTGTCATGTAAATAACGCACCACACAACGTTCAAAACCCTGATCCCAATAGGCTGAATAATAAGAGTAATTGCCTTTGATGTGGATGTTGGGGTTTTTCACAGTTTTGGAGATGAACTCAAATTCGCACCAGTGTTTAACAGGGGAATTAATCAGCGTTTCGGACATGGTTTTTTCGTGTGGAGAGATGAGGGGATTATATCTGAAATTTTGAACCTCTCCCTAGCCCTTTCCTAGAAGGAGAGGGAATGTTCAAAATATTAGTTGACCACTACACTTTAGTGATTTGAAAGCTTAAAGTATCTATCTTAAAAAATTCCACAAATACATAAAAACATTTTTAACACTGTTTGGAAATAAGAATCCCCAAATAGCAAAAAAGAGTGATGATGCCAATACGATACTGACAGGACTGGTTTGTGTATTGATAAAGAGTCCCCAGACTGGAATTAAAATCAGTCCTAACACAGCCCCAGAAAGCGCATAAACAAATGCATGAATGATGCGATTTTCCATCTTATTTTCCTCTATTTTTATCGCAGTATAATCTATAAGCTCGGCTGTATGATTTATAGGCAATAAAAAACCCCTCAAAGAGGGGCATCGCGTGTAGTCATCTTTATTAAAACTTAAAGATATTCTACATTCACAATTTCATATTCCACTTCGCCTTGCGGAGTGACAATTTTGGCTTCATCGCCTTCATTTTTGCCCAACAAACCGCGTGCAATAGGCGAATTCACTGAAATTTTATTGATTTTAAAATCAGCTTCATCATCACCTACAATTTTGTAGGTTTTTTGCTCTTCGGTGTCTAGGTTTTCAATGGTCACAGTCACACCAAAAACCACACGTCCGTTTTGTTCCAATTCTTTAACATCAATTACTTGGCAAGCGCCTAATTTACCTTCGATGTCTTGGATACGACCTTCGCAGAAACCTTGCTGTTCACGTGCGGCATGGTATTCAGCATTTTCTTTTAAATCGCCATGTTCACGCGCTTCTGCAATCGCTGCAGTAATACGTGGACGTTCAACCGATTTAAGTTGTTGTAATTCTTGCTCTAAAGCGTGTTTACCTTCAGGCGTCATAGGATAACGTTGCATGTTGTCCCTCTTTAAAAATATTGAAGTCTATAAATGAAAAAAGCCCGCCACCCGAAAGGTGACGGGACTTTATTGAAATGTATTAACCTACAGTAAGATCTTGCAGGCGATATACATCCATTGGTAATTTAATCGCTAAGGCTTGGCATACAGCATCTGCGCCATTCAAGGTCGTGGTGTAATACACTTTACCTTGCAATGCAGAACGACGGATTGAGAATGAATCCTGCTGAGCTTGTTTGCCTTCAGAAGTATTGATGATGAGGTGAATCTCACCATTTTTCAAGCGGTCTACAATGTGTGGGCGACCTTCAGTCACTTTATTCACACGTTCACACTCAATACCTGCATCGGTGATGACTTTATGCGTACCACCCGTTGCAACAAGTTTGAAGCCAAAATCAGCCAATTGTTTTGCAATACGCGCCACATGCGGTTTATCTGACTCACGTACAGATAAGAATGCATGTTTTACTTCGCCTTCAGTTGGGATTCCTGGTAAGCGATCATTCGAGCCTAACACAGCTTTATAGAATGCTTCACCAAAAGTTTTGCCCACACCCATCACTTCACCTGTAGATTTCATCTCAGGCCCAAGCACAGGGTCTACACCAGGGAACTTGTTGAATGGGAACACAGCTTCTTTCACAGAGAAGTGTTGCGGAATAATTTCTTTAGTAAAGCCTTGTGCTTCTAAAGATTGACCTGCCATACAACGTGCTGCAACTTTAGCCAATGATTCGCCAATACACTTAGAAACGAACGGAACAGTACGTGATGCACGTGGGTTCACTTCCAAGATATAAACGTCATTGCCTTTCACTGCAAACTGTACGTTCATTAGACCAATAACGCCCAACTCTTTTGCCATTGCAACAGTTTGACGACGCATTTCGTCCTGTACTTCATCTGACAATGAATAAGGTGGAATTGAACATGCTGAGTCGCCAGAGTGAATACCTGCTTGTTCGATGTGCTGCATAATACCGCCAATCACCACATCTTTACCGTCAGATACGCAGTCTACGTCAACTTCAATCGCATCATCCAAGAAACGGTCTAACAGTACAGGTGCATCGTTAGATGCTTGAACTGCATCACGCAAGTAGCGTTTCAATTCTTCTTCGTTATACACGATTTCCATTGCACGACCACCCAATACATAAGATGGACGAACAACGAGCGGGTAACCCACTTTCGCTGCTTCTGCGATACCTTCTTCAGCAGATTTTACAATGCTGTTGTTAGGCTGACGCAATTGCAGACGTTGAATCATTTGCTGGAAACGCTCACGGTCTTCTGCACGGTCAATTGCATCTGGTGATGTACCAATAATTGGCGCACCTGCCTCTTCTAAAGCGCGTGCCAATTTCAATGGAGTTTGACCACCGTACTGTACGATAATGCCTTTTGGCTTTTCAGTACGTACGATTTCAAGTACATCTTCCAAAGTAATTGGTTCAAAGTACAAACGGTCTGAAGTGTCGTAATCGGTAGATACTGTTTCAGGGTTACAGTTCACCATGATGGTCTCAAAACCATCTTCACGCATTGCAAGCGCAGCGTGTACACAGCAGTAATCGAATTCGATACCTTGACCAATACGGTTTGGACCACCGCCAATCACCATGATCTTGTCTTTCGCTGAAGGATTTGATTCACACTCTTCATCGTAAGTTGAATACATATATGCTGTGTCAGATTCAAACTCTGCAGCACAGGTATCCACACGTTTGTAAACTGGGGTTACGCCCAAGTTCCAACGGTGTTTACGGAATTGCTTTTGTGAAATTCCCATCAAGTTCGCAATACGCAAGTCAGATAAACCTTTACGTTTGAACGAACGGATGTTGTCAGCGTTTAGATCGCCAAAACCTAAAGTTTTGATTTCATTTTCAGTGTTAACGATGTCTTGAATTTGAATTAAAAACCAACGGTCAATTTTGGTCGCTTCAAAAACTTCGTCCAAGCTAAAGCCGTGACGGAATGCGTCTGCCACGTACCAAATACGCTCAGGACCTGGAACTTTCAATTCAACTAAAATCTTGTCGCGTGCGCCTTCAGCACCCACTTCAATTTGTTCGTCAAAACCACAAGCGCCAGTTTCTAAACCACGAAGGGCTTTGTTTACAGATTCTTGGAAATTACGGCCAATTGCCATGACTTCACCTACAGATTTCATCTGCGTGGTTAAAGTCGCGTCTGCTTGAGGGAACTTTTCAAAGTTGAAACGTGGAACTTTAGTGACAACGTAGTCAATTGATGGTTCAAATGCCGCAGGAGTGGTACCGCCTGTGATGTCATTTTTCAGTTCATCAAGGGTATAACCCACAGCCAATTTCGCTGCAACTTTTGCAATTGGGAAACCAGTGGCTTTAGATGCAAGTGCAGATGAACGAGATACACGTGGGTTCATCTCAATCACAACCATACGACCAGTATTCGGGCAAATACCGAACTGAACGTTAGAACCACCTGTTTCTACACCAATTTCACGAAGTACCGCTAAAGATGCATTACGCATCAATTGGTATTCTTTGTCCGTCAAAGTTTGCGCAGGAGCAACGGTGATTGAGTCACCAGTGTGCACGCCCATTGGGTCAAAGTTTTCGATTGAACATACGATGATACAGTTGTCGTTTTTATCACGTACAACTTCCATCTCATATTCTTTCCAACCAATAAGTGATTCATCAATCAATAATTGTTTGGTTGGAGAAAGATCGAAACCGCGTTCACAGATTTCAAGGAATTCTTCTTTGTTATATGCGATACCGCCACCAGAACCACCCATGGTGAATGATGGACGAATAATCACAGGGAAGCCAAAGCGAGATTGAATCTCAAGTGCTTCTTCCATAGATTCAGCAATTGCTGCTTTTGGACACTCAAGACCAATTTTGCGCATTGCTTCATCAAACAATTTACGGTCTTCGGCTTTTTCAATCGCGTCTTTGGTTGCACCAATTAATTCAACATTGTATTTGGCTAAAATACCGTTGGCATCTAATGCAAGCGCACAGTTCAATGCAGTTTGACCACCCATGGTCGGAAGTACTGCATCTGGACGTTCTTTTTCAATGATTGCTGCAACAGTCTGCCAAGTGATTGGCTCGATATAAGTTGCATCTGCCATTGCAGGGTCAGTCATGATGGTCGCAGGGTTCGAGTTTACCAAAATAACGCGGTAACCTTCTTCACGCAGCGCTTTACATGCTTGAGCACCAGAATAGTCAAACTCACAAGCCTGACCAATAACAATAGGACCAGCACCAATAATTAAGATGCTTTTAATATCCGTACGTTTAGGCATTATTTCGCTCCTTAATTACTTCTTAGCGGCTTCAATAAGTTCGATGAAATGATCGAACAAGAGTGCGCAGTCATGTGGACCTGAACTTGCTTCTGGGTGACCTTGGAAGCTAAATGCAGGCTTGTCTGTACGATGAATACCTTGGTTTGTGCCATCGAACAATGAACGATGCGTTGAACATACATTGCTTGGTAAGGTGCTTTCATCTACCGCGAAGCCGTGGTTCTGAGAAGTAATCATCACTGTACCAGTTTCTAAGTTCTGTACAGGATGGTTTGCGCCGTGGTGACCGTGCGGCATTTTCATTGTTTTTGCACCTGATGCAAGTGCAAGAATTTGGTGACCTAAACAGATACCAAATACAGGAATATTCGTGGTTTCTACAATTGTTTTTACAGCTTCAATTGCGTAGTCACATGCAGCAGGATCGCCAGGGCCATTTGACAAGAAAATGCCATCTGGGTTTAACGCAAGGACTTTTTCAGCAGGGGTTTGTGCAGGAACAACGGTTAATTTGCAACCGCGGTCTGCGAGCATACGCAGGATGTTGGTTTTGACACCGTAATCGTATGCAACCACATGATATTTAAGTTCAGGTTGAGTAAAGCCTTTGCCAAGTTCCCATGAACCTTCAGTCCATTCAAAACCTTCAGGGTCGCAGCATACTTTTGCAAGATCCAAGCCGTTTAAGCCGCCAAATGCACGTGCTTTTGCAATTGCTTCTTCTTCAGTGATATTTTCACCAGCAAGAATACAACCGTTTTGCGCACCTTTGGAACGTAAAATACGGGTCAATTTACGGGTATCAATATCGGCAATTGCAACAACATTGTGTTGTTGTAAGTATTCGCCTAAAGATTGAGTAGAACGGAAGTTACTGTGTAATAAAGGCAAATCACGGATAATTAAACCGTTTGCCCATACTTTATGAATTCGACCTGACTCAACATCTTCATCATTGCAACCAGTGTTCCCAATATGTGGGTAAGTTAAAGTCACAAGTTGTTGTGCATAACTCGGGTCGGTCAAAATTTCTTGATAGCCAGTCATGGCAGTGTTAAAAACGACTTCACCAGTCGTGCTTCCCATTGCACCGATAGACGTACCTTTAAAGATTGTACCGTCGGCGAGGGCTAAAATGGCGGGGGTGCTCAAACCAAAGCTCCTGAACTAAAACCACAAAAATAGGGCTGTAAAAAAGCGAGTAGACGAAAAAAAAGGAAGGTCAATATTTAAACCTACCCTCCTATGTCTGCTCGCTTGAACTTAACATTGCATTATACGCATGAGCTCGCCAAAAGTCCATTGTGAATCTAACGAATATGTAAGATAAAAGACTTGCTTTTTTTGCTAGGTTTATGTTTTAGCGTGTAGTCCAAATGTAAGCAATCTACGATTGTTAGACAATCCAAAACCCATTTGAGTCTAAATTGCCTTATGCTTAATTTATAAACAACAACGACCTTGGGTAAAAGCGAATGACTGAACAAGATAAATCAGCCACTGAACCACAAAACAGTGCAATCAAAGCAGTAAGTGAAGGCGCTGAAAAGCTTGAAAAAGTAACGCATGATGCCAAAGAGCAGGTGCTTG
The DNA here is from genome assembly GCF_013419245.1 of Acinetobacter sp. YH12095. NCBI lineage: Bacteria > Pseudomonadati > Pseudomonadota > Gammaproteobacteria > Moraxellales > Moraxellaceae > Acinetobacter > Acinetobacter sp. YH12095. The sequence continues at coordinate 182,151 of NZ_VPAL01000001.1, forward strand.
ATGTGGTTGCAGAAACGCAAGAAAAACTTCAAGCCGAAGCAAAACAACTCAATGCCAGCGTGCAAGAGCAATTGGGTCAGTTAAAGCAAGATGTGTTGCAAAAAATTGAAGCTTTAAAAGCACAATTTGGCAGTTCACCTAAAGATTTGGGTGAATTAAAAGACTTTGTAAAAACTGAATTTAGCGCAATTATTGAAGATCTTTCTAAACTTGGTAAAGAGTTGAAAGAAGATGTCAGCAGCATTTCAGTAAAACACAAAGATCAATTGGCTGAAACTTTTAAGCGTTCTAAAGAGCACACACTAGAAGCGTGGAAAAAAGTAAATCCATCAAAAACTGAAACTAATGATGAAACTGATCAAGCATAATCCAGTTTAATCTGTTGCTGATTCAGCCATAAAAAAAAGTGAGGTCATGCGCCTCACTTTTTTATTTAAATTTCTTGCTCAAACCAAAAACTAGTTGTTTCAATCTAAACTACTATTAATCACAGTTAGAACTGATGTAGCCAATCGCGCTTATTGTGAAAATCGGCGGCAGGGCTGCTGTGTTGCATGGCATAAAACTGCTCGCCCTGACTGGTTTTTAATACAGCTGTGAGCCCAATAAACAAATCTGTCCATTTCAGTTTATGTTTCAGTATAAATTCGGTTAAATCCAAACTGACATTTAAACCGTAATGCGTACGTTTTAGCTGATTCAACTCAATATCATAAGCGGCCACAGGTGGCATTTGCTCAGGATAACGATATTCTTCAAAGGCATAGGCTTGCCAAGCTTGAGAAGGGGAGAGATTGATTTCACGATAAAAATCTTCGCCCTGAACGCCAATGAAAATTTCAAAGCAGGTCTGTTTCCACAAAAAGTCCTGACGTGGATGTGAAGCTACCAATGCAGGCCATTCGACCCATTGATTCGGATCACGCAGCCAATAACCTACATTTAAGCTAAACGGACTTTGTTGTTCAATTGCACCGACCAAAGAAATCGCTTGAAACTGACGATCAAAGGCGCTGAGTTCGTAACTTGCCATATAAGCTTAGTTAGACAAATGAGCGTGACGAACTAAATTTGACAACTTGGCATTTTGTTTTGCTGCTTTTTTATAAAGTAAAGCAATTTTACCAATTGTTTGTACCACTTCAGAACCTGTTGCTGCAGCAATTTCAGTAATTACAGCTGCACGTACTTCACGGTCTTCACCACCAATTTTAACTTTAATCAATTCGTGATCGTTTAAAGCACGGTTGGTTTCTTCAATTACATTTTCAGTCAAACCTTGACCGCCAACCATCACTACAGGGTTAAGTGCATGACCAATTTGACGTAAACGCTTGCGTTCCTGAATAGAGAGAGCCGCCATAAAGATAACCTAATTTTAAAAACGGCTTAGTATAACAAAAGCCAATTTGAAACGCTGTAAATTCTATGCAAATAATCCGCGATCTTGCAGCAGTACAAAAATATCAAAATTGAACATTTGCTTAGGTTTATCCATTAGTGATGAGTGTGGTTTTTTATGCCACAGTACAGAAATAAGCGATGGATTTAATAGAAAAAACTTGTCAGTTATTGGCATTTAGATACAGATGTCTACTGCAAGCTTGCTAATTTTCACGTACAATCGCAATTTAGATGGCTATTCGTTACTAAGAGAGTTATGGCAACACGCATTACCAACCAAAAGTTATCCAAAAGTAGTCGTGCGTGGATGAGAGAGCACCTAGATGATCCCTTTGTGAAAAGAGCGCAAAAAGAAGGGTATCGTGCACGTGCTGCATACAAACTACTTGAGATTCAAGAAAAATATAAACTGATCAAACCTGGCATGACGGTGGTGGACTTGGGAGCAGCACCAGGCAGTTGGTCGCAAATCGCAGGGAAACTTGTCGGCGACAAAGGTTTGGTGATCGCTTCCGATATTTTGGAAATGGACGCATTACCAGATGTGACCTTTTTACAAGGTGACTTCCGCGAAGAAGAAGTGTTCGAAAAATTGTTAAATATTTTAAACGGACGCACGGTAGACGTTGTAATTTCCGATATGGCCCCCAATACATCAGGTAATAAAGCTGTAGATCAACCGCGTCAAATTTACTTATGCGAGTTGGCGCTCGATTTTGCCAACCGTGTATTGGGACCCAATGGCCAGTTTGTGGTCAAAGTGTTCCAAGGTTCGGGGTTTGACGAATTTCGTAAACAGGTCGTGGACAGTTTTGATGTTCTAAAGACAGCAAAACCCGCTGCTTCACGGGCGCGTTCCAAAGAAGTATTCCTTATTGGACAAGGACGTAAAAAAGCGTCTAAATAAAGTTTACTTGCCAAGCCGTTAAAAATTGTGCATTTTGTACGTTTTTAATGAATTGTCTAGCTGATCTTCAGCTTTTTGAATGAAAGGTCACCCAGTAACGGGCATGATCAAATTAGATTGATATGGGAATAAAGCTTTGAGCGATCTCTTCAAGAATGCCGTATTGTGGCTGATTATACTTGGTGTGCTGATTCTAATTTTCAGCAACATCAATAACAGTGAAAAGCCAACTGCAATGAACTATTCAGAGTTCGTTACAGCGGTGAATGCTGGTCAAATTAAGCAAGTCACAATTGATGGCGAAAGAATTAGTGGCGAAAAAGTCAACGGCTCGTCCTTTGAAAGCATTCGTCCAGCAGTTCAAGATCCTGAACTGATGCCGAATCTGATTAAAAACAACGTTGTTGTTGAAGGTACTGCACCTCAACGTCAAGGTTTGTTAATGCAACTATTGATCGCAAGTTTCCCTGTACTTTTAATCATTTTGTTATTCATGTTCTTTATGCGCAACATGGGTGGCGGTGCAGGTGGTAAAAACGGCCCGATGAGCTTTGGTAAATCTAAAGCCAAAATGTTGTCTGAAGACCAAATTAAAGTCACATTTGCCGATGTAGCAGGTTGTGACGAAGCAAAACAAGAAGTGGTTGAAATTGTAGATTTCTTAAAAGACCCTGCTAAATTCAAGCGTTTAGGTGCAACTATTCCTAAAGGTGTGTTGATGGTAGGTCCACCGGGTACAGGTAAAACCTTATTGGCCAAAGCCATTGCAGGCGAAGCCAAAGTTCCATTCTTCAGCATTTCTGGTTCTGACTTCGTTGAAATGTTCGTGGGTGTAGGTGCTTCTCGTGTTCGTGATATGTTTGAGCAAGCTAAACGCCATGCACCATGTATCATCTTTATTGATGAGATTGATGCGGTAGGTCGTCACCGTGGTTCAGGTACAGGTGGTGGTCACGATGAACGTGAGCAAACACTTAACCAAATGCTTGTTGAAATGGATGGTTTTGAAGGCAATGAAGGCATTATTGTTATCGCTGCGACAAACCGTGCCGATGTACTGGATAAAGCTTTATTGCGTCCAGGTCGTTTTGACCGTCAAGTAATGGTTGGCTTGCCAGACATTAAAGGTCGTGAGCAAATTCTGAATGTTCACTTGAAAAAACTGCCTTCAGTTACAGGTGTAGATGTCAAAGTCTTGGCACGTGGTACACCAGGCTTCTCTGGTGCGCAATTGGCGAACCTTGTGAATGAAGCTGCATTGTTTGCTGCCCGTCGTAATAAAAATACGGTGGATATGCACGACTTTGAAGATGCTAAAGATAAGTTGTATATGGGCCCTGAACGTAAGTCGATGGTGCTGCGTGAAGAAGAACGTCGTGCAACGGCTTATCATGAAGCAGGTCATGCGATTGTTGCTGAAATGCTGCCGGGTACAGACCCTGTGCATAAAGTAACGATTATGCCGCGTGGCTGGGCATTGGGTGTGACATGGCAATTGCCTGAACATGACCAAACTAGCCATTATAAAGACAAAATGCTGAACGACTTGTCTATCTTGTTTGGTGGTCGTATTGCAGAAGAAGTCTTTATTAATCAAATGTCGACAGGTGCATCGAATGACTTTGAGCGTGCGACTAAATTAGCACGTGCGATGGTGACCAAATACGGTATGTCTGACAAGTTAGGCGTAATGGTCTATGAAGACGATACACAACAATCATTCATGGGTAGTTTAGGCAGCCGTACGATTTCTGAAGCCACCCAGCAACAAGTGGATGCTGAAGTTCGTCGTATTATTGATGAGCAATATAAAGTTGCCCGCGATATTTTGGAAAATAACCAAGACATTGCCCACGCAATGGTAAAAGCATTGTTGGAATGGGAAACCATTGATCGTGACCAAATCCGTGACATTATGGAAGGTCGTGAGCCACAGCCACCGAAGGTGTATATTGCAGACAATCCTGTGATTGATGTAACACCAACCGATGGTCCAAGCACACCGCCACCATTACCAGCGAGCTAATCAGCTCACATGATGTTAAAAAAGAGTCTTTGTATAAAGGCTCTTTTTTTTATTCGTGTGGTTTATGTGCAGTTGTGACCGGAATATTGAGGTCTGTTGACGCTCATCGAAAAGAATTCCACATCTTTAAAATTAGCCTTGTTAAAATAAGCTTTTCAAATTGAAAGGAAGACCAGCATGCAGCTAATGCCATTACCCAAACGTGTATTGCAATGTGGACGTTTGCGTTTAGATTTATCTCAGCCGCATGTGATGGGAATTCTAAATGTGACACCAGACTCGTTTAGTGATGGTGGGCGACATAATGAAAAAGATGCTGCTGTGGCGCGTGCTTTGGAAATGATAGCCGAAGGTGCAACCGTGATTGATATTGGCGGTGAGTCTACACGTCCGGGGGCAAGTCCTGTGAGTGTAGAAGAAGAAATTCGTCGTGTGGTTCCTGTGGCGGAAGCCTTATCTACTTATGATGTAGTGCTTTCGATTGATACGTCACAGCCTGAAGTGATTCGTGCTGCCGTAGCTGCGGGGGCGCATATCTGGAATGATGTACGTGCGCTGACCCGTCCAAATGCGTTGCAAACAGCTGCTGAGTTAAATATCCCCGTGATTATTATGCACATGCGTGGTGAACCGACCACCATGAACAATTTAGATCAATATGATGATGTCACTGCAGATGTGATTGCAGAATTGCAGCAACGTGTCGCTGATGCTTTGGCGGTAGGGGTCAAGCCTGAAAATATCATGATTGATCCAGGTTTTGGTTTTGCGAAAAATGCACAACAGAATCTGAAATTGTTAAATGAGTTGCATCAACTTAATGGTATGGGGTATCCAATTTTATCGGCATTGTCCCGTAAACGCTTTATTGGTGAAGCTTTGGGTGGGGCAGAGCCAACACAGCGTGCAGTTGGTTCTGTAGCGGCACATTTACTCAGTATTCAGCAAGGTGCTTGTATGGTGCGTGCGCATGATGTGAAAGCCATGTCTGACGCCATTAAAGTCTGGCAAGCAATGCAGTTGGCAAATTAATCGCAGTATGCAAATTGGGGCGAAGCTAGAATTAAAGCCTTGCTTATGCTATATAGGCACGCTTGAATCTCTGTATTTTTGAGTGCCTGTATGTTTGCAGATTTACTTCTCCCGATGTTTGATGATGAATTTTATCCTGATATTTTAGTTGCTGAGTTAAAACAACTGATTCAACAGTTTGCAAAACACGTGTCTAAATCCAATTTATCTGAAACGGATATTTATCATTTTGCTGATCAGACCGTGCAAGCCATCAATAAAATGAAACCACAATTTGAAGATCTGGATTCAGATTTGGACGATACCGCAGCAGATTATATTGCTGAGGCGATGATGATGGTGCTGCAAGATCAAGGCTATTTCGAGATTGAAATGGAAGAGTTGATTGCAACGAGAGAGTGGTGATAGGTCACTCTCTTTCAGCTTTAATTTATGGGTGATTCAATAAATCATCTAAAACATCATCCAAATGGCAACTTTGCTGTGTATGTAGTTCTGCAATTTCCCGAACATTCAACGTATATAGCCCATTATGTTCATTCGGCTGTGCAATTAAATTGACCCAAAACTTTGTATTTTGTTGCAGCAAAGTTTTGAGTTGCTTTTCTTCTTCAGGATTTTGGAAATTTAATAAATATAAATTGTTGCCTAAGCTGCAACGACGTAATTGTAATTCTTGATTTTTATATTGCAATGTTCCTGCAAAAACATCATAAAATTCTGCATCAGTTTCAATTGGGTTTACGGATTCGGTTGCTGACTCAAGGCTGGGATTTTGTGCATGGCTTGCAAAACTGAGCAAGCAGCATAAACAGATCACCCATTTGAAAGAGAAGATAAAGCGTTGTAGAGACATTTCAAATCATCGGCACATAAGTGTTATCGTTTTCAATATTATATTTTTTAGGCATAAAAAAACCAGCTTAATGCTGGAGTTCTTTATTTGCACCATTTGAATGATTTGATTCATTAAAATGGTGCCCGAGGCCAGACTCGAACTGGCACGCTTTGAGGGCGGGGGATTTTAAATCCCCTGTGTCTACCGATTTCACCACTCGGGCATGTGCGCAATAATAGAGGACGAAATAAATCTTGGCAAGTAAATTTATTTACAATTGCTTTCTTTTCAATCAATTCAACTTATTAGCTTGAAAAAAGTTCGGTTTGCAGTATATTTCTGCTGTTTGTCATCAATATTTCATGAATTTGAGATCAAAGCGAAATCATAAATTTCTATGTTGAGCGCTCAAGAAAAATAAAAGGAATATTCATGAACATTCGCTTAACTCGCCGAGAGTTGATTCAAAAAAGTTTGGCTGGTTTTGGGGCGTTGTCATTGCCAGTCGCATTAACTGCATGTGGTGATGACAATGAAAATACAGCAGAAAATGCATTAAAGGTGCAGTTTTTGCATGGTGTCGCCAGTGGTGATCCGCTGCATGACCGTATCATTTTATGGACACGTGTAACGCCAAGTGATACAGCAGCGCGCATTGAAGTGGTTTGGGAAATTGCTAGCGATGAGGTGTTTAAGCAATTAGTAAACACAGGCAAAGTACAAACCAGTGCAGCGCAAGATTTTACTGTAAAGGTCGATGCAGATCGTTTGCAGACAGGGACTAAATATTATTACCGTTTCCGCTTTGGTAATACGGTTTCTGCTATAGGACAGACCAAAACCTTGCCACAACGCAGCGATCAAGTGAAATTTGCGGTCTGTTCTTGCTCGAACTATCCCGCAGGTTATTTTCATGTGTATAAAGAAATTGCACAGGAAAACAATCTGGATGTGATTATTCACTTGGGTGATTATATTTATGAATATGGACAAGGTGGCTACGCGACTGACGATGCAAAACAGTTAGGACGTACCTTTGCTGCAGACAATGATAAAGAAATTATCAAGTTAGATGATTATCGTAAACGTTATGCTTTATATCGTACCGATGCTGATTTGCAGACTGCTCACCAACGCCATCCATTTATTGTCATTTGGGATGACCATGAACTCAGTAATGATACTTGGGAAGCGGGTGCAGATAATCATCAAGAAGGTGAAGGCAGCTTTATAGAACGTAAAATTGCCGCATTACAGGCTTATTTCGAGTGGATGCCAATTCGTCCAGTTGCAGAAAATGATCATTTGAATATTTATCGCCAGTTTGATTTTGGTGGTTTGGTGAATTTGATGATGCTGGATACGCGTATTTTGGCGCGTCATAAGCAATTAGATTATGCTAACTATATGACGGCAGAAGGTATTGATGCTGCTAAATTTCAGGCAGATTTATTTAGTGATCAACGCACATTGATGGGTGGAGTTCAACGAGAGTGGTTGCAAAAGCAGTTGGGGCAGTCTAAGGCTACTTGGAATGTTTTGGCTCAACAAGTGTTGACGGCGAAAATGCTGATTCCACAAGAACTGTTATTGCCTTTAGCGAAAATCACCAATGGTGATCAGCAACCTGAAACACTTGCACAAATGAAGCAGAAAATTACAGAATTGGTCACGCTGAAATTGCGTTTAAAAGCGAATGATCCAACTTTGACAGCAGTAGATAAGGCACGTTTGTATGCGGTTGCACCTTATAACCTCGATGCTTGGGATGGTTATGCCTACGAGCGAGAAGTTGTGTATGGGACATTGCAGCAACTTGGGAAAAAAGCAGTGGTGTTGGCAGGTGATACTCACAATGCTTGGGCTGCAACCTTGCATACACATGAAACAAATCATGAGGTTGGGTTGGAATTCGCGACCAGCTCGGTATCATCGCCCGGAATTGAGTATTACTTAAACGTGCCTGCAGACGAAATGGCAGCGTTGGAATATGCCTTTCAAGAACTGATTGATGAACTGGATTATTGCAACTTAAATCAACGTGGTTATTTAACGGTGACTTTTGATCGTGCGCAAGTGGTTGCAGATTGGAAGTTTATAGATACGGTTAAGGCACGTGAATACAAACTCGATGATACGCGTGGTCATCAACAGAAGTATGGTGTAGACTTAAAACCAATCAGTGATGTCGCTAAAACTGCTTAAAATCAGTCTGATATTTACAGAAAACCGAGCCTAAGTTGCTCGGTTTTTTGATAATCTTTCTGATGTTTGGCGTGATGTTTTAATCGAGTTTATCTTGAATATAACTGTCTAAATCTATGTATTTAATGCTTTTACATAAATTGTGTTCAACCTGCATCAGTTGTTGATGTAACTGAATTGCATGTTGATATTGCTGATTCAATTGGGCAAAACGAGGGCTATTTTTATTGGAAAAATACATCCGATATTGAATTTTAGCAGCTTGACGATATGACCAATACGCAGCACGGCGAAATTGCGTTAAGCAATATTTTTGTTCAAGGCTTATGTGGTCACGGAACATATTCTCTTTATAGAAACGTACAAAACCAAAACTGATGCAGAAAAAGAATAAAATCCCTTGCAGAATTGCACTCTGAAAATAGGCGAAATTTACCGCTTGTAGCAGAATCAATACTGCTATTTTTATGGTGGCATGTTGCTGTAGTTGATACCACGATGCCGAACTGTGTTTAATTTGATACAACACATAAGGTAGAAGCAGCATAAAACCTAACATGATGGCTAAAATCGCCAATGCCTTGGCTTGAAAGGCATCGTACTGCGGTGCAAAGTTTTGAATCCCGTGCGCCAGACTGATTGAAATAGGAATAAAAATCAGGCAGGCCAAGACCCATGGAATCATTTCTTTCCAATCATCCAGCATGCCTTTGCTTTGAATAAAACCATAAAACAAAATATTTCTTTTAAATGCAGCAGGGTATTGTTGTTGCAATTGCTGCAAATCAAGAAGCGCTTGTTTAGGGTTCATAGAGGCATCATTGAATATTGAATAAAGAGGGGAAAACCTAAAATTTAGGCATAAAAAAACCAGCTTAATGCTGGGTTCTTTATTTGCACCATTTTAATCTATTTTAAAATGGTGCCCGAGGCCAGACTCGAACTGGCACGCTTTGAGGGCGGGGGATTTTAAATCCCCTGTGTCTACCGATTTCACCACTCGGGCATAGTTTTACAAGATTGGAGGCGGAGGTCGGAATCGAACCGGCGTCCACGGAGTTGCAGTCCGCTGCATGACCACTCTGCCACCCCGCCGCGTCTTGTGATGCGTATATTAGCAAGCTCTGAAAAAAAAACAATACTATTAAATGAGCAGATGCACATTAATTCGACATATAGAATAAAATAGTCTAAATAATCATGTATTATTTGCAAAATTGATTCATATCAACATTTGGAGATGTGCCGTGGCATTAATTTTAGACGGTCGTGCATTGGCAAAACAAATTGAAGCTGATCTGTTAACACGTGTAGAAGCGTTAAAAGCAAAATCAGGTCGTACCCCAATTCTAGCGACTATTTTGGTCGGTGATGACGGTGCATCTGCAACTTATGTACGCATGAAGGGCAATGCTTGCCGTCGTGTGGGCATGGATTCTTTAAAAGTAGAATTGCCAACAGAAACCACCACAGAACAATTATTGGCAGAAATTGAAAAATTGAATGCCAATCCTGATGTGCATGGTATTTTGTTGCAACACCCAGTTCCTGCGCAAATTGATGAGCGTGCTTGTTTTGATGCGATTTCACTTGCAAAAGACGTAGATGGTGTGACCTGTTTAGGTTATGGTCGTATGGCAATGGGCGAAGCTGCATATGGTTCTGCAACACCTGCAGGCATTATGACCATTCTTAAAGAAAAAAACATTGAAATTGCAGGCAAACATGCCGTTGTTGTGGGGCGTTCGGCAATTTTAGGTAAACCAATGGCTGCGATGCTTCTTGAAGCCAATGCAACAGTAACCATTTGCCATTCACGTACCCAAGATCTTGCAAGTTTTGTGAAACAAGCGGACATTATTGTTGGTGCGGTTGGTAAAGCTGAATTGATTCAAAAAGACTGGATCAAACCAGGCGCTGTGGTTGTTGATGCAGGCTTCCATCCACGTGATGGCGGTGGTGTTGGTGATATCCAATTGCAAGGCATTGAAGAGATTGCTTCTGCATATACGCCTGTACCAGGTGGCGTTGGCCCAATGACGATTACAACTTTGATTCGTCAAACGGTTGAAGCGGCTGAGAAAGCGTTAGGTTGATGAAGACCTCTCCCTAACCCTCTCTTGCGCTTCAATTTAAAAGCAGTGCTTTAAATTTTGCTCAGGAGAGGGGAAATTCATTGTGAAAATAATGGATGCTCCTTCTCTTGCGCCGTATACGGCTCAGGGAGAAGGCTGGGATGAGGGCTTAAAAATTCTCTCCCTAACTCTCCTAAAAAAGAGTGGGGAATTCATTGTAAAAATAATGAATGCCCCCTCTCCTTTAAAAAAGCAGAGGGAACTTTTTAAATTAGAACGAATAAAAATCCAATGAGCTGTACCTTTCAATTTCCTAAAGCCCCTGAACATCTTTTAGATGCTTTACATGATGTAATTCCAAATTGTGAATTACTGGCACAGCAATTGCCTGAAACGCCTATTTCACTTTGGCTTATTCCACCAGTATTTCCTACCGACAAGCTAGATGATGAAGTGATTCGTCGTATTTGGAATGATACGCCGTACTGGATTTTCTGTTGGGCTTCAGGACTTGCAATGGCGCAATGGTTATTGGCAGAACCGCAGCAAGTAAAAAATAAAGTCGTTTTAGACTTTGGTGCAGGTTCGGGCGTGGTGGCGATTGCTGCAAAAATGGCAGGTGCCAAACGGGTAATTTGTTGTGATATTGACCCCATTAGCCTTGCAGCCTGTCGAGCCAATGCTGAATTGAATGATGTGGTGCTTGAATATTTAGATGATCTATACAAAGCAGAACAAGTGGATGTATTGTTGGCTGCCGATGTACTTTATGATCAATGCAATCGCTTTTTTTTAGATGAGTTCTTAAAGTTCGCCCCAGAAGTTTGGGTGGCAGACAGCCGAGTGAAAAACTTTAGTCATCCACAATATATAAAAATAGATGAACGCAGCGCGACCACATGGCCAGATTTGGATGAAGCCAAAGAGTTCCGTAATGTGAGTTTTTATAAGACGCGATAACTCATCACGTCTTATAGGAAGCCAGTTTTGTGGCGCGAATTAATTGCAGCTATAACGCACAATGCGCAGTGTGCTTGGGCGAGCATCTAAGGCCTGACGTGTAGCATAGTTTTCACTGCTATGTAGCTCAGGTGTGTTCGATAAGCCAATAGAGGTGCGGCTTTGCCCAAGTTGGCGACCATACGGGTCTTGTTGGTTGGCTGCAGGATTCACCACTTCATTAATACTTAAAATCCGCAATTGATAAGTTTTATGCGCACCAAGTTCTTTTTGGCAGGCACGCTGTAATTTACTTTCATCGCGCTGTTGGTTTTGACGTCCTGCAAGAGTGTAGGCTAATACTGCGTTGCGATCAGTTTTGCTTTCGACTTTATAGCCAATAAAACTATTCTCGTTTTGCTCAGGCAAACTTTGACAAGCGGATAAACCTAACCCAAGTCCCGTCATAGCCAAAATAATCATTGTATTCTTCATGGTTTTATTCATGATCATGTCTCATGTTTTGATGTCATTTCATTCTTGTTTTAAGTATGCCATAGCTGAGTGGACAAAGCATGGCTTTGTTGGTGATGTGGTAGGCTGTCTATATTGGGGGTGATAAGTGTGTTTTGATGATGTCATGTTTTTACCTTGAATCTTCGTATTATTTAGTATTTACACATCAGCGGGGGATGTTGAAGCTGGAATGTTGATGTTTTTAGCAACTAAAATATTAGGGCAATAAAAAAGGTCACCGAAGTGACCTTTTCTTAGCAATCAGCGTTGAATTACGCAGATTTAACCGCTTCAAGTAAAGCAGCTTGACGTGCTTTCAATGCAGCAGGTAGGCGCTCACCAAGTTTGTTGAATAACTCAGTGTGGCTTTCTAACTCTTTGATCCACTGTTCTTTGTCTTGCGCTGTAACAGTTTCAAATTGTTCTTTAGTGAAATCTAAACCAGTCCAGTTCAATTGTTCATAAGTCGGAACGCGACCAATTGGTGTTTCAACTGCATCTGCACGACCTTCGCAACGATCAATGATCCACTCAAGAACACGCATGTTTTGACCAAAACCAGGCCATACGAAGTTGCCTTCTGCATCACGACGGAACCAGTTTACGTTGTAAATACCTGGTAATTTGTTGCCTGCAGCTTTTGCTTTTTCGCCAACTTTCTCACCCATTTCTAACCAGTGAGAGAAGTAGTCTGCCATGTTGTAACCAGCAAATGGAAGCATTGCAAATGGGTCGCGGCGTACAATACCTTGTTGACCAACGGCTGCTGCAGTAGTTTCAGAACCCATCGTTGCTGCTTTATATACGCCATCTACCCAGTCAAATGCTTCTGAAATTAGAGGCACTGTGTCTGCACGACGACCACCGAAGATGAACGCTGAAATTGGAACACCTGCTGGATTTTCCCAGTCAGCATCGATAGAAGGGCATTGACCTGCTGCAACAGTGAAGCGCGCATTTGGATGAGCTGCTTTTTCTGCGCCAGTGTGTGGTTGACCTTTCCAGTTGGTTAGGTTTGTAGGAACTTCTTTAGATAGACCTTCCCACCATACTTCGCCGTTGTCAGTCACAGCAACGTTGGTATAAATCACGTCTTTGTGCAGAGTTGCCATACAGTTCGGGTTAGTCTTGGTGTTTGTACCAGGAGCAACACCGAAGAAACCAGCTTCTGGGTTAATTGCATATAAGCGACCATCTTCACCTGGTTTGATCCAAGCAATATCGTCACCTACAGTTTCAATTTTCCAGCCTTCGTAACCTGCAGGTGGAATTAACATCGCAAAGTTGGTTTTACCACATGCAGAAGGGAATGCTGCAGCGATGTAGTGTTTTTCGCCTTGTGGATTGGTCACGCCTAAAATAAGCATGTGTTCTGCTAACCAGCCTTGTTCACGGCCCATTGCAGAAGCAATACGAAGCGCTAAGCATTTTTTACCCAATAATGCGTTACCGCCGTAACCAGAACCATACGACCAGATTTCACGAGTTTCTGGATAATGTACGATGTATTTTTCTTTGTTACATGGCCAAGCAACGTCTTTTTCGCCTTCAGCCAATGGTGCGCCCACAGTGTGTACGCAAGGAACAAATTCGCCATCTGTGCCCAATACGTCATAAACAGCTTTACCCATACGAGCCATTTTAGACATGCTGACAGCAACATAAGGAGAGTCAGTTAATTCAATACCGATGTGCGCAATGTGGCTACCTAATGGGCCCATAGAGAATGGAACCACATACATGGTACGACCAGCCATTGAACCGTCGAATAAACCGTTTAATTTAGCGCGCATTTCAGCTGGCGCTTCCCAGTTGTTCGTCGCACCAGCATCTTCTTTGTTTTCAGAGCAGATGTAAGTACGGTCTTCAACACGAGCAACGTCAGAAGGATCTGAATTTGCAAGGTACGAACCAGGGTGTTTTTCTTGGTTTAATGCTTGCATGGTGCCGTTAGCGATCATCAAGTCGATTAGACGTTGATATTCTTCTGCGCTACCGTCACACCATTCAATTTTTGCTGGTTTCGTTAACTTTGCAATTTCTTCAACCCATGCAATAAGCTTAGGGTGACGAACGAATTCTGGTGCGTTCACTTGGGTCATGGTGAGGCCTATCTTAAATGTGTACAAGTCGTGTACAAAGTACAATCTGAACGATGGGGTACATGGTTCAGATGAAATATGAAAAAAAAGTGGCTGTATTAAAGCACAAAATCATAAAAAAAATAAGACTTAGGCATGATTTGGCTTTCTGATAAAAAAGTTTGGATAAATTAATAATACTGTATATTAAACATATGCTTACATTTTTTGGTTGCTGCATTTTTTATTATTTAAATATTTGATGGACATTATTTATTTAAATTATTTTTATATAATTCAATGTGTTGAGTTGGGATTTTTTGATCGGTTTGTCATTGATTTAATGAATGGTCATCATTTGAATTTTACATAAAGCTGCTTTTCATTCCGTATCAATTGACTGAAATTAGAACAAAAGCTTTAAAAAATGGCACAGAGGTTTATGCAGCTACAGCCCTTATCGATTGTTTATAATCAAAAATCTGGATTTCATGCTAATCATAAAGACGATATTTATGAAGAGTTGTTGCACGTTTTATCGCAGCATGGCTTCGAAATTCAATCTTTTGATATTGGGGCGAGTACGGGCTTTGATGCGTTAATGCAACAGGTGTTAGCACGGCATCAAGCAGCGCAGTTAAGCGGTGTTGTGGTTGCAGCGGGTGGAGATGGTACTTTAAATGCGGTTGCTGCAAAGTTAAAAGGGACATCTATCCCCATGGGTATTTTGCCTTTGGGCACGTTTAATTATGTAGCGCGCTTACTGAATATTCCGCTAGATTTAATTGAAGCAGCGCATGTCATCGCAACTGGCAGTACGCGTGCTGTGCATGTGGCACAAATCAATCAACACATCTATTTAAATAATGCCAGTTTGGGTTTATACCCTTTATTTATTCAAAAACGTGAGCGTTATAACCGTTATTTAGGACGCTTTCCTTTACATGCCTATACCTCGGCTTTAGATGTACTGCTGCGTGACCGTAAAGAATTAAAATTAGAAATAGAGGTCGATACAAAGCGCTATCCGCTGAAAACGCCGCTCATTTTCTTTGGGAATAATCAATTACAACTGTCTGAAATGAATTTACGTATTGCCAAAGCTGCTGCAGCAGGCAAAGTCGCAGGTGTTGCAGTGGCAAAGTCCGATAAATTGACTTTATTTAAAATTCTGTGGCAATTAATTCAGGGGAAGGCTGAGCAAGCCAATGATATGTACAGTTTTGCAGCAGAGCAGGTGGTCATTCATAGTAAACGCCAACAACTGACCGTGGCGCTTGATGGAGAAATTGTCAAAATGCGCCCACCACTGCGTATTTCTGTATTGAAAAATGCATTGAAGATTAAGGTGCCGCATGCTGCTGCATCTGTCTGATTTGCACTTTGGCACTGAAAATGTGGCTTGTATGCAGGCAGTACAACAACTGTGTGCAAGTATGCGACCGGAAGCGGTTGTGGTCAGTGGTGATTTAACCCAACGTGCACGCTATGCACAGTTTTATGCTTGTAAGCATTTTTTAGACAGTTTGAATTTACCGTATTTGGTTGTGCCAGGAAATCACGATATTCCGCTATATCATCTTTGGAATCGTTTTTTTAGTCCGTTTGCGCGGTATCAGTTGTTTTTTGGGCGTATGGAAACAATTTTGGAAACCGCCCATTTTTATGTGATAGGGGTGAACAGTATTCGGCGACGTTTTCATACTCGTGGGCATATTTCTTTGAATCAAATTCAGGAGATCGACGCCTTATTGCAAATTGCGCCCAGCAATAAGTTAAAAATTTTGGTGGCGCATCAGCCGTTCTATACACCGCCCGATAATGTGCACGGTATTAAAGATTGTCCTGTGTTGGGACGTATTGCGTTGGAGCAATGGAGTAAAAACGGCTTGCATGCCTTGCTACATGGTCATTTACACCAGCCTGCTGTATATGACCTCAATCAAATCTATGCACTTGGTGCAGCACATCCTGTACTCGATATTCATGCAGGAACTGCAATTTCACAGCGTTTGCATCAAGGTATGCCGAATAGCTTAAATATAGTCTGCAATAATGGTGATGTGCAGCATTACATCTATGATGTAGAACAAAAACAATTCGTGTTGTGGCTGCAAAACACAGAATAAAAGGTTGATCCACTCAACTTGTCTAAAAAAACAACAAAAACTGAAATATTTTTAGCGTTTCCCCTTGAAGCGAATTTTTCCATCCCCACAACTGTGTCATCTAAAATTTATTTTGATGATGACACATGGAATAAATAAGTCGTCATCAGGAATCTATACATAGACTTAGTCTGATGGAGTTATTTATGAGCAACATTCGTCCATTACATGACCGCGTAGTTATTCGTCGTGTTGAAGAAGAAACAAAAACAGCTGGCGGTATTTTGCTTCCAGGTTCTGCTGCAGAAAAACCAGCTCAAGGTGAAGTGATTGCAGTAGGTAATGGTCAAATCACAGACAATGGCGTGCGCGCTTTAGACGTTAAAGTGGGCGACAAAGTCTTGTTTGGTACGTATGCAGGCACCACAGTTAAAGTAGACGGTGAAGAACTTCTTATTATGAAAGAGTCTGACATTTTAGCGGTACTTGAAGGCTAATTTCAGCGCTCATTATTCAAAGTCAATTTGAACATTATTTAAAAATATTTGGAGTCAAACATGTCAGCAAAAGACGTAAAATTTGGTGATTCAGCCCGCACAAAAATGATTGCAGGCGTAAACATCCTTGCAGATGCAGTGAAAGTAACGTTAGGTCCTAAAGGCCGTAACGTAGTGATTGACCGTTCTTTCGGTGCACCGCACATCACTAAAGATGGTGTATCTGTTGCTAAAGAAATCACCCTAAAAGATAAATTTGAAAACATGGGTGCACAGTTGGTTCGTGAAGTGTCGAGTAAAACCAACGACATCGCAGGTGACGGTACAACAACTGCAACTGTACTTGCACAAGCGATTTTGAATGAAGGCATCAAATCTGTAACTGCGGGCATGAACCCAATGGATTTGAAACGTGGTATCGACATTGCTGTAAAAGCAGTGGTTGAAAACATTAAAGCGACGGCTAAACCTGCATCAGATACTAAAGCAATTGAACAAGTCGGTTCGATTTCTGCAAACTCTGATACGACTGTAGGTAAGTTAATTGCAGAAGCAATGGAGCGTGTGGGCAAAGAAGGCGTGATTACCGTTGAAGAAGGTTCAGGCTTTGAAGACTCACTAGACGTTGTAGAAGGTATGCAGTTTGATCGTGGTTATATCTCACCATACTTTGCCAACAAACAAGATACTTTAACTGCTGAACTTGAAAACCCATTCATTTTGTTGGTAGACAAAAAAGTGGGCAACATTCGTGAATTAATCACAGTGCTAGAAGCGGTTGCGAAAACAGGTAAGCCATTATTGATTATCGCTGAAGATGTAGAAGGCGAAGCGTTGGCAACACTTGTTGTAAACAACATGCGCGGCATTATTAAAGTATGTGCGGTGAAAGCGCCTGGTTTTGGTGATCGTCGTAAAGCAATGCTTCAAGATATCGCAATCTTGACAGGTGCAACTGTGATTTCTGAAGAAATTGGTATGTCTTTGGAGCAAACTTCACTAGAGCATTTGGGAACTGCACACAAAGTCACAGTATCTAAAGAAAACACCGTGATTGTGGATGGTGCAGGCAATGCAGGTCAAATTGCTGAGCGCGTACAACAAATCCGTGCGCAAATTGAAGAATCAACTTCAGAATACGACAAAGAAAAACTTCAGGAACGTGTTGCTAAATTAGCGGGCGGTGTTGCAGTGATCAAAATTGGTGCGGCAACTGAAGTTGAAATGAAAGAGAAAAAAGACCGTGTAGATGACGCACTTCACGCAACTCGTGCTGCGGTTGAAGAAGGTGTTGTTGCAGGTGGTGGTGTTGCGTTAGTACGCGCAGCGAAAGCACTTGACGGTGTAACTGGTGCAAATGACGATCAAAATGTCGGAATTAACATTTTACGTCGTGCAATTGAAGCGCCTCTTCGTCAAATTGTGGCAAACGCAGGCGATGAGCCATCTGTAGTGATCAATGCAGTGAAGAGCGGTGAAGGTAACTACGGTTATAACGCTGCAACTTCTGAATATGGCGATATGCTTGAAATGGGTATTCTTGACCCTGCAAAAGTAACACGTTCTGCGCTTGAGCATGCTGCATCTGTTGCGGGCTTAATGTTGACGACTGAATGTATGATCACTGAAATCCCAGAAGAAAAACCAGCAATGCCTGACATGGGCGGAATGGGTGGTATGGGCGGCATGATGTAATTATCAGCGTACCCAAACTTCAAAAACCTCGTATCGTCAGATACGGGGTTTTTTTATGACGTGGTTTTTATAATTCAGAGTTTGCACGCATGAAAAAGCAAAACTGCCTAGCCATTTTCCATTTATTTATTAAATGCGTGATATGTATTTAAACTGCTTTTTTTTGTGAATAAAACCCACTATGCTACTTGGAATAATAAGAAAAACAAATGATTAAATAAGTGTAATGCAGGCTGGAGTAGGCATAAAGGGGATAAAAATGGATAACCGAGAACACGAAATTATAGGCAGTATTTATGATGCCGCTGTAGATGTGAATTTATGGCCGCAAGTAATTGAAAAAATTGTTCAATATACAGACAGTAAAACCGCCATTTTTACTGCCTTAGATCAATTTAGCCCAAGTTACGATTTTTTATTTAGTCACAATATTCCAGATGAAGCTTTGCATGCCTATCGTGATGAGCGGATTCGCGTGATTGACATGCAGTTACACCGAGTATTGTGGGAAAATTCGGGTGTGGGGCAAGTAGCGAGCTCGGATTTATCGCATTATGGGGAAAACCCTGAAAGTGATGAATATATCTTTTATGAACGCTGTTTGAATCCGACGGGAATTAGTTATATCTCGGCTGTTTTGCTCGATCAGGGTTCACACCGCTGGGCGGTATTAGGTTTACACCGAGCACCTGATGCAGCGCCGTATCAACAAAAAGAATTAGATTTTTTAAAATATTTAGGGGTGCATTTGCGCCGTGCATTGCAGATTCACCGTCAAATCAGTTTAGTGCAACAAGATAATCTCGGCTTATATCATTTATTGGATCATTTAAAAACGGGCATTATTTTGCTTGATCACAACCTCAGATTAAATTATTGCAATCCTTTGGCACAGCGCATGATGGAGCAAGGTTCTTGTCTAGATTTGGACTTGCATAACCGTTTAAAGACCAATATTGGTGATCAAAGCCGTTTAGATCAGTTATTAAGCTCGGCTTTGTTGGGAAGGTCTGTAACCAATACCGATGTGGGTGGTGTTTTGGCATTGTCGGATCAAAAAGGGCGGCAATTGATGCTGACCGTAGTACCATTTTCACACTTAAAAAATGTACAACAGCAGGACGTAGGACAACACCATGTTGCAGTACTAATGACCGATAAAAACCAGCATTACACTTTATCTAAAGCGTATTTACAGCAATCTTATCAGTTATCTAAACGTGAATTTGAGTTGTGTGAGTTGTTGGTCAATGGCTATAAATTGGAAGAAATAGCAGAACATTGTGGAGTTACGCTCAGTTCCGTGCGCACTTATTTTAAAAATATTTATGAAAAAACCCAATGCAACTCGCAAATTGAACTCATGCATTTATTAATGGGCTGTACCATTCATTTTGAGCATATCGGTTAAAGCTGCCTAAATTTGATTAGGCAGCTTTATCGTGTTTAATTGCTACGTTGTAGAGTGACAGGGTCTTCACCTTGAGGATGTAAGGTCAAGCTTGTACCTGAAATACTATAAGTTGCATTCACTTTACTGCCATCCGAAGAGTCTTGTAAGCCACCGCAATCGTTGGTGTCATATAACACTTCTGTTGCGGCAAGTGTATTGGCTGTCATTGAATATTTGCCATATTCAATACCTGGGTTAGCGCAATCATCATCGCCTTCAGTGTCTAACAAGAAATAGAATCCTGTGTCAAAGAAAGCAAATAAATGAGTTTGATTAAATTGCCAAGTGCCGACTAATCCTGATGATTGTTTGACTTTAGTTAAAATATAGGTGCTATTACTTCCTACATCGGTCAGCACTAAATCTGTACCGTTATAACTTAGGCGGTAATGACCATCATTGTCTGGATGTGAAAGCCCGTAGTCTCCATTAGTATCTACTGAGATCACAGGGCTCAGCGCTGAAGTTAAAGCATTCCAATTTAGTCGTCCTGTTTCGATACCAGACTTCCCTGTTTCATCAGCTACATCTGCTTCACCTAGCGCATAACGTCCGTCTGGTAAAATATGTAATATAACAGCAGTGCTTTCAGTACGCCCAATTTCCCAAGTGCCTGCAATATCTTTATAGAAAGTGGCTTGGAAGTTTTCTGCAGCTTTTTCAGGTGTCACGATTCGATCTAGTGGGATATCGGTTTTAGGGATCACTTCATTGACAAACGTAGTTGAAAACTCTGCGGGTGTTTGCTCGAAATTCATATTCACAGCGGTTAAGGCTGTTTGAGTGTCTGCAGTAATTTCAATTCCATTGCTATGGTCGCCATCGCTATCTAAAGATTGTAAAAATACCATTAAGTTGGTACGGGCATTTTCACTTTCAGCCAAATCTAGTGGGGTAATACGTGCTTTAGCTTCAATGGCTTCACCAAGTTGCACATCACCAATAAAGAAGCGAACAGTATCACCCTCAGCATATTCAAACTCACCTTTATCATTGGTGATACCTTCAATACTTTCACCTGAACTCGAAGCTCTGAGATATTTAACCCCAGTTACAGGCCCATCGGTCAGTACGCCAGTTTTTGTGGTGTTTGATGGTGGGGGAGCAGAACTACCAGAATCATTGTCTGAACCACCACATGCACTGAGTAAGCCTGCTAAAGTTAAGCATAATAAGGTTTTTTTCATCATGAATTCCTTGTCATCCAAATTGTTATGTCAGAAGTATAGAAATAAGATGAATCTAGGAGCTATCCCAAAATTGGGAGGTCAAATACAAAATCTGTGAGAAAAAATGAAGACCAATCAATATTTTTGTGACAAAACTAGATTTTTTGATATGCAGTCATCGAAGTTCTATTTTGCTGTGTTAATTTGAAAAACGGTTTCAAGTTTTTTTGATGATCTTCATCCACTTGATTCATTTCATATTTAAATATCAACATTGCCATCTATAAGTGATCCAGTTTTATGTTGTCTAAATTTTTTATTGAACGTCCTATTTTTGCAGGTGTGCTCGCCATTGTGGTGATGGCACTCGGGATTTTTTCAGTATTAAATTTACCTGTAGAACGCTACCCAGACATTGCACCACCTCGTATCACCGTCAGCGCAACGTATACAGGAGCTTCGGCAGAAACTGTTGAAGAAAGCGTCACACAGGTTTTGGAACAGCAAATTAAAGGCTTAGATCACTTATTGTATTTCAGTTCTAGCAGTGATTCTTCAGGACGAAGTCGCATCAGCATTAGCTTTGAAAATGGTACCAACCCCGATACCGCACAAGTCCAGGTACAAAATGCGATTAATGGCGCAATTAACCGCTTACCTGAAGATGTGCAGCGTCAGGGGGTAAATGTCTTTAAATCATTGGGTGATACCCACATGGTCATTGGGCTGTACGATGCCACAGCCAAAAGCAGCAATATTGCCTTGTCTGACTATATGATGAGTCATTTAGAGCAAGAGTTGGCACGCATTGAAGGTGTGGGTGAGGTCGATGTTTTTGGTGCGCAATATGCAATGCGGATTTGGCTGAATCCGATAAAGTTAAAACAATACGCACTCATGCCAAGTGATGTACGTGCTGCAGTATTGGCACAAAATACCCAAGTCGCAGCAGGCGCAATTGGTGAATTACCCATAGCACAAGAACAATATCTCAATGCCAAAGTCACCTCAGGTTCACGCTTAAAAACGGTAGAAGAATTTGAAAATATTATTTTAAAAGCAGATCAGGCAGGTGGCTTTGTTTATTTAAAAGATGTGGCACGTATTGAACTTGGTGCAGAAAATTATCAAAGCTTTAATACCATTAATGGTTTTCCATCGGCAGGGATGGGTATTTCCTTATCGTCTGGTGCCAATGCGTTACAAACTTCAGCCTTAATTCAAAAACAAATTGAGCATTTAAAACAACAATTGCCCGAAGGTTACCAAATTGTCTATCCACGAGATAACACGCCTTTCGTGCAGGAATCAATTAATGAAGTGGTGAAAACTTTAATTGAAGCGGTGATTTTAGTTGTCATCGTGATGTTCTTGTTTTTACAAAACTGGCGCGCGACGCTCATTCCTACCGTAACCGTGCCTGTGGTGATTTTAGGCACTATGGCCGTGTTGCAACTCTTTGGCCTAAGTATTAACACGCTGACCTTATTCGCTTTGGTTTTAGCGATTGGTTTGTTGGTGGATGATGCGATTGTCGTGGTCGAAAACGTCGAGCGTTTAATGCACGAACAGCAGCTCTCGGCTAAACAGGCATCTATCGCATCTATGCAGGAAATTAGCGGTGCTTTGGTCGGCATTACCTTAGTTTTGACCGCAGTATTTATTCCTATGGCATTTTTTGGTGGTTCGACTGGGGTGATTTATCGCCAGTTTTCCATCACCTTAGTCACTGCGATGGTGCTGTCTTTAGGTGTGGCCTTAATTTTAACGCCTGCCTTGTGTGCCTTGATTTTAAAACCCAATCCACAACCAGCCCAATGGGCCATCTGGTTTAATCAAAAACTGGAACGCTTAAAACAACACTATCTCAAATTATCAGGCTGGACGATTCAGCATAAAGCGGTGTGTCTGGTTATTTTTGCAGGTTTACTGACGGTGTTTGCCTTGTTTTACCGTGCCTTACCTACCAGTTTTATCCCGAATGAAGATCAGGGCATGTTGTCGGTGCAATTTAAATTACAGGAAGGTGCGCCGTTGTCTAAAAGTCGTGAAGTGGGCGAAAGCATACGCGAATACTTTATGCAGCATGAAGCCCATAATGTCGATTTGGTGATGATTCGTTATGGACGTAATTTTTCAGGAACAGGGCAGAATTTAGGTCAGGGTTTTATTGCGCTAAAACATTGGGATGAGCGTCAAGGGCAGCAACATACTGCACAAGCCATTCGTGAACGTGCCATGCAGCATTTTCGACAGCATCCCAATGCACAAATTACCATTGGCATGCCCGCAGCAGTTCGTGGTTTGGGGCAAACCGATGGCTTAGAGTTCTGGATGCGCGATGTGAATGGTACAGGACGCGATTTTTTAATTCAGCAATTTCAAAATTTACAGCAGCAAGCCGCTCAATATCAAAGCTTTAAAAATTTAGATCAACGTGCCAATCCTGAAAAAGCGGAGTTAAACGTCACGATTGATCAGAAACAGGCGATGGCAGCAGGTTTAAATCAAACGGCTATTAACAGTACCTTAGCGGCAGCTTGGGGCGGTAGTTATATCAACGACTTTATTGACCGGGGGCGAATTAAACGTGTGATTATGCAGGGTGATGCCGAGTTTCGTAGCAAACCTGAAGATTTGAATCAATGGTCGGTACGCAGTCAGCAAAATCAAATGGTGCCTTTTAGCCAGTTTGCTCAACTCAGTTGGAGCGGTGGGCCAGAAGTTGTTAATCGTTTTATGGGCTATAGCGCATTGCAAATGGAAGCCGATACTGCCGAAGGATATAGCTCAGGGCAGGCGATGCGTGATTTAGAACAGATGGTGGCACAGCAGCAGGGCATTGACTTGGCATGGAGTGGGTTGTCTTTTGAAGAAAATCAGTCTAGCAATCAGGCTTTGTTACTGTATTTGGTTTCCATCGGGTTTATTTTCTTGTGCCTTGCGGCCTTGTATGAAAGTTGGAGTATTCCAACAGCCGTGATGAGCGCCATTCCTTTAGGGATTGGTGGAAATATTATTTTTAGTTATTTGGCAGGTTTCCCGAACGACATTTATTTCCAAATTGCCTTGCTTACCACCATTGGTTTGTCATGTAAAAATGCCATTTTAATTGTGGAGTTTGCTTCGGCTGCGCAGCAACAAGGCAAACAGGTGATTCAAGCCGCTTTAGAAGGTGCAAGCTTACGGCTCAGACCTATTTTAATGACCTCATTGGCATTTGGTGCAGGTATTTTGCCGCTAGTATTTGCCTTTGGTGCAGGTGCAGCAAGCCGTCAGGAAATTGGGGTGAGTGTTTTAGGTGGAGTTATTTTTGGCACAATTTTAGTGCTTGTTTTTATTCCGTTTATGTATGTGCTGGTTCGTTCTATATTTCAAGTGAATCGTTCATCACCCATAAACTAAAGATGTTTTTTATTAGGCACTTAGCAAAATTATAGGCTATGATATGAAACGCTAAAAATCTTGCATAAATCTACAGATTTTCGGTTTTTTAAGGGTTGGTTTGGGCCGAGACACTGCGCCCATTCTTCATTTTACGTTTTTGGAATGATGGAGTGGGTGAGAGCAATGACCAATCTGCACGCTGAACAGTTAGAACAAGCCTTACAATTGCATCAGCCAAGCACAGTACACAGCCTGATCGACAGTATCAATCCTGCCGATTTAGCCGACTTGATGCAGTATTTAAGCCTGAAAGCACAGCTGAGTTTAATTGAACAAATTGACAGTGCTGCCTTGGTGATGGAGTTTTTACCACTGCATTCGCAACATCAAATTGCAGAGGCGATGGCACCGCAGCAATTGGTCAAACTGATTTCAGCCATGCATTCAGATGACCGCACCGACTTATTTAAGTTACTTTCTCCGCATTTACAGCGTTTTGTCAGCTTACACATTACGGAAGAAAAACGCGCACAGATTCAGACTTTAGCGCGCTATCCTGAAGAATCTGCGGGCGCGATTATGAGTTCGGATTTCGTGGTGCTCTCGCCAGAACTGAACATGCAGCAAGCTATAGATGAATTGCGCAGAATGACCACAGACCGGGAAACTTTGTACCTGATTTATATTGTCGATGAACTAATGAAACTATTGGGGGTTATTTCTTTAAGGGAAATTATTCAAAACCCGCCTGAACAAAAAATTAAAAATGTGATGTGCACCGATTTGGTCACAGGTTTGGTGACTGAAGATCAGGAAAGTATCGCGCAAAAACTCAGCCATTATGATTTTTTGGCCTTACCGATTGTAGATGATGCACAGCATTTACTGGGGATTGTCACCTATGATGATGCGATGGACGTGGTACAGGCAGAAACTACAGAAGACTTTTTAAAATCCAGTGCGGTAGCGTCTTCACCTGGCATGAGTATAAAAACTGCGCCAATTTTATTTTTATATCGCAAACGTGTGTTTTGGTTGGTGATTTTGGTATTTGGCAGTTTATTGTCTGGAATTGGCATTGCGCATTATGAAGACATTATTGCAGCACATATTGTACTGGTTTTTTTCTTGCCGCTTTTGGTCGGTAGTGGTGGTAATGCGGGTTCTCAGTCTGCGACTTTAATGGTACGGGCACTGGCTACAGGTGATGTGCAATTTAAAGATTGGCTGCATTTACTCGGACGTGAAAGTTTGGTGGCGCTATGTTTGGGTGGAACTATGGCTTTTGCGGTTTCAATTTTAGGCTATTACCGTGGCGATATGATGGTGTCTGTGGTATTGGCACTGAGTATGCTGGGCATTGTGCTGATGGGCTGTTTAATTGGCATGAGTTTGCCTTTTATTTTGCATCGCCTGAAACTAGACCCTGCCAGTGCCTCTGCGCCTTTGGTAACCTCGATTTGTGATGCAACGGGCGTGGTGGTGTACTTATTTATTGCTTCACAGTTGTTACTTTAAACACTGTCGGTGATGATGACTTATTCAAGACCTCATCTTAAACTTTTTGCATTGATCAAAATTCTGTTTATAAAATCATAACAGACCTGAGTAAAAAACTGCTTTATTCTCAAGTAGATTGCATTTACCCAACGATACGTTTTCTATGCCAGAACCTGCATCTTCAAAAAAACTTAGCCAGCAAGAGGTGATTCGCTTAGAGCGCGATTTAGCCAAGTTTGCCAATATGATGGATTCTGTGGTGCGTATTCCATTTACCAAGCAGGGCGTGGGAGCAGATGCCGCATTAGGCACTGTACCTGTCGCGGGGGATGTCGCAGGTTTTGCACTGACCTGTTATGCGATTTATAAAGCCAAACAAATTGGTGTACCACAAACCAAACTCACTCCCGTGATTAAACTTGCTGTGATGGATGCAGTAGTTGGTTTTGTGCCAATTGTCGGCACAGTATTTGATGTATTTATTCGTCCAAGCCGTAAAGCTTTAGATGTAGTGCATACGCATATCCGTGAAGAATATCAGATTCACAGTGAGCATCATGTGGTACATCCTTTTTTACATGAGCGATTGGAACGTAAACAGCAGCAGTCAGCATTTTGGCGTAATCCTGTAGTGGCATGGCTGTGGCTACATTTGCCTGATTTGCTTGGTGTGATTTTTCTTATTTTCTTTATTTGGGCAGCATGGCTCGGTGCAAGTTGGTTGTGGCACTGGTCACAAAGTTTTGCTGTTTAAATGAACCTGTTTAAAGTACAAAACCATCTGGCAGATCTAATTTACAGACATGAAAAAAGCTTCCCTGAGGAAGCTTTTTGGTGTCGCTGTTACAATATCTTGCTAGCAGTATTAAGGTAAATTTAATTGCTGTAAAGCTGCAACACGTTGTTCAATGCTTGGGTGAGTTTGGAATAACGCTGCCAAGCTAAAACCTTCTTCTTTACCTGCAGAAATCGCAAAAGCTTTCATTTCTTTTGGCATTGCATCAGGCATTTCAGATTCTGCCTGTAAACGTAATAATGCAGAAATCATGGCTTGCTTACCTGCCAAACGTGCACCTGCTTCATCGGCACGGTATTCACGTTGACGCGAGAACCACATCACGATTGAAGAGGCCAAAATACCAAATACGATATCCAGTACAATGGTAATTGCAAAATAAGCCAAGCCTGGTGCTTCGCCATCTTCACGACCAAATACGTTACGGTCAATGAAGTCACCTGCAACACGGGCAAAGAACATGACGAATGCGTTGACCACACCTTGAATCAGTGCCAAGGTCACCATGTCACCATTGGCAACGTGACCAATTTCGTGTGCCAAAACTGCACGTAATTCATCTTTGTTCATACGCTCAAGCAGCCCTGTAGATACAGCCACTAAAGCATCGTTTTTATTCCAACCTGTTGCAAAAGCATTCGATTGGTAAGAAGGGAAAATACCCACTTCTGGCATTTTGATACCAGCACGTTGCGACAATTGCGCAACTTCATTTAATAACCACGCTTCAGCTTGGTTACGAGGGGCATTCGGGTCAATTAATTCAGTCCCAGTTGTTTTTTTCGCCATCCATTTAGACATGAATAGTGAAATTAAAGAGCCAACCATACCAAAGACAAAACAGATGACCAACAGGTTGCCTAGGTTTAAGCCACCCGCGCCATGGTAACTACCGACACCGAAGAGTGACAAAATTATGCCAGCTACAACCAGTACCGCGAGGTTGGTTAGCAAGAACAAACCAATCCGCATCATTGAGTAAATCCTCTTATATTAAAAATGTAATCTGATTTATTAATAAACCATGCCGTAAATATGCGGTGTATGTATTAAAAATTCAAGAAAAATAATAAAACTGTACTAAAAATATTTTGAGCTGATACTGCAATCGGCACTTCATTTGAGCTTGCGGCAACGCAAGCTCAAATGAAGTGCTGTAGCTTTTATTCTGAAATAAAAATACGTGCCGAAGCCGTGGCATTCCCTGTCGCGTAAGAACCTGCAGGTGCATCGGTAAAGCGACCATCGGCAGCCATAATAATTTGACGTTGTGGACGTTTGTTTGCCGCCACTTGATGATTACTGGCAGTGTAACTCTCTGACTGCGCAATCACTTGAGCATTTTGACTCTGAGTATTGCTATTGTTATTTGCCGTAATCGCATTGTTATTAGCACTTGCACTAACACCGTTGGCATACAGGTTGCTATAACGACTGGTCACACGACGTACATAGTCCTGAGTTTCACGAAAAGGTGGTACACCGCCGTATTTTGCAA
Organism: Acinetobacter sp. YH12095; assembly: GCF_013419245.1. Lineage (NCBI taxonomy): Bacteria > Pseudomonadati > Pseudomonadota > Gammaproteobacteria > Moraxellales > Moraxellaceae > Acinetobacter > Acinetobacter sp. YH12095. Next base: position 210,277 of record NZ_VPAL01000001.1, read on the forward strand.
CATTGCCTTCGCCCGCGTTATAACCCGCCAAAGCTAAAGTGGTGTTGCCATTAAAGCGTTTGAGTAACCAAGCCAAGTATTTTGCACCCGCCATAATGTTTTCATGCGGGTCATAAGCGTTGCTGACATTAAAACGTCGTGCTGTCGCAGGCATGAGCTGCATTAGACCTTGTGCACCGACAGGCGAGCGGGCGTTGACATTAAAACCTGATTCGGTATGCATCACTGCTTTAATTAGACCTTCTGAAACACCGTGTTGTTGTGCTGCTTGCTGAATAATATGGTCAAAGGCATTTTTATTGCGGCTATAACTTGGCAATACCGATGCTTCGGAATTGCCCCAGTTGCGATAACTGTGAATATTGCTGTCTGGATAATAGGTGACTTTTACTTTTGTCAGCGAACGATCTGCACTTTTACGGTTGGTCAGCAAGGTACTGCCATTGCTGTCCTTATACATATAAATTTGACCTGCGTGCGTTGTCGTTGCCAAAGGCATGATGCTGGCAGTCCCCAAAATATACAGTAAAAAGGCATTAATTTTATTGTTCATGCTGTGAATACACTAAAAGCTGTCCCCAAACAGTTGTTACGAGTTTAACAAAAATCTCACAGATGAAAAGACTTTGTACAAATTCATTTACAGGAGTAGCGAAAAAAATCAAGCGAAATTGCTGACAGAGTAATCAAAAAAAATATTTATTTTTTTTTAATTGGCTTAGCTTGACACACTTAAGCCATTGATTTTTATTTAAAATAAAAATGATCAAAAAATGATCAATTTAAAGAGAAGCCTTAGAATATCGGCAAGAGGCCTTGTCAAGTTGTTTTAAATCCACAAAGTTATCCACAGGATTTGTGGAAAACTGTGGAAAAGTCCAAAAGATAAGCATCTTGCCGAAAAACTGAACGCGAAGGTTCAAAATAACATGCGGTTCAATACAGCCCGATGACAAAAATTTTGATTCCGATGAATTTGCATTCTTTTGATGCTATGTTGGTCTGAATCGGCTAAAATTGCGCGGTAATTTTTTTCATGGGTTAATCTCGTCTATGTTCTCACCCGTTGAGTCCGATCAAGGATTTAATTTCAAGCCAGAACTCCCAACCAGCTCTGCGTATTATCGTTTGTTGAAAAAGCTGCGTCGCCAAGTCGGGCATGCGATTCGTGACTTCAATATGATTGAAGATGGCGATAAAGTCATGGTGTGTATTTCTGGCGGGAAAGACAGTTATACCTTGCTGGACATTATGTTGCAGTTTAAACGTATTGCGCCAATCAATTTTGATGTGGTGGCAGTCAACCTAGACCAAAAGCAACCAGGCTTCCCTGAAGATGTATTGCCGCGTTATTTAGAAGAAAATAACATCCCATATTACATATTAGAAAAAGACACCTATAGCATCACCAAGCGTTTAACGCCTGAAGGTAAAACTTACTGTGCAGTGTGTTCGCGTTTGCGTCGTGGTTCTTTGTATGGCTTTGCGCAGGAAATAGGGGCAACCAAAGTGGCGCTTGGGCATCACCGTGATGATATTTTGGCGACTTTTTTCTTAAACTTGTTCCATGGCGGTAGCTTAAAAGCCATGCCACCGAAGTTGTTGTCATCAGACAAGAAAAATATGCTGATTCGTCCACTGGCTTATGTGGAAGAAAAAGACATCATTAAATATGCAGAAATGCGTAAATTCCCAATTATTCCGTGTAACTTGTGTGGTTCACAGGAAAACTTACAGCGTGCCATTATTAACGACATGTTACGTGAGTGGGATAAAGCACATCCTAAGCGTTTGCACAGTATTTTTGGCGCATTACAGAATGTATCGCCATCGCAGTTGGCAGACCGTGAATTATTCGACTTTGAAGCGTTAGACAGCCAGCGCGTATTTGATTTTGCCGATCAGGCCGAACAAAACGCAGCAGAGCAAAACAAACGCATCAATATGGTCAATTTAGGCTACGCTGCAGACTAAGCGATAACAGCCTGTCAATCCCTTTAAAATGTAATCAACACCAAGCCAGAGCTTGGTGTTTTTTTATGAATTTGATTTATTTGAGAAAGTCGTCATTTCGACTAAAAATACAAAAACTGAACGTCCCGTACAAAATTTCTTAGCCTTTCACGAAAGGTTCATGCTATAACAATCAGCAAGCAAAACAGCTTAATAATGATGGTGTCTGGATAGACAACACACATGCACAAATATATTGAGGAAAAATCATGCCTGCTTTTTTAACTGATGATTGGTTTGCAACTGTAGAAAATCTAACGGCTCAAGCTGGTGATTTAAACCTACCTCCAGCACTTGCAAATCTGGCAATTAACTTAGTGGTGACTGATGCTGCAGGCAACACAGAATTGTCTTTAGATGGCGGTAAAATCCAAAAAGGTTTGGCGGACAACGCCAAAACAACATTAAATATGGATGCGGAAACTTTACGTAAAGTATTCCTAGAGTTTGACATGGCGGCTGCTATGCAAGCCTTTATGACAGGTAAAATCAAAGTACAGGGCGATATGTCACAATTAATGGCATTACAAACTGCAAAACCAAGCCAAGAACAAAAAGACTTATTTAAGAAGATTCTTGAGCAATCTGCTTAATTCAAGCGATTTACGCTGTAGCAGGCGAATTTCCCGCTATAGTACAAAAAAGCCTAGCTGAAGTATCAACTAGGCTTTTTTATGCACTGCAGCTTTAACAGCGCATTATTCATGTTTGAATTGCAGCTGATATACACTGCAACTCAATCACGCGAGGTAAATTTTAGATATTCACCAATTGCGGTGTGGTCTTAATATGCTCAAGGTAGGCGCGAATACGAGTCACATATTGCACTGCTTGACGATAACGACCGTTGCTCGCTTTGTTACGGTCTAAATACGCATATAGGTTAACCCAATTGTTCGGGTTTTTGCCTTGTGAGCGAATACGCTTCTGAATTTGACTGACTGCACCAGGACCCATGTTATAAGCGACTAGGGCATACCAGTTACGATCAGGAAATGGAATATGCTCATAACGGCTCAGCATTTGGTCATAATACTTAGCACCACCCTGAATACTTTGTGCAGGATCGGTACGGTTGCTTACGCCCATCGCTTTGGCTGTATTATTGGTCAGCATCATAATACCGCGCACACCTGTTGGCGAAACCGAGTTGGGTTTGAGGTAAGATTCCTGATAACCAATTGCCGCCAAAAGATGCCAGTCTAAATCGTACTGCGTGGCAGTCTTTTTAAAGTTGGCCTTATATAAAGGTAAACGATTACGCAAATCCCGCTGGATCACATCCCACGATTCTTGTTTGACCACATTACGATTATAAAATGAAGCCAATTGGGTAATTGAGCCGTTTTGCTTGCCACGACAAACAAAGTTGCTTGCGGTTTGGCTAAGAGGATCATCTGCGTGTTTAAACACCCAGTTCAGCTCACTATTTAAACCATTACGCTTTAAAGTATTTAAATCGCCACAACTGGCAGAAAATGCCGTGAGTTGCTGCTTTTCGATGCTTTGGATACTCGACGTGGTCATGGCAAAGTTCGCTTTACCAGAAGACACCCATTTTAAAGCGGTCGCATTGTCGCTTACCGTTTTAAATTCGAGTTTCACATTCATGCTGTCGGCATAGTTACGCACAAGGTCATAACCAAAGCCATGTAAATGTTGTCCATCTTTAAACACTGTGGTTGGATTTTCCACAGACACAACGGTCAATTTGTTCTGATTGACGACGCTGTCAAATTGATGAACGGCTTTGCCTGCGTTAATACTGTGGAATGGGAGAAGAACAGTACTGAAAGCGAGGACTTTGAATGGGAGGCGATTAAAAAATGAGTGAAGGCTAAGCCTAGACCCAGACGTTGAACTACTGTGCATGTTGGCTCCGCTACAAGTAATTTATGCCCTAAAAAGCAAAGGCAACACACCTTAAACTTTTTCAAGTTTGATAAATTCAATAAGGGTTGGGCAGTCATGACGTCATTCAAAATGACTTGGGATTAAAGGGAAAATGTGTAAAATTTATACACAGGTTAAAAAGTGATCAAAACTAAAAGATGTGCGAATAATAAAGATGAAAATTTTGGATGTCAAATTTTGTACATAAATTTTTTGAAAAATGTAACATAAGATATTCATTTCATTGAGAAATAAATTTTATAAATTTTTATTGTGTATAAAAATGCAATAAAATATAGGATTGATGTTAACCAAATGTAAAAAACCGGCTGCAAAAACACCATGAAATCTAACTTAATTACACGTTCTGGACACGATAAACTCGTGGCAGAGTTACAGCATCTGTGGCATGAAGAACGCCCTGAAATCACCAAAAAAGTAAACTGGGCGGCAAGTCTCGGCGATCGCTCTGAAAACGCAGATTACCAATATAACAAACAGCTTTTGCGTAAAATTGACCGTCGGGTACGTTATTTGGGCAAGCGTTTAGAAGAGCTGCGTATTGTCGATTTTGCACCAGAACAAGAGGGTAAAGTATATTTTGGCGCATGGGTCGAAATTGAAAATGAACAAGGCGAGCAAAAGACCTTGAGAATTGTGGGCGTGGATGAAATTTATGATCATCATCCACAACATATTTCGATTGATTCACCTATGGCTCGGGCTTTGTTGTCTAAACAGGTAGATGATGAGGTGGAAGTGCAGACGCCGTTAGGCAAAAAGAGCTGGTTTATTAATTCGATACGCTATGAAAAGCCTGAAATTGCAGAAAATGACTGATTTTTGATTTTATTTTGAACATTTGGATCATAATTTTTAGAAAATATTTGCCAAGCTGAATTTTTCTTTATATGATAGCCGCCATTGGAAGCGTGGCAGAGCGGTTTAATGCACCGGTCTTGAAAACCGACGAGGGTGTGAGTCCTCCGTGAGTTCGAATCTCACCGCTTCCGCCAAATTTAAAAAGACCCTTGATTTTCAAGGGTCTTTTTTTTGAGCTAAAGTTTTCTAGTTTTAATTACTATAATATGAGCTTGACTTTCCCAATAATTATAATATTTGTGTAGATAATTTTGATTAGGTCTAAAAAAGACTAGGTTTTTGTTAGAATCTCAACTTGGAAAATTAATGATTTTTAGATTGATAATTAATCAATAAGCGAACTTTAAAATGGTATAGATATATGAAATACAATAAAATAATAAAAAACATTTATTTTTACTTATGACCTTCTCAAAAAAAGATGTAACTCGCGCAGGCGAAGCTTTAATTAATGATAGTTTATTAGATGACCACCAATTGCTAGAACGTACTATGCAAATACTAACATATTGGAGAGATAGTCATATTCAGCCTTTGAATGAAGCACACAATTTATTAAATCGCTTTATCTATCGAATTGATAAGAAAGCATTTACTGCTAAAAGATTAAAACGATTTGAGTCAATTAAGAAAAAACTTAAACGTTTTGATGGCATGCAACTCAAAAATATGCAGGATATAGGTGGTATAAGAGTAGTTGTTGAAAATTTAAAACAAGTAAATGCTATTTTTAAAGTTTTAGCAAATGAACATTGTTTTTATAATGATGGAAAATTTATAAAAATGGACAACTACATACTTAACCCCAAAAATGATGGGTATAGATGCATACACATAGTTGGTAAGTTTAACAATAAGTTAAATGAAGAAAGAAAAATTGAATTTCAAATTCGTACTAAACTTCAGCATAGTTGGGCAACAACATTAGAAATTGTTGATATTTTTACAGGGCAAGATCTAAAAAGTAATGATGGTCTTTATGATTATAAAAAATTTTTTAAAGATGTAAGTGATCAATTTCAAATTATTGAAAATTTGAAAGGTTTTCTTGAGAATGATAAAGGTCAGTTAACAAAAGAATATTTAACTAAAGTTGTTCAGACCCAACACCTTATAAATCAATGTATTGATATAAAAAATTTTATGGATCGCTCTGTAGGTGGAATCACTATAGAAAACCATTTAAAAACCTATTGTGTTACTTTAAATGATTTGAATATTGTATTGACTGCAAAAAACAGCAGGGATGGATTTATACTAATTCGACTTAATGTGCAGACAAGAAAGATTGAACATGAATTTTTTGCAAACTCAGAGCAAACATTGGCTTCTCAAAGATATAGTCAATATGAGCAATTATTATCAAAAGATGAAAAATGGATAGTTGCACTTCTTTCAACGAATGCTATTGGGGGATTAAAAGAAGCTTATCCAAACTATTTTGCCGATTCAGAGATTTTTTTATCTTATATCGGTTTGATTAAAATTGCAGCAGTTCTTGGTGGTGCAAAGAAAGTCACTTCAATAGCTGTTTAGGAGTAAGCTATAACCTCTACTGATGATTGTTGATGAATAGTAATTACTCTCCATTCATCACAAGGCAAAATAGGTGGAAAAGCGGCTACTAACTTAATAGTAGTCGCTTTGTTCTCTCTGTGGGGTTCGTTTAGCTGAATGCCTTACCCATTGTGTAAAGGTGAAAAACACCTCTAACAGACTAATCACTCAATAACCTCAGACTAAATAACGAACTGTCCCATTAAACAAAAAACCAGTGAATTTTACAATTCACTGGCTTTTGAAATGACATTATATAGCGCATGGGCAGATGAACCACCCATGCAGCGCAATGCACTTAATTAATCGAATCATCCAAGTTTGGAGCTAACCAACGCTTCGCTTCATCTAAACTCCAGCCTTTACGCTGTGCATAATCTTCAAGCTGATCTAACGAGATTTTACCCGCGTTAAAGTACTCAGAAGCAGGGTTGGCATAGTAGAAGCCGCTCACAGATGAAGGCGGCCACATTGCAAAGCTGCTCGTAAGCTGTGTGCCAATCTTTTCAGTTGAACCTAACCAGTTAAACAGTGTGGCTTTTTCAGAGTGCTCAGGGCACGCAGGATAGCCCGGTGCAGGACGAATCCCTACATATTTCTCTTTAATCAGCTCTTCATTGCTTAGCTGCTCATTCGGCTGATAGCCCCAGAATTCTTTACGAATACGCTCATGCAAATGCTCTGCAAATGCTTCTGCAAAACGGTCACCCAAAGACTGCACCAAAATGGCAGAATAGTCATCGCCTTTGGCTTTAAACTCATTGGCCATTTCTTCCGCACCAAAAATCGACACGGTAAAGCCGCCCAAGTAATCTTGCCCTTGCTCTGTAGTTGCGACAAAGTCTGCCAAAGACAAGTTTGGTTTACCTGTGACTTTGTCTGACTGTTGACGAATATGATGGAAGGTATGCGTTACTTGATTACGTGCTGCATCATATACTTGTACTGAATCTGCCGCAGAACGGTTGGCAGGGTAAATCCCAAAGACTGCACGTGCATCAAAGCGATTATTTGCAATAATATCTTTGAGCATGGCTTGCGCTTGGTTATATAAGTCGGTTGCAGCTTCGCCCACCACTTCATCTTCCAGAATTTTCGGGAATTTGCCCGCCAAACTCCAAGAAATAAAGAATGGTGTCCAGTCAAAGTATGGCAACAAGGTTTCAAGCGGGTAATTGGTCAGCACTTGTGTACCAATTAATTTTGGTACTGCAGGCGTGTAGTTGTCCCAATCAATTTTTAAACCATTGTCGATGGCTTCTGCATACGACAATTTCGCAGCTTTTGGTTGCTTATTGGCAATACGTTCACGAATTTTAGCGTATTCCGCACGATGCTCTGCAACAAAAGCAGGTTTCATTTCAGGGGAGAGTAAGGTTGTCGCAACACCAACGGCACGCGAAGCATCGGCAACATAAATCACTGCATCATTTGAGAACTGTGGATCAATTTTAACTGCAGTATGTGCTTTAGATGTGGTTGCGCCACCAATCAACAATGGAATGTTAAAGCCTTTACGCTGCATTTCTTTGGCAACAAAAACCATTTCATCTAAAGATGGGGTAATCAGACCAGACAAGCCAATGATATCGACTTTTTCGTCAATGGCAGTTTGCAGGATTTTTTCTGCAGGTACCATCACGCCTAAATCGACAATATCGTATCCATTACAGCCCAAGACTACGCCCACAATATTTTTACCAATGTCGTGAACGTCGCCTTTTACCGTTGCCATCAAAACTTTACCTTTAGACTGACCTTCGGTTTTTTCAGCTTCGATGTACGGGTTGAGCCATGCAACGGCTTGTTTCATCACACGGGCAGATTTCACCACTTGTGGCAGGAACATTTTACCTGCACCAAACAAGTCACCCACCACGTTCATGCCGTCCATTAATGGGCCTTCAATTACATCTAAAGGACGTTTGGCTTTTAGGCGTGCTTCTTCGGTATCTTCATTAATAAAGGTAGTGATCCCTTTGACTAAAGCATATTCGAGACGTTTTTCGACAGATTCATTACGCCACTCTAAGTTTTCTTCGGCTTTTTGCGCACCTGCCTGACCACGATATTTTTCGGCCACTTCCAGCAGTTTTTCTGTGGCGTCCTGACCAGTTTCACCTTGGTTTTGGTTCAAAATAACGGCTTCAACTGCTTCTTTCAGTTCTTTCGGGATGTCATCGTAAATGGCCAACTGACCTGCGTTGACAATCCCCATGGTCATGCCTTGCTGAATAGCGTGATATAGGAATACCGCGTGAATGGCTTCACGTACAGGTTCGTTACCACGGAATGAGAAAGATACGTTCGATACACCGCCTGAAATCATGGCATGCGGCAGGTTTTCTTTAATCCAGCCTGTGGCTTCAATAAAATCGACTGCGTAGTTGTTGTGTTCTTCAATACCTGTCGCAACTGCAAACACGTTCGGGTCAAAAATAATGTCTTCGGCAGGGAAGCCAACATCATTGACCAAAACATCATAAGAGCGTTTACAAATTTCGCGTTTACGTGCTGCAGTATCGGCTTGTCCGACTTCGTCAAAGGCCATAACAATGACAGCTGCGCCGTATTGGCGGCAGAGGCGGGCTTTTTCGACAAACTCGTCATAACCTTCTTTTAGGGAAATAGAGTTGACAACGGCTTTACCTTGTACGCATTTTAAGCCTGCTTCAATGATTTCCCATTTAGAGGAGTCAATCATGATAGGTACGCGAGAAATATCAGGCTCAGATGCCACCAAGTTCAGGAAGTGCACCATTGCACCCTCTGAATCGAGCATGCCTTCATCCATGTTGATGTCGATGATTTGTGCACCGCTTTCTACCTGTTGACGTGCAACATCTAAGGCTTCGGCAAAGTTTTCTTCACGAATTAAACGCAGGAATTTTTTAGAACCTGTGACGTTGGTACGTTCGCCCACGTTTACAAATAAAGAGTCATCATAAATGTTAAATGGTTCTAAACCACTTAAACGGCATGCAGGTTTAATCTCTGGAATTTTACGCGGTGGAATGTCTTTTACCACATTGTAAATCGCGCGGATATGATCAGGCGTTGTACCACAGCAACCGCCTGTAATATTGATCAAGCCGCTTTCAGCAAATTCTTTGAGGAAAGCTGCGGTTTCTTCAGGCGTTTCATCATAACCACCAAATGCGTTGGGTAAGCCCGCGTTCGGGTGTGCAGAAACAAACACATCGGCAACGTCTGAAACGGTTTTAACGTGTGGACGCATGGCATCTGCGCCCAAAGCACAGTTAAAACCAATTGAAAGTAAATCGCCATGACGTACCGAGTTCCAGAAAGCTTCTGCAGTTTGACCCGTTAAGGTACGTCCTGAAGCATCGGTAATGGTACCTGAAATCATCAACGGCAATTCACGCCCGAGCTGTTTAAACACTTCTTTGACCGCAAAAATCGCAGCTTTACAGTTTAAGGTGTCAAATACAGTTTCAATGAGCAGGATATCTGCACCACCTTCAATTAAGGCATGCGCAGCTTCAATATAGTTTTCTTTGAGTGCATCAAAGCTAATGTTACGAAATGCAGGGTCGTTTACATTTGGTGAAATTGAACAGGTACGCGATGTTGGCCCAAGTACACCTGCCACAAAACGTGGTTTGTCTGGTGTTGAATATTTTTCACAGGCAGCTTTGGCTAAACGCGCTGCTTCGCGGTTAATTTCTGGAACCAAATCTTCCATGTGATAGTCAGACATAGAAACGCGTGTGCCGTTAAAGCTGTTGGTTTCAATAATGTCTGCACCCGCATCTAAGTAGGCTTCGTGAATACCCTGAATAATGTGCGGTTGGGTCAGTACCAATAAATCATTGTTGCCTTTGAGGTCATGTGCCCAATCTGCAAAACGCTCACCACGATAATCGGCTTCTTCCAATTGATGGCGTTGAATCATAGTACCCATAGCACCATCGATAATTAAAATTCTTTGGGCAAGAAGCGCTTTCAGGGTGGTAAGCGTGGACATAAAAAACCCTTTATGACTGAATTCGAAATGAGCGCTATTTTAGCAGAGTTCGCACGGCTTTCGTGCACTTGAAGCGACCAGAGAGAGTGGAAGTCGTAAAAATAGTGCATAAAGCAGTATTTTTAGGATTTTGCTGTAGCTTTTGAACCTAAATAAAAGTTGTGATGAGGAACATTCTAATTTTGATTTTACTTTGATGCGTCATCGCTTTGTCATATTGCTCAGGCAAAATTGGCTCACGGTGAATTTTGTCTGACACTTTAGGCAAATATGACAAAGGTGTAACAATCTAAATTTGAGAGAATGGCATAAGAAAAGTAGGTTTATTTATTCTAAGTGTTTAAATTTAAAAGTTAATTTTAATTTTATGCACAAAAAATACAGCTTAAAGTGTGAAAATAAAGTATGAAAGTTGCTTTATATAACAGCTCTTTGTCATATAATTGTCACAATTTAATTGAACAATAAGGGGATTTTAAATCCTCTTTTCTGCTTGCATGAATTCTAATCCAACTCCTGTAGATTCAGCACACAAGTCGACCACTAAATCGACCAATGTTCATGTGCCTACACCGAAATTTTTTATGCCGGTGTTTTTAACGATCATCGTTTCTACCCTTATTTATATTGGTTTCCAATTGTCTGCGGACTTATCCCACGTGCCTGCGCTGAGTATGTACTCGGTGATTTTATTGGCGACCGCTTTATTCATTGCCTTAGGCTTTGAATTTGTGAATGGTTTCCACGACACAGCCAACGCAGTGGCAACGGTCATTTATACTAATGCCTTGTCTGCACCTGTGGCAGTAATGTGGGCGGGTTTCTGTAACTTCCTTGGGGTGATGGTCGCCAGTGGTGCAGTTGCCTACGGTATTATTGCCTTACTTCCAGTCGAACTAATTATGAATGTCGGTTCAGGCGCAGGCTTTGCCATGGTTTTTGCCATGTTGATTGCCGCGATTGTCTGGAACTTGGGAACGTGGTACTTCGGTATTCCTGCTTCAAGTTCGCACACTTTAATCGGTTCGATTTTAGGTGTGGGGATTATGAACTACTTGATTAACTCAGGTGCGGGTGCAAGTGGTGTAGATATGGAACAAGTCATGAAAGTGGGCAAGGCTTTATTGTTCTCGCCACTGATTGGTTTTGCTTTTGCTGCGATTTTGTTCTTCTTGGTGAAAAAAATCTTCAAGAAACAAATGGAGTTGTTCCAGCCGCCTGAAGGCAATAAGCCACCACCACCACTGATTCGTGCCATTCTAATTTTTACTTGTACTGGGGTAAGTTTTGCGCATGGTTCAAACGATGGTCAAAAAGGCATGGGTTTAATCATGTTGATTTTGATCGGGATTGTGCCGTTGGCGTACTCATTAAATAAAGAGTTAGGCCAAAACCACATTCAATCGTTCCAGCAGCTTTCAACGCAAACGGCTGATGTGATTTATCCACAACATGCCGATATGCCAGATGAAAAAGCGCGTCAGATTATTACTAGTTATATTCAGACCAAAGAAATTACTCCTGAAGTCGTGCCTGCTTTGGCAAGCTTAACGGATCATTTGGGTGAGCGTGTGGGTCAATATGGCAACTTGAAAGATGTGCCTGAAGCTGAAGTAGCAGAAATGCGTAATGATATGTATTTAAGCACGACTTCATTCAAGCGTTTAGACAAAGCCAATACCTTGCCTGAAATGTCGGAAGAACAGAAAAAAGTGGTTAAAAGCTACCGCAGCCATTTAGATTCATTCTTACAATACATTCCAACTTGGGTCAAAGTTGCCGTTGCCTTAGCACTAGGCTTGGGTACGATGGTCGGCTGGAAACGTATTGTGGTGACTGTTGGTGAACGTATCGGTAAGCAGCACATGACTTATGGTCAAGGTATGTCTGCCGAGCTTGTGGCCATGTCAACTATTGCTGCTGCAGATGGTTTGGGGATGCCAGTTTCAACTACACACGTACTGAACAGTGCGGTGGCAGGTACCATGGTGGCAAATAAATCGGGTCTGAATTTCCAAATGGTGCGTACAATTCTTTCGGCTTGGATTTTCACTTTACCTGCGACAATTTGTTTATCGGGTAGCTTGTTCTGGTTGTTCTTAAAAGTGTTTTAATCCATTCTCAACTTTTTTGAGTGGTTGAAAAAAGCGCTGTAATGATACAGCGCTTTTTTTATACCTGCAGATCAGTCTAGAGAAATATTTGCAGGCAAGTTTTTGAATAGATAGATTAGCGGTTTACATTACTTTTTAAATTTTTGGATGACTTTGTCCAGCGGTAATTTATCTGCAGCAAAGCCATAGAGCGCAGCGAAAGGTAGGGCCGTTCGTGCCAAATACGCCACGCGCCACAATCCACCATGGTTCGCACCTTCCATCATCAATTCGAGCGGATGCTCAAGTTTCACTTCAGGATTGGCTGCCGAGTTTGGATTGCGTAAGTCATGAATCCACAATGCCGCCATAATCGCATTGGTGGTTTCAGGGCTAAATGCTTCAACATCAAACAAACTTGCGCCACTAAATGCTGCTTTGAGTAATGGATTTTTGGTCACAGAGTGTGTGGTGGTCGAAGGTGCAATATTGATGCTGACATGCTGTCCTTGATGACGCGCTAAAATTGCACGCCATTGCTGGATGCGTTTTGCTAAAGCATAGTTTGGCCCTTGTTCAACCACCAAACAGTCGGCAATACCATAATGTTGACCATTGTCTGAAGCAATTAAATTATGCAGATTCTTTTGGAAGAAATGACTGCGTGAAATGGTTTCAATACTTTTGGTGAGTAGCTTTTGCCCTTGTGAACGCTGCTGAAACTTCTCTGCCGATGCGCTAATCACTTCTTCAGGAACGGCATAAACATCGGTTGGGGTACACATAAACATAAGGCTGCTATCAGCTTTGTGTTCGCTGACATATTGCATAATGGCATCCATCGCCATCGCAACACGCACGTGTTTTTCACCATCTAAATAGGCAATGGCTGCTAAATCTAGCGTTTCAGGTTTTTGGGCTAACCAATGTGCAATTTCTGGGGTTTGCGTGAGCAGATTTGCACCCAATTGCTCTGTTAAAACGTCAAATGGAGTATCTGCCGCGAGTTGTGTTGTACTTGGTGCGTATAAGGTAGCATTGCCTTGTTGCACAGTGCTTAAAATTTTATTCCACACACGGCTGTTTGGTAAATCGACTGCAATAATATTGGCTTTCCATTTGGCTAACCATGTGAGTGGCCCTGCTTCTGAAGCTGCACCAAATAGCACCATGTTACGGTCAGACAAATCAAACCATTCAGGATGCGCGATTGCAGCATTTAACGCTTCGGCATGACTTGGTTCAATAATGCCTGCTGCTAGCCAAATTGCAATTTGATCTAGTAGAGCTTGACCTTGTAACTTTTGCCCACGATACGGCACATACCATTCGGGTGCTGCTTGGCTGCTGCCTTGTAATTTAAAGGTATGTAAAGTTTCAGTAGGCAAGAGCATGACATCTTTCAGCACATATTTTTGCTCATGACGATAAAACTCAAAACTTTGATGAGCTTTTCTTAAACCATCTTCTGCAATTTGAATTGCGTTAGCTTGTTCACGAATACCATTGGTCACGAGGGCTTTAAAGTATTTTGGATAGTGTTTACGCCAGTTTTTTTCTGCCAAAGCATCGACTGAGCTTTGATGATCGACTGTGGCTAAGGCTTCGGCAATAATTTGTTTGCCCGTGCTTGAGGTGCTGGGTTTATGATTTTCTGGATGAATTGGAAACTGTAAGCCATCGTAAGAAGTGGACATGCAAAAACTCGCAAACTAAATTGAAATTAATATACAGATGTATACATTATCTATGCCAAGTTGCGATATGGGGTAGCAAAAACTACCAAAATTGAGTGAAATTTGAATAAAAAAACCTTCACGAAGTGTAAAGGTTTTTAATGTGAATGAAATGTTGTTGAGATTTAAAGGTTAGTGTTTAAATGTCTAGGTTCGAATCATAAATGAGTCTGATGCTGTATCAACAATGTTTTATTCACTCAGACCAACAGCTTAACAACGTCCTTTTTTCGCCTGACCTGGAGGACAAAAATCACCATCACCATGCGGATGTTGGTGTGGATAATAGCCTTTCGGGTAGATCGTGCGGTCAGGATCAATCACCACACTGCCTTCAGGGGTATGTACGGCACAGGCGCTTAATCCTAGACTGAGTAACAGGGCGCTTAGAAGTGCAAACTTTTTCATGGCTGACTCCTGATTGCTTGATAGTTTTAGTCTTTATATTCTTAGTATAAGTGCTTGTCGAGTAACTGCATGTTATTTGTTGTGTGCTTTATGCTGTATTGGATCATTCAGATGCTTTCATCAATCAAAAATACTTATCAGCAGTTCATAAAATGACGATTGAAAGTCGTTTTTCCCAATGAGAGAGGCTGAAGATGAGAGGCAATAAATGATGGTGTTAAGCGGATTTATGAAAGCAGTCTATTGACGGATTTGAAAATTCTTTAAAGTAGCAACGACTCAGTGGTAGATGTACCGAGTCGTTATAGTTTCAAAAGTTAAAACGGCAGTTGCGCCAGTTTATTCAGGAAGTGAGGCAAGATGCGTGGTTCAATTAAAATAGTCACAATCACACCATAGGCCGCACCCCATAAATGCGCACTGTGATTAATATTGGAATTGCCGCGTTTACCCGACCAAATGCTATACGCTACATACAGTATTGCAAAAATAATGGCAGGCACTGGAATAAAGAACACGAAAATCAACTTCCACGGCTCAAACAAAATATAGGCAAACAACACCGCAGATACAGCACCAGATGCGCCTAAGCTGGCCCAACGATGGTCATTTTTATGCTTTAAATAACTTGGAATAATCGCGGCGATTAAACCACCCAAATAGAATAAAACAAAGCCTAAATCATAGACGTATTGGCGATAAAAACTTTCAATAATGCTGCCAAAGAAAAACAGGGTAATCATATTGAACAGCAAATGCGCACCATCGGCATGCACAAAACCATGGGTAATGAAGCGGTCATATTGACCACGTTGCATAGCAGGCGGCCAAAAAATCAGACGATTCATTAATTCTTGTTTGGAAAACGCCAACATAGACACAATGACCGTAATAATGATAATGGTCACGGTATGATTAAAAGGTAAATCGAGCATAAACGCCTATTCTTTTACTTGAATTCTGCTGTAATAATGCATCAAAACTGAGTTTGAGTCGAACTTTAGGAATAAATCCGACAATTTTGGTTGATTTTTTTTTATTCCCCCGCATCTTCAGTTAAAATAGCCACTTCAGCTTGAGGAAATTATTGTTATGTCGACTGAGAACAGCAGCACAGCAGTTGTAGATGAAATTCCAAACTTATTGATTACGCCAACTGCTCAAGAGTATTTGAAGGATTTATTGGCAAAGCAAAATACACCGGGTATTGGTGTGCGTGTTTTTGTGGAAAATCCTGGTACACCGCGTGCTGAATGTTGCATGGCTTATAGTGCGCCCGATGAAGTTGTACCTACAGACTACAAACAGGAATATCCAGACTTTCCTGCATTTATTGATACGCCGTCTATTCCGTATTTATTGGATGCCGTAATTGACTACAACAAAGACCGTTTTGGTGGTCAATTGACTTTCCGTGCACCGAACTCAAAAGTGCCACGCGTAGGCCCAGATGCTTCAGTAGAAGAACGCATTACTTATGTTTTACAGTCTGAAATTAACCCAGGTTTAGCAGGGCATGGTGGTAACTGTGCTTTGGTTGAAGTGGTTGAAGATGAAGAACACGGCTTAACTGCAGTATTGAAATTTGGTGGCGGTTGCCAAGGATGTTCAGCGATTGATGTGACTTTAAAGCAAGGTGTTGAAACAACCTTGAAACAACACGTACCTGAATTGATGCGTGTGGTGGATCAGACTGACCACAGTCAATCTGAAGGTGCTTATTTTAAATAAGCTCTAAGCCTCGCTTAAAAATAACCTCCTAAATTTTAGGAGGTTATTTTTATCTGAAATTGTCAACAGACCCTATTCATTCGTTTGTAGATTTAAAATTTGTTGTGTTTTTTCAGAATAATAAAATTTCTCTAAATAATGGCGCGCACGTTGCTTTAAATAGCCTTCAGCGATCATTTTTTGAATGACTGGATTTAACAGTTGTTGTAATTGTTGTTGGACTAGCGCTTCATCAATGTTTAAGTCGTGCAATAACAAGTCAAAAGGGCGAGCCTGATTGCGGACATACCATGCATAAATGCCGTCATGTACTTGTTGTTTTAAGTAATCACTTTGACGTAAATGATCCCAGATTTCATGACCAAGATTCACGGTTTGGGGTAGGTCTTGAATCTCGATATAATTTTTTAAGGTCGAAAGTGGTAAATCTTTAATTTTATGCCATAAATTTGCCTGAAAATGATACAGCTTTTCATCATCAAAATGTTGATTAAGCACCGACTCGCTCATTTGAGTCAGCTTCTGCACATTTTTTTGCAAATAATGCTGAATGGTCTGGTCTAAATTGGTATCGGTAACACTTTCCAAAACCGATTTACCCATTTTCATAACACGCGATACGCCAGGCACGCTTTTGGCGATCACCGAATTATCCATATAATCCTGAATGGAGTGTTGAATGAGTTGGGTAATCATGGCGGCAAAGGCAGGATTATTCACCACGGCTTTAATCAAACGCTGACGATGTCCACTTTTACTTGCAACATATTGTGCAATTTTGTCGATGGTCAGCACAGGTATCACATCGGCAATTTTACTGCTGTCATTAACAGGGTGTACCAGTGCAAAACGAATATGCTCAGCAATTTGTTCCACTAAAAATGAACTGGCAGGTGTATTTAAAATTTGATGTTGAATCAGTTGATGAATGGCTTCAGATGTCCATAAATCTTGTAAGCTTTGTTTGCGAAACCATTGGTAAAACTGCATAAATTCAGTTTGTACCATTTCACTTTGGTTAAATTCTTGATCTAAAAAATCAAGCTGAGCTTCAATTAGTTGCTCAATGATGGGATGTTTCTGCATGAAGGTTTTATATAATAATTAATTTAGAGGAATCAGTTTATCAGCAAGTGGGTTTTTTAGGTTCTGAGTTTTAGCCAGAAACGGCAAATAATATTGTGCGACTTGTTTTTCAGCTTCCAATAACGGCATGTGTCCAACATTATTAAGAATCACAGGTGTTTCGGCGCGTTTGAGTAAAGATTGTAATTCCTTCGCCACTTCAACATTAATAATGCGATCTTGCTTACCCCATAAAATCAGGGTCGGTGCTTCAATTGATCCTGCTAAACGTGCAAATGAGTCTGGAGTATAAATACGGTTGAGTTTGACAATTTGCTCAATTGCTTTACGGGTTTGTTCTGAGCGAGAAATCAGGACTTCTTCTTGCGCATGTTGAATTTGTGAGGTCATGGCAGGCGGGCTTTGCATGATTTGTTTGGCGACGTCGGCTAAATCGCTATGTTTGCTCACAATTAAGTCATTTAAAGATAATGGATTTTTGGTGTAAGGCGTATTAGCAAGTTTATAAATGCCTGCACTATTGAGTAAAAATAAACTTTGCGTATCAAAAGGATATTGCGAGGCATACACGGTTGCAATTGAGCCGCCTAAAGAATGTCCTGCCACGTGTAAGTTTTCTTCACAGTCAATTGCTTCAATAAATTGACGCAGTTGTGAAGTTACATTCGGAACTGAATTATCAAAATTGCTTGGAGTTTTGGTGTCACCGCTATTGGGTAAATCTGGAATAATCACATGATAATGTGGGGTTAAAAATTGCGCGACACGGTTCCAATTATCACGTGTGCCTGCCAAACCATGAATCAATAAAATTGTGGGTTTGCTGTGCGAGCCACCTTCGTTATAGCTCCAGACGACATCTCCAACACGAATGCTTTTAGAGCTTAGTCCTGCTTGTTTGCGCTGTTGCTGAAAATGATTTTGTAATAGTTTAAGTTCAGTTGCGTTGCTGTTACTGGCGTTATTGTTTTTTGTGAAGGTATATGGATTGGGCGCAGCGCTTTGCACAAGGCAAGATGTACTTAGTCCCAAAGCCAATAAAGTCGTATGTAGATAACGTGATCGAATAAATTTCATCATGAAAACGTCTTCCCCTGACGAACCCAAAACAGGCTCCAATAATGATAGGCACTAGCTCTTAGGTCTAATTGCACAAGTGTATTCTGTCTATTGTAGGCGTTTAAAAATGAAAGTCATCCCTTGCTTTTTTGATCAAAGCTTTGAAATTGGTAGAAAATGTGACCTATCTCAATAAAAAGTGAAAAAATTTATAACAAAAATGAATAAAGAAAAGCGCAGCTGCATATTTTTTTGCAAGTGACATTCATAAAAACTGGCTTTAGAATATCGCAACTTCAAAGATCGGTGGTAAATCAAGAATGCTAACAGCTCAAGAAGCTTTAGAACGTCTTAAACAAGGAAACCAACGTTTTGTTTCTGGTGATACCAGACATCCGAAGCAATTGTCGCACCAACAGCGTGCAGAAATGGCAGAAGACCAAAATCCATTTGCCATTATTTTAGGATGTTCAGATTCACGTGTTCCTGCAGAAATGGTATTTGACCAAGGATTGGGTGATCTTTTTGTAATTCGTGTTGCGGGCAACGTGGTTGCGCCATCACAGGTAGGTAGTGTTGAATTTGCGGCAGAGCGTTATGACTGTGCTGTGGTTGTTGTCTTAGGACACAGTCACTGTGGTGCAATTCAAGCGACAATTGATACTTTAATGTGCCCAGACTGTCCACCATCGGCAAATTTAATGTCGATTGTGAACCGTGTTCGCCCTTCAGTTGAAACCTTAATGCAGACTGAACTGAAAAATGATTTGGCGAAATTGTCTAAGCATGCAGTACGTTCCAATGTATTTGCATCGGTAAATCAATTGCGTCATGGTTCAGCAGTTTTAGAAAACCTGATTGAACAAGGTCAGTTGAAAGTAGTCGGTGCAGAATATTCACTGGAAACAGGTGAAGTGGTTTTTTTTGATTTTTAATCCGAACCGCACAGCAATTAGATTTTCCTCAAAGGCGCTTTATAAAGCGCCTTTGATATATGGATAAGCATTATTTAGCAAAATAGGCTGAGCTTTGGCATTTGGATGAATTAAATCTTTTTGCATCAATTGCTTATTGCCCGCAATACCTTCCATAAAAAATGGCAGTAATTTGACTTTATATTGCTGACTCACCACTTTATAGTTATTTTCAAATGCTTTGCTATACGCCGAGCCGTAATTTGGCGGCATTTTCATCCCAAAAATCACCACTTTCGCTTTGGCTTTTTGGCTATGCTGAATTAAGTTCGCTAAATTTTTTTGAATCATTTGTGGCGGTTGTCCACGCAAGCCATCATTCCCGCCTAACTCAATGACTACAACGTCTGGACGATGGGTCTGCAGCAATTTAGGCAGACGCGCCAAAGCACCACTGGTGGTTTCGCCACTGACACTTGCATTGACCACTTTATGCTGTTTCGGATACTGTTGTTCTAAACGTTTTTGCAATAAGTGAACCCAACCTTGTTGTGGTTGTATGCCGTAACCTGCACTTAAGCTGTCACCTACAATCATAATGGTTTTTGCAGATACCACGAATGGGCTGAAACATAGTCCGAGCAGCAACACACGCGGGAAGACACGACTAGTTAGATTGCGATTTTGCATAATGGGAAACGTATGACTCAAAACACTAAAGAATCTAATATCATGCCACAAACGATTATTTCTGCCCAAAATTTGACACAAAAGATACAACTTGCACAAAAACAATTGACCATTTTTGAGAATTTAAACTTCGATATTCAGGAAGGTGAACAAGTGGCCATTACAGGTCGTTCGGGTTCAGGAAAATCGACCTTATTGGGTATTTTGGCAACATTAGATCAGGCCAGCAGTGGAAAATTGGTGGTATGTGGTGAGTCAATTGCAGAATTAAACGAAGAACAACGTGCAGAAGTTCGTTTAAAGCATATTGGTTTTGTGTTCCAGTCATTTCAGTTATTGCCGCATTTGACGGCACTGGAAAATGTGATGTTGCCACTACGTTTGCAGGAAAAATTTAAATATGCAGAGGCAGAACAAAAAGCCCTCAACTTGCTGAAACGTGTGGGTTTAGAACGACAAGCACAGCAAACGCCGAAAGTGCTTTCGGGAGGTGAGCAACAACGTGTCGCCATTGCACGCGCTTTAATTCGTGAACCTAAAATTATTTTTGCCGATGAACCGACAGGAAACTTGGATGGTGAAACTGCAACTGAAATTGAGCAATTGTTATTTGAATTGAACCGTGAGTTGGGCACAACTTTGGTGTTGGTCACGCATGACCCGAAACTGGCGGCACAATGTCAGCGCCATTACGCTTTAATTGATGGGCAATTGGTTGAGCAATTTGCAGCTAAGCCAACCGCTGCCATAACAGGAGGATGAAATGAACGCATTATTTCATCCACTGTTAAAGCAGAGTTTTAAAAGCAGTGGTGTCTATTTACTGATTATTGCGCTGACTTTAGCGATTAGCGCGACCACAGCCTTAAAGTTTAGCAATGAGCAAATTCAAAATGCTGTAGCGTTGCAAGCGGCAGAAATGTTGGCGGGTGATTTAGTCCTGAGCGACAATGAACCCATTGCACAAGACTGGCAGGATCAGGCGACTGCACATCAGTTACAACAGTCGCATGTGACTGTATTTAGTTCGATGGCACATACTCAAGCGCAATTTGTGATGGTGAATGTCAAAGCGATTGAGCACAATTTTCCGTTACGTGGTGAATTGAGGGTGAGTCCTGCAGCGGACAAGATTCAATCTGGTGAAATTTGGCTCAGCCAACGTGCCATGGATTTGCTTCACGTTAAACTTGGTGAAACGGTGAATATTGCCGATGCAGCATTTACCGTGACTGCCAAAATTGAACATGATTCTAATCAGGAACTCGGTTTTTCAGGTTTTTCGCCGACAGTAATTATTTCACAGGCCGATGTGGCACGTACCCACGCGATTCAAGTGGGTAGCCGCATAGATTACCGTTTGTTGTTGGCAGGCAGCGCCAAAGATACACAAAATTTTGAGCAGTATTTTAAAACACATACACAACAGCCTGCACAGGCACAGCAAACGGCCAGCCCTGAACAAAACTTTGAAGAACAAAGTAGTTTAAGACTACGCAATGCCAGTGAAGGCAATACTCGCTTAATGCGCCCAATTGCCAATTTAGATACCTTTTTACAGTTAGCGAATATCCTGACCATTTTATTGTGTGGGATTGCGATTGGTTTGACCAGTCAGCGCTATGTGCAACAAAATCAGGATCATATCGCCTTATTACGTTGTATTGGTGCAAGTAAACGACAAATTTTAGCCGCTTATTTGGCTTTGCTTGCTTTGGTCTTAATTATCGCTATGGGCATTGGCAGTATTTTGGGCGTGACGTTGGGCTATGCTTTGTTGCAAATCATGCTGCAACTGATTCCGCACCTGGAAATTCAATTTTCAGCCATGGCAATGTTGCTTGGGCCATTGCCAATCGCCATGCTCACCAGTGCTGTGGTGTTGTTGGGTTTTGTGCTGCCTAATTTATTGCAATTGCTGAATACCGCACCGATTCGCGTGATTCGCCAACAAGACAAAAGCATGCGCGCTTGGTGGTGGATGTTGCTTACAGGGACGCTAAGTCTAATCGTATTTTGTGTGGTCTTGACCGAAAGTTTAGTGCTTAGTACATGGGTGATTGGTGCGATTATTGCGCTGTGCGTATTGCTGTATGGAGTGGTGTGGAGTTTATTAAAATTATTGCGTCATTCTAAAGGCAGACTCGCAGCGTATATTCGTGCGCCTGCTGTCACGGCATTTCAAATTACTGCATTGGCTTTAGGATTAAGTTTAATTACGGTACTTGCAGTGTTGCGTACCGACCTGCTAGATCGTTGGCAGCAGCAATTGCCCGAAGGAACACCCAATCAGTTTGTTTACGGCTTGCCACCGTTTGATATGCCTGAGTTTCAACAACAATTAACGCAGCAGCAGTGGCACAGCACGCCACTTTATCCAAATATACGCGGGCGTTTGGTCGCCAAAAATGATCAACCTTTTGCCGACGCCTTAATTCAGCAAAGCAATACGTTAAGACGCGAACTCAACCTGACACAGTCTGACCGTTATCCTGCCGATAATATCATTGTAAATGGGCAAGCCAATTTCAGTGCAGTGGGACAAGTGTCAGTAGAAGCAGATACGGCTGCCGAGTTGGGCATTCAAATTGGTGATCGACTCAGTTTTAGTTTGCCTGAAGGCATACTTGAAGCCGAAGTGATTAATCTGCGTACGGTGGAGTGGGAAAGCTTTAGTCCAAATTTTTTCTTTATTTTTTCACCGCACACTATGGATGAAAATGCAGGCAGTTATTTGGGCAGTTTCTATGTGCCTGAAGCAGATAAACCGAAACTAATTCAATTGATTCAGCAATTTGCCAACACAGTGTTTATTGATGTCAGCCTAATTTTGGATGAAATTAAACGCATTGTGAATGTGTTGGTGCAGATCATCACCATTTTAGCCATTTTGGTGAGTGTGTCTGGGCTGTTGGTATTAATCGCGTGTTTAAACTTGCTGATGGATGAGCGCAAACGCGAAGTCGCATTACTGCGTTCTTTTGGTAGTTCTAAACAAAAACTCAAACGTATGTTGAGTCTGGAAATCGGTTTTATGGGCTTTATAGCGGGAATAGTGGCGTGTTTATTTGCCGAAGTCATTAGTGCTGTTGCCAGTTACCGCATGGATTTAATGCTGCAACCACATTGGGAAATCTGGCTGATTTTGCCTGTATTTATGACCGTGCTGTGTGCCTTGATTGGACGTTATCGTTTAAGTTATTTATGCGATATTCCGCCACTGCAAAGTTTAAGGGAGATGAATCAGTCCTGATTCATCTCTAGTTGATGTTGTTTTACTTGTTGTAAAGGTTGATTGTTTAACCCAGACTGCGTTGCATCATGCTAAGCAGTTCTTGCCAAAGGGGTTGAATTGGGGCAAGCAGTTGATGGCAATACCAGTAAAATGCAGCACAGCCCAATGGTGCAAGGAGCATCGCAAAACCGTTCACTAAGTTACTGTGTTTGCTGCGTTGTCCAATATACCAAATGAGTGTCATGGCTGCGCCCATGAGCATGCCGCCAATATGTGCAGCATTATTAATGCCACTGATCATAAAGCCCATACCTAAGTTTAGTGCCATTACCATCACTAAGGTTTTACCATCCAAGAGAAATTTTTGGCGAGGTAATTGGGGCAATAACGCCAATACCGTCAGTGCAGCTCCAAGTCCCATCACCGCACCTGAAGCACCTGCACCCACGCTAGGTAACAGCTTTGGATTAGCGACACCTTGTTCGAGCAGGGTATAGCTGTCCTGAATGCTGACATAGCCACTGAGCAGGCTACCCATCAAACCCGCGCAAACATATAACACTATAAAATAGACACGCCCAAACAATTGTTCATTGACGCTGCCAAAAATATACAAGGCCCACATATTTAACATTAAATGTACTAAACCAAAATGAAAAAACATGCTGCTGAACAGGCGAATGGGTTCCGCCAAAAAGGTTAAAGGTGCATAATCAGCACCCCAGCGTATTGCATCTTGCGGGCTAGGATTGCTAATGTTCATGCCGTTGAGCACTTGCCATGCAAACAAAGCCACATTGATTGCAATCAGGGCTGCGGTAATCCACCACAGGTGAATTTCAACTTTATTGTTGCGCAGGTTTGGGGGATGTTGGGACATATATTTAAATATTGTGTCGTAGTGATCAATCTAAGCTTAACACGAAAAAATAACGCTTCAGGAGCCATGCACCAAGATGAAAGCTTTTTTTATACGAACTTTGTTAATTCTTGTTAGTGTGGTGCTTTTGGTTCAATTATGGATTTTTAGCAGCTTGGTGTGGTGGCGTACGCAGCCTGTGCAATCGACCATGATGATGCGTTTGGATTATTGGGCTGAACCGAGCAAGCCTATTCAACACCAATGGCGCGACTATGACCAACTCAGTGACAACTTAAAACGTGCTGTAGTGACTGCCGAAGATGGCAAATTTATGCAGCATCATGGTTTTGACTGGGAAGGTATTCAAACTGCGCTGGAACGGAACAAAGATGAAGGCAAGGTTGTTGCAGGTGGTTCTACAATTTCTCAGCAGCTCGCCAAGAATTTGTTTTTATACAATAAGCGTTCTTTTTTGCGTAAAGGCCAAGAAGTTGTGGCGACATGGATGATGGAACGCATGTGGTCAAAGCAGCGTATTTTAGAGGTCTATCTCAACTCGGTAGAATTTGGCGATAATATTTATGGTGCCGAAGCTGCGGCACAGCATTATTTTGGCAAAAGTGCAAAAAGTTTAAGCCGTGATCAAGCAATTTTCTTGGCTGCGATTTTAACCAATCCAAAATATTTTCAGGAACATCGTAATGCGGGGGCATTAAAAGCCCGTAAACAGATGGTGCAGCGCTATATGCGTTATGCGGAAATTCCCTAAATTGAGCGAAAACAAACTATAAAATGTGAAAATATCCACAAAGCCTAATTTTTTAGGCTTTTTTTATGAAAATGTCACAAAATTGAAGCATACTTGTAGCAGTGCCAAACATTTTAAAAAAGCATAGGTGGGTATGAATACGGCAACAGGCGCGACTCCTGCGCAAACAGAATATACATATAATGATCGCTACATTAACCGCGAACTGTCTATTTTAGATTTCCATTTGCGCGTGCTTGAGCAAGCTGTCGATCCGTTGCATCCTTTGTTGGAACGCATGAACTTCCTGCTGATTTTTTCACGTAACTTGGATGAGTTTTTTGAAATTCGTGTTGCGGGCATGATGGAACAATTGGACTTGGGCAATGAAAGCCGTAGTCCAGATGGTTTAACCCCTAAGCAGGTGTTAGATCAAATTTCTAAAACAGCACATGCTGCTATTGAACGCCAGTACCGTATTTTAAATCAGGAAATTTTGCCAAAATTACGTGAAGAAGACATTTGTTTCTTACGTCGTGGTGAATTAACCCCTGCACAATCGGCATGGGTGAAAAAATATTTCCAAGAGCAAGTTGCCCCTGTATTAACCCCAATTAGCCTAGACCCTGCACATCCATTTCCACGTTTGGTCAATAAAAGTCTGAATTTTATTGTGACTTTAGAAGGGAAAGATGCTTTTGGTCGTCAAATTGATTTGGCGGTTGTTCCTGCACCACGTTCATTACCACGTGTAGTTCGTTTACCCGATGAACTTACAGGCGGTAAAGAGCACCACGTCATGCTTTCAGCAATTATTCATGAGCATGTGTCTGACTTATTCCCGGGCATGACTGCGACTGGATGCTATCAATTCCGTGTGACCCGTAATGCAGATTTGGCGTTAAATGAAGATGTAGAAGACTTGGCCAAAGCCCTAAAAGGCGAATTAAACTCACGCCGTTTTGGTCGTGCGGTACGTTTAGAAGTAACGCACAACTGCCCGAAAGCCATTTATGATTATTTGCTAGATGAGTTCGATCTTGAAGAAGAACAACTTTATAAAGTAGATGGCCCAGTGAACTTGGCGCGTTTATTGTCTAATTTTAAACGTCCACATTTACGTTATGATTCACATACACCCGCCATTCCAAAGGTGTTAAAAAAGTCTGAAAATATTTTTTCAGCGATGCAAAAGCAAGACATTTTATTACACCATCCGTTTGAATCTTTTGCACCCGTGATTAACTTGCTGCGTGAAGCTGCACGTGATCCACAAGTCTTGGCAATCAAACAAACTTTATATCGTAGTGGCGCAGATTCTGAAATTGTACAAGTGCTTGCAGAGGCTGCACGAAACGGTAAAGAAGTGACTGCGGTGATTGAACTGCGTGCACGTTTTGATGAAGAATCTAACATTGCTGTGGCTAACGTGTTGCAAGAAGCGGGCGCTGTGGTTGTGTACGGTATTGTGGGGTATAAAACCCACGCCAAAATGATTTTGGTGGTGCGCCGTGAAAATAATAAATTGGTGCGTTATGTACATTTAGGCACAGGTAACTACCACGCAGGCAATGCGCGTATTTATACCGACTATGGTTTACTGACCACAGACAAAGAGCTGTGTGAAGATGTGCATCGTATTTTCCAAGAGCTAACAGGCATGGGTAAAATGGCAAAACTGAAAAAGTTGTTGCATGCACCATTTACCCTGCACGTACAGTTGGTGAATTATATTGATGAAGAAATTGCCAATGCTAAAGCAGGTAAGCCCGCACAAATTATTGTGAAAGTGAATGCACTGACTGAAATGCAATTGATCAATAAATTGTACGAGGCGTCTCAGGCGGGTGTGCAAATTGATCTCATCATCCGTTCAATTTGCTGCTTGCGCCCAGGTTTGCCGGGCTTATCGGAAAATATCCGTGTGCGTTCGATTGTCGGACGTTTCCTTGAACATACCCGTGTCTATTATTTCTCTAATAATGGCAATCCACGTATTTATTGTTCAAGTGCTGACTGGATGGATCGTAACTTATTTAACCGTGTTGAAGCGTGTTTCCCAATTGAAGATCCTGCCTTGAAAAAGCGTATTTATGAGCAAGGTTTATTGACCTACATGCAAGACAATCAACAGGCGTGGTTGTTGCAGGGTGATGGAACTTGGGTGCGTGTAAAAGCAGCTGAGGGTGAAGAGCCACACAATGCGCAGCGTATACTGACCGATAGTATTGTTTAGTTTAAAGCATTTATAACAGGTAAAAAGAGCGATGCCAGACATCGCTCTTTTTTGTTTCTAATTAATTGTTTGATGCTTATTTAATACTTATGTTTTTGATTTATCTTTTATATTGATCAGCTTAAGAAAAACAGCACATCGCATCATCCGCATTCATAATTTTCCGATAAATACTTTTCACATAACCATGCACCAGTTGTTCCGAAGCATGCAAGTTGGCTGCGACTTGTTGTGAGGGCAAACCTTGTCCTGAAAGCGCCAATATTTCATGTTCAGTTTTAGAGAGTGCCAAAGAATGGCCATGTGCGACAATGGATTGTTCGCAGGCTAAAATTTCATTGGCCAAGTTGACATCTAGCGGTGAGCCACCACGTAAAATAGTGCGAATCTGGTTTTGCATGCCTGTAGCAGATTGGTCGCTAAAGACATAGGCTGAAATGCCTAAATGGATGGCTTGTAGCAATTGTTTGGGCATACTGGAAGGCAGCACTGCCACAATTAAGGTGTCTTTACGGAAATGTTTGAGATTTTGAATAAAATCAATTTGAGCTTTTGACCAAGACTGTAAATTGATAAATACCAAATTAGGTAAATGTTGCTGCACCATCAACACTGCATTTGCGAGCGATGAGCTACAAAGCAAAACCTCTTTAGGGTAGCCAAAATTTTGTAAAATGTGGCTTAAATTTTGTGATGCTTCTACCTGATCATCAATCAGCAGAACAGGCACAGGTAAAACGAGATCTCTGTGAATCATGACAAATACTCCTGTGCTGTTCTATAAATAATTTTGATAAATAGATTGTGCGTGATATTGCTGTAACTGAATATCCTTAAATATAGTGATTTTTATATAAAAAGGGTAAATATAAGTAATTGTTGCTGAATATGTTTTTTTGAAATGTGTTGAAAATGTGAGTAATGTAACTCGATCCTGTTCTTTCGTTCAGTGGTAAGAGTGAATTGTTGAATTTGTGATGAATCTCACATTTTAAAAACTTGTTCATATTTATAAGTCACTTAAATCATCCTGAACTGCAAAAACAATACACATTTTTGAACGAAAAATAAAAAAGGAGCCAGATTGGCTCCTTAATGAAATGTTGGATCATGTGTCTAAATTTAGACTGCGTTTTGAGTGATTTTCTGTAAAATCTGCAGCAAAACGTCAAATTCACTTTGTAATGGTGTGCTTTTACGCGTCACTAAAGCCAAAGTACGGCTTGGTGCAGCCTCAATACTTTTGATCTGTAAATCTGGATTCGATTTGATCATGGCATTATGAATTGCAATTTCAGGCAATAGGGTAAAGCCTAAATTTGCAAACACCATTTCAACCAAGGTTGGTAAAGAGCTGGCTTTTAAACGATGATCGTTTTTGCGTTCACCAATCGGGCAAGCACTTAAAGTGTGATCACGTAAGCAATGACCTTCTTCAAGCAGCATTAAACGCGATAAATCCAAATCATCTAAAGAATTGGCCTGCGCCGATTTTTGATCGCCCTTGTGATAAACCAAGAACAAATCTTCTTTAGAAATTTCAGCCACTTTCAAACCACGCGTATCGAATGGCAGGGCTAACACCACCATATCTAAATTGCCGTGTTCCAATTTTTCGACAATTTTTTCACTTTGCGCTTCGTGTAAATGCAATTGAATTTTAGGTAGCTGCTTATGTACTTCATCTAACAGTTGCGCCAAAATAAATGGGGCAATGGTTGGAATTACGCCTAAGTGTAAATCACCTGTGAGAGGCTCACTCATTTCACGGCTTAAACGCATTAAGTCCTGTGCATCTGCTAACAGAACACGGGCGCGTGCTACGACTTGTTCACCCAATGGGGTTAAACGTACATTCTGTCGATCACGTTCTACCAGTACGCCGCCAAGCAGGCGCTCCAGTTCCATGATACCGCCAGACAAAGTCGACTGAGTTACAAAAGAACGGCGAGCCGCTTCTGTAAAATGTAACGTTTCAGACAGTGTAACGAGGTATGACAGCTGTCTTAAAGATGGTAATGCAGCCATAGTGTCCTAATGATTATGATTTAAAGTGGTGAGCAAACAGTTCGCTAAGATGAGGAATAAAGTGTGGAGGAATATCATGCCCCATTCCTTTGATTAATTCAAACTTAGCGCCCGGAATCGCTTTCGCAACAGCCTTACCATGCCCTGGTGGGAGCAAACGATCTTGCGAACCATGTACCACAAGGGTAGGTTGCTGAATTTGTTTGTCCAGTTGTAGCAACGAGCCTGTACATAATATTGCTAAAAACTGTTGAAGTACACCCGCAGGGTAATAACTTCGCTGATATAATTTGCGTGCAGTTTGCATCGCTTCGAGTTGATTCACATAGCCTGGTGAGCCTATCACCTTAAAGAGTTTTAAACTATGATCAACAATGCCATTTTCATCTTGCGATTTTGGTCTTTCTAGCAAACTGAACAGTTGTTTCGGAAATGGTGGTGGTAAAAAAGGCTGGTTATTACTGGTAAATAATAAGCCTAAATTATTCACGCGATCTGCATATTTGGCAGCCAAAATTTGGGCAATCATGCCGCCCATAGAAGCACCAATCACTTCGGTCTTTTCAATGCCTAAGCGCTCTAATAGCAATGCAGCATCATCCGCCATATCAAATAAGTTATAAGGCGCACCGTGGTTTTGCAGACCTAAGCTAAAACGCCCCATCATTTTATAGGTGTTCAGACGTGGACCTTTGTGGCGAATTTTGGATGACAAACCAATATCGCGGTTGTCATAGCGAATGACACGATAGCCCTGATCAATCAGTGATTTACAAAAGAAATCGGGCCAGTACAACATTTGTGCGCCTAAACCCATAATCAGCAAAATAGGTGGATCTTCAGTTTTGCCGCCCACTTCGACATGCAGCTGAATTCCGTTGCCTAAATCGACTTTGGTTTCGTGCATAAATGCCGTATAGGGCGATGTGGTGAACTGAAGTGCACTATTCATGTTGTGATCCTCATGTCAGGCAAGGGCGAAATCAATCGCCCTTTATTGTTTTTATTTTATTCCGATACAGGCAATAAGTCTGGCACTAATTTGGTCAAACTCAAGCGTTGTTTGGCCGCTGTTGTGCCTAATAGGACAAAGCCACGTAAGGTATCGGTTTGGTCATAGGCTCTGGCAATCATGCCATCGTCAAATTCTTCGGTATGCCAGTTGACATCTACCCCTAGTGGCGCAGGTAAAACGGTCAGTGGTGCAGCAGGTGTTTTCACTGCAACAGGCATGGCAGGGTAGTGTACCTGAGTAGTTTCACCATTTAAGGTTTTGGCTAAGGCACGTGCTTGCTGCATGATTGGCATCACATACGGCAATAAAATACCATTCACTTCCGCACAGTCACCTACTGCATAGATATCAGCTTGGCTGGTTTCAAGTTGCGCATTGGTTAAGACCCCACGACTGGTTTCGATGCCTGCTGTTTTAGCCAAAGCAATGTTTGGTTGTAAACCAATGGCAGACAGTACCACATCGGCAATTAAAGACTGACCACTGGTAATGGTCACTAAATAGTCGTCATTTTTAATTTTCGAAACTTTTTCAACGGTTGTACCCAATACAAAATGGATACCCGTTTCTTCTAGGTTTTGTTTAAAAGCACTGGCTACATAATCCGGCAATAAACGACCTAGTGGTTGTGGTGCAAGGTCAATCACCGTGACTTGGTGTCCTGTTTGCTGCAAGTCATTGGCAAATTCACAACCAATTAAACCTGCACCTAAAATCACCACACGTTTGTCTTGACGTTGTTCAAGCTGTTGGCGAAATGCGGTGTAATCACTTAAATTATTTACCACATGAATGTCATCACTGCCATCGCCCGCAATGGCTAAACGTACAGGATTCGCACCCACTGCCAAAACCAATTTAGAATAAGGTTGTTGGCTGCTTACACCCTCTTTTTCTAATTCAAGTACATGCGCTTCTGCATCAATTGCTTTAACCCAAGTGTGGGTTTCAATACGCATATTGAGTTGGCTTGCCATTTTAGCTGCATCGCCCAATGCAATTTGAGCAGGGGCTTTATTGCCCGCCAATGCGTTAGATAAAGTTGGTTTGGCATAATTGGCAGCATCATCTGCACAAATCATGACTAACTCTTGTTCTGCATTTAGCTTACGAAACTCGCGTGCAACAGTATAACCTGCCATGCCTGAACCAATAATAACGATAGGATGCATAAGGTGTACTCCAAATGAGGGCATAGAAATTGGCGTTAAAAAAAGACCATCGGACATGGTCTTTTCGTGGTCTTAAACTTCAATCATTTCAAAATCAGCTTTTGAAACGCCGCAGTCTGGGCAAGTCCAGTCATCAGGAATATCTTCCCATAATGTACCTGCCACAATACCATCTTGAGGCCAGCCTTCTGCTTCGTCATAAATCCATCCACAAACGATGCATTGATACTTTTTCATTCAATTCTCCATAAACCGATCTTTAAATTTCCAGATCAGCAAAAAACTTATCTACGACTAGTTGTATGATATATCTATTTGATTAAATTTTTACGCAGTTATACGGCTAAAGTAAAGTAAATAAGCGATTTTAATCTGTGCTTTTATAGAATGAATAGCTGCATGGGACATAACCGCGCAGAAAAGACCTCTTTTGATATAGATACGGCATTGTAATGAGAGAATGGCTGCAGGAAAAATCACGTTTTTATGCGTTTAAATGCCATTTAAGACCTTGGTCGTACAGTAAAAGTCTTATATTTTTGCTATTTTATTATGGAATAAATATATATTAATATTTTTAAGTATATTAAAGTTTATATAAATCAAAACCTTGTAGTGTTTTGATGCGTGATTGATGGCAGTCTTGCCGATTCGATCACTAGCCTTATGTGAAAATAAACGGTAAAATTCAACCATTCTTTAGTCACATTTCTGATCTTCCATGAGCAATTTGTCTACTTTTTTGTGGTCGCATATTCGTACAGTTCCTCATTTTCCAAAACCAGGCGTAGATTTTTATGATTTAACGCCTTTGTTTATGAATAATTTGGATTCATTAACAGATGCTTTAATTGCCAGCATTCCTGCAGAAAAATTAGCTGAAGTTGAAAGCTTTATTGCAGTAGAAGCACGTGGTTTTGTATTGGCGAGCCTTTTGGCACAGCGTACAGGCAAAGGTTTGGTACTTGTGCGTAAAGCAGGTAAATTGCCACCACCAGTTGTGGGTGTGGGTTATAGCTTAGAATACGGTTTAGACCGTTTAGAAATGGCTGCCGATGTGCAAGCGCAAAAAGTCATTATTGTAGATGATGTATTGGCGACAGGTGGCACTTTAAAAGCAGTGAAACAATTGGCTGAAAAATGTAATCATCAAGTTTTAGGTGCAAGCATTTTCCTAGACTTACCAGATTTACACAAAAATTTAGGTTTAGATATTTGGTCCGTATTGGACAATAAATCTAAACCAGAACAAGCAGTGGCTTAATCCTTTTAAGTTATTGTAACTGCTGTAAAAAAGCCTGATCTCCATAGTTGTGATCAGGCTTTTTTAATGGGTGATGTTTAATTGATTATTTTTAATGGATAGCTTTGACTTTATTTGGCAAGATAAGCTTGTTCGATTTGCTGAATACAAGAATTAATATTTTCTGGATGCAATAAGCGATGATGCCCAGACTCAAAAGTAGAGGTCTGCATATAGTTTTCTAAAAATGCTTGCGCGGCATGCATATCCAAAATTTCATCGCCCAATTCTAAATAAGCCAATTGTGGAATATCGTGCTGCAAGTCATCATCTGAAATTGCAGGATAGTCATTGCGAAACGTGGGAGCTAAACTTGGATTTGCCACCACACACGGAATATGGTGCGACAAAGACATTTTGAGTGCCCAATAGCCGCCTAGACTATGTCCCACCAAAATTTCAGGCTTAATTTTTTGAATGATATTGTGATAAAAATCGGCAACAGTTTGATAATTTAAGTTGCGATAATCGACATTGATACAAAATTTTTGTTTTGCATCTATGGCATGGAATTTAGTCGACTCCCGCGAGGAATCTAATCCATGTAAAAACAAGACTTTTAAAGCACATGTATTCATTGTCAGATTCACAAAGTTAAACATCTTGAGTCAAACTGAGCCTAAAGATAAAGTGGATAGAAAATAAAATATTTAGACTGATACATCAGCAGGTTTAAAAACAGCAAAATACGGTCTTTTTCATCTATTTTCTGAACAATATTGTAGTGCGCTTAGCCTGAGAAAGAAGTTAGCTTTTGGTCTAAGTCTACAAAAAATCACAAAAGCAAGTGGCAATTTAAAAAATAAATTGCTCGAGTCAGAGAAGGCATACGAAATCGTGTCTAAATCTGCTATTCTATTGAACTTCTTTTTTTAGTAATTATTCGAGGCAGAGATGACGCAACATAACGCTCAATCGACTTCTGAACCCACTATTTCCGAAAACGATTTAATTGCGCAGCGTCATGCCAAGTTAAAGCAAATTCAAGAACAAGCGCAGGCGAAGGGAACTAGCCCTTGGCCAAATACGTTTAAGCGTGAAAACTACGCAGAAGATTTGCAGGCACAATTCGCAGAAGTTTCTAAAGAAGAAATTGAAGCAGGCGAAAAAGTGTATGTGTCTGTAGCAGGTCGTGTGATGTTGAACCGCGGTTCATTCATCGTAATTCAAGACATGACAGGTCGTATTCAGTTGTATGTGGCGCGTAAAGAACTTAGTGCTGAAACATTAGAGACGATCAAGAGCCTAGATTTGGGCGATATTATCGCAGTGAAAGGCTATATTGGTCGTTCAGGCAAAGGCGATTTATATGTTCATATTCAACATTTTGAATTGTTGACCAAATCTTTACGTCCATTACCAGACAAATATCATGGTTTAAGCGATACCGAAGCGAAATATCGTAAGCGTTATTTAGACTTAATCGTAAATGAAGACACCCGTAAAACCTTTGAAATTCGTGCCAAAGTGGTTTCGGGTATTCGTGCATTTTTAACTGAACAGCGTTTTATGGAAGTTGAAACGCCAATGATGCATGTGATTCCTGGCGGTGCATCGGCACGTCCATTTGAAACGCATCATAATGCTTTAGATATGCCGTTATTCTTGCGTATTGCGCCTGAATTATATTTAAAGCGTTTAGTGGTTGGCGGTTTTGAACGTGTGTTTGAAATTAACCGTAACTTCCGTAATGAAGGGGTGTCTACACGTCATAACCCTGAATTTACCATGATCGAATTCTACCAAGCTTATGCCGACTATAAAGATTTGATGGCATTGACTGAGCAAATGCTAGAAAAACTGGCTTTGGATATTTTGGGTACTACCGATGTGCCGTATGGCGATGAAGTGTATAGCTTCAAAGGCCCATTCAAGAAAATTTCTATGTTTGATGCCATTCTTGAGCATAATCCACAATTCACGCCAGAAAATGTTAATGACCGTGATTTCTTGGCTAAATTTGTGCAGGAAGAATTGAAAGAACAGGTGAAGCCTGGTTTTGGTTTGGGCAAACTACAAACCATCGTGTTTGAAGAAACCGTAGAAACTCAATTACGTCAGCCGACTTTCATTACAGAATATCCTGCAGAAACGTCGCCTTTGGCACGTCGTAATGACGATAACCCACACATTACTGACCGTTTTGAGTTCTTTATTGGTGGTCGTGAATTGGCGAATGGTTTCTCAGAATTAAATGACCCGATTGACCAAGCTGAGCGTTTCCAAGCACAGGTTGCAGAAAAAGACGCAGGCGATGATGAAGCGATGCATTACGATGCAGACTTTGTTGAAGCTTTGGAATACGGCTTACCACCAACTGCAGGTGAGGGCATCGGGATTGACCGTTTGGTAATGTTGTTTGCCAACGCTGCGAGTATCCGTGATGTGATTTTATTCCCACACATGCGTCATAAAAACTAAGTTTTAGCGCATCGTTGACGACATAAAAAACAACCTGCAGAAATGCAGGTTGTTTTTTTGTTGTAACTTAAAGTTAAACACTTGCCACCAATTTTTTGATCATAGGTCGCTGGCGTTGACTGGCAAGCCATAAATCATGCTGCATTTGTAAATTCAACCAAAACTCTGGTGAGGTTTCTAAGGCTTCACTCAAACGAATCGCCATATCTGCAGAAATTCCAGTATGACCATTCAAAATGCGAGATAGGTTTGCACGTGTCACTCCAAGTGCTTGAGCCACTTCAGTCACAGAAGTTTCACCAATATATTCGCGCAACATTTCGCCCGGATGAGGTGCATTAAACATCATATTCATCTTTGTACTCCTGCGCTAGAAGCTATGTGATAATCCAAATAATCTACAATGTAGACATCACCATCTTCAAATTTAAAAATTACACGCCAATTACCATTTACTGTTAGTGACCATTGATCTTGTAGATTTGCACTCAATTTATGTAAACGCCAATTGGGTGGAGTTCGCAAATCATTCACCGTAGATGCAGCATGTAGTGCTGCAAGTATTAAACGTAATTTTGTAGAATGCGCTGCTTGAATACCTGCTGTTGAACCAGTTTGGAAAAAAGCCTGAAGACCTTTATGTTTAAAACTCTTAATCAAGCCTTAGTATCCAAGTGTATTGTGTATATGCATAGTATACGTTAATTCCGAGTTTAATCAACCAACCTGTTCAGGGCGGTCTTGGTGTACTGTGAGTGATGTGCAGAATTTTAAAGTGAAGAGGCTTATAATAGTGCCGTCTGAATCCGTACTTTCATGTCTAAAGCTTGTTGCAAAATATGCGCTTTCATCCAAGCCACTTGTTCGCCCATGGGGTTGGTTTTCATGGCTGTGTTTAAAAAATCGAGTTTCTGCTGCGTAAATAATTGCGTTTCAATGGCTTGGTATAGCTCTGCTGTGGTTGCGTTTAAAGGCATTTCCACCAAAGAAAATCCCTTAGGGTAATTATAAAAAGCATAGATCAGGTTAAAGGCTTTTTGGTCGGCCTTTAAATTGCCTGCGCCAATTTCATAGCTGCGGTCTTGATTGCTATGCGTCACGCCTATTAAAAAGGAGAGTTGTTGATCACGGCAACGCAAACCAAATTGCAGCCCAATCTGATCTGCACTGAGTTCGTGTTGCACAAACACGTTGAGCATGGAGCCATCATCATTCAGTGGTTCTTGAAAAACCAAAAGCTCTGGGCTGTGCTGATAGAAAAAACCAGCCAATTTTGCCTGTTCAAGTTTGGATTTAATGGGTTCAATATGCGGCATGGGAGAATCTTAAAACTAAAAATATGGCTTTACTTTAAGCATTTTTTTAGCGGGGTAGAAGCGTTAGATTAGATGAATAATCTATTAACTTATTGGAAAAAGTGAGGCTAAAAAGTATAAAATTGACTGTGTTAATTCATTTCATTGGCATTAAAATTTGTGGCCATAAAAGAATAAATTACTGATTAAATAAAACTTATACTGCTTATTGGTTTTCTTTTATATGAGCTTTTTGCATATAAATATAATAAAACAAGCAATAGTTAGCATAACTA
This sequence comes from Acinetobacter sp. YH12095, assembly GCF_013419245.1. Taxonomy (NCBI): domain Bacteria; kingdom Pseudomonadati; phylum Pseudomonadota; class Gammaproteobacteria; order Moraxellales; family Moraxellaceae; genus Acinetobacter; species Acinetobacter sp. YH12095. Next base: position 246,938 of record NZ_VPAL01000001.1, read on the forward strand.
AATCACTATAATCAAGATCAAATTTTATCTGTGTTATTTGGACACAAGTTTAAGTATATCCGGTGTGATCAATGTCAATAAATCAGGAACGACTTACTCATCTTAAACAGCTTGAAGCTGAGAGTATTCATATTATCCGTGAGGTTGCAGCTGAATTTGAAAATCCAGTCATGCTGTATTCGATTGGTAAAGATTCTGCGGTAATGCTGCATTTGGCTTTAAAAGCATTCTACCCTGCAAAACTCCCATTTCCACTGTTGCATGTCGATACAGGCTGGAAATTCAAAGACATGATCACTTTCCGTGACAACATGGCAAAACAGCACGGTTTTGATTTAATTGTCCATCAAAACCAAGAAGGGGTAGATGCCAACATCAACCCATTCGATCATGGCAGTTCTAAATATACCGACATTATGAAAACCCAAGGCTTAAAACAGGCATTGGATAAATATGGTTTCGATGCCGCTTTTGGTGGTGCGCGTCGTGATGAAGAAAAATCACGTGCCAAAGAGCGTGTTTATTCATTCCGTGATGCCAAACACCGTTGGGACCCTAAAAACCAGCGTCCTGAGCTATGGAATTTGTATAACGGTAAAGTCAACAAAGGCGAGAGCATTCGTGTGTTCCCATTGTCTAACTGGACTGAATTAGACATCTGGCAATACATTTACCTAGAAAGCATTCCTTTAGTGCCATTGTACTTGGCTGCAGAACGCCCTGTGGTTGAGCGTAGTGGTACTTTAATTATGGTTGATGACGAACGCATGCCGTTGCTAGAAGGTGAAGTTCCACAAATGAAATCGGTACGCTTCCGTACTTTAGGTTGTTATCCACTTACGGGTGCAGTCGAATCAGAAGCGAATACCTTGCCTGAAATTATTCAGGAAATGCTATTGGCAACCAGTTCAGAGCGTCAGGGTCGTATGATTGACCACGATGAAGCTGGCTCGATGGAAAAGAAAAAGCAAGAAGGTTACTTCTAATCTCTCCTGAAAAATCTCCCCAAACCCCTCTTTATAAAGAGGGACTTATAAAAAGCGGAGCAAAGCCTCCCTTTATAAAAGGGAGATTTAGAGGGATTAAAGATTAAAAAACCGATTTCTAAAAAATATGTGGAGCTTTGAGCAATGTCTCATCAATCGAATTTAATTAGCCAAGATATTTTGGCGTATTTAAAACAGCACGAAAACAAAGATCTACTGCGCTTTTTAACTTGCGGTAACGTAGACGATGGTAAATCGACATTAATTGGTCGTTTGTTGTATGACTCAAAATTGATTTATGAAGATCAATTACAAGCCGTGACTCGTGACTCGAAAAAAGTCGGCACTACGGGCGATGCACCTGATTTAGCTTTATTGGTCGATGGTTTGCAAGCCGAGCGTGAGCAGGGCATTACCATTGATGTGGCTTATCGTTATTTTTCTACTGAAAAGCGTAAGTTCATCATTGCCGATACACCTGGGCATGAGCAATATACACGTAACATGGCAACAGGTGCATCGACTTGTGACTTGGCGATTATTTTGATTGATGCGCGTTATGGCGTACAAACTCAGACCCGTCGTCATACTTTTATTTCTAGTTTATTGGGCATTAACAATATTGTGGTTGCCATCAATAAAATGGATTTGGTGGATTATTCAGAAGCACGATTTAACGAAATTCAGACGGAATATGCGAACTTTGTGAATCAACTGGGTGATCGTAAACCATCGAATATTATTTTCACGCCAATTTCTGCCTTAAATGGCGATAACGTGGTGAACAAGTCTGAGCATACCCCTTGGTACACAGGCGATACTTTAATGGGAACATTGGAGTCGGTAGAAATTAACCGTAACTCGGCTCAAAATGATTTCCGTTTCCCTGTGCAGTATGTCAACCGTCCAAACCTTGACTTCCGTGGTTTCTGCGGCACGATTGCTTTGGGCGATATTCATGTGGGTGACCGCATTGTGGCATTGCCATCGGGCAAAAGCTCGACAGTAAAAGAGATTGTGACTTTTGATGGCAATCTTGAACATGCAATTGCAGGTCAAGCAGTTACCCTAACACTGAACGATGAAATTGATATTTCACGTGGTAATGTGTTGGTGCGTGAAGATCAAGTGCGTCCTGAAATTTCACGTGCTGTAAATGCCACTGTGGTGTGGATGGCTGATCAGCCACTATCTATTGGCAAGCTGTATAACTTAAAAGTGGGTACACAAACTGTGCCTGCAAAAGTCACAGCCATTCATTACCGTACCAATGTGAATACTTTGGAACAGGTGCAGGTTGAACAGCTTGAACTGAATGCAATTGCCAATGTCACCATCGAATTTGATGCGCCTGTGGTATTTGACCGTTATCAAGACAGTCGTTATACGGGTTCGTTTATTTTCATTGATCGTTTAAATAACGTGACCATTGGCGCAGGTATGGTTGAAGCTTGCGTAGAATGGACTGCACACAGTACACCTGTAACAGCCGAAGACCGTGCTGCACGTTTGGGTCAAAAACCTGCAGCGGTATGTGTACCAAGCCAAGCACTTGAACAGTCACAAGCACTTGAAAGCTTGCTGATTCAGCAGGGTATTGTTGCCATTGCCAAAGCAGGTTTAGATGCTGCGCAGGTTGCATTACTCCGCGAAACGGGCATTGTGGTCATTAGTGATGTAAACAGTGGTGCAGATGCAGAGTTGACTGCGACAGCTACAGAAGAACTGGCAGAAAAAATTATTGCCCTAGTTCGCTTATAAAATTAGATTCGTTTATAAAATCGAATCCACATCCCCAAAAAACCGCTTTCACCTGAAAGCGGTTTTTTTATGTGCGTTCACTATATTGGAAAGTTTGTTTTTTAAGTGTGCTCTAAGGGTTCGCCATTGAGATGTTTGAGCATGGGTGTGAAGTGCCCATAGCTAATTTTTTGAGGTTGTATTTCAAAGCCATTTTTTTCATAAAAACTTAAAGCAGTCTGTGTGCTAAATACACTCATGTGCGATACATTTTTGCGCTTTAAATCGCTTATTGCTTCAAATAACAAGGCTTGACCAATACCGCGTTGTTGTACTTCGGGGGCAATGGCATGTTGTAAAATTTGCCCGCGATCACTCATCATAATAAAGCCAACCACCACATGCTGTAAGACATAGACCCAACAATTGTTGTAATGCAGCAGCATTAAAATATTTTCATAGCTTTTATTTTCTAGCCATGCCTGAATTTTGGCTTCATTGCGTTGATGATCTTGAATACAAGAGCGAATACTGGCGTGTAATACCGCAACCAAATTGGCGACATCTTGAATTTGTGCAGCTCTAATCATCTAGGCTTAGGGTGATAGATAAAAACAAGGCTCTATTGGAAGCGAAAAGTGTTTAAAGAAATAGCAGAAAATTGTTGTGTTTTACTGCGTTATACTGCAGCACAAGTCCTATTTTTAAGGCAATCGGTATCATTGTGTAATTGAGCATTGCACTTTTTAGCGATGCATGGATGGAATCATCTGTTAAAGCATAAGCGTTGAAGCGTGCAGCAGCGAATAGACGCTAAGCCCTGAAATGGTTATACTTTATTGAAACGCCTGAAATAAGAGCGAAGACCAAGATGGCAAAACTATTGTTATGGATTTTGTTGTTGATTGCCGTATATGCAGTCTGGAAAGTCTGGTTCAAAATAAAAATTAATCGTACTTTTCAGCAAAGCTGTCAAGATATTGCCAATATTGCCAATATTGCCAATATTGTCCAAGACCCGATTACCCACAAAGCACCGCGCCCTGTAGAAGAGGTGGTGGAAGAAGTTGCCGAATACGAACAGCAATTATTTGATGATATCGCAGAAATATTTTTAAGCTTAAAAGTATCTAGTCGTGACCCTGAAGATGCCGAAACTATTCAACAAGAAGTGCTGAATAAAATGCCTGCCAAAGCACATACGCAAATTCGTCAGTTAGACTTGGGGGAGTGGTCAATTTACTGGAGTTTTTACGAGCAATCCCTTGAATATTTTGTCGGCAAATACGGAGTTTTTATTACCCATGTAGACCGCTTTGGGCAAGAGCATAAATACAATAATTCAGAGCAGTTTCAAACAGATTGATTTTCATGTCTGATTTTATGTTTATGATTTTACAGAGGTTTCTTGAAAATTAATTGCAGCATCTTCTTGTCAGTTAAGTGTTTGGTTAAATGTTGAGTTTTGCGCTATTTTCCCGAAAAGAGGTATCATGCCTTTTTCTTTTACATAGGCAGCATCAATGTCAGTTTTAGAAATCATTGCTGTGTTGATTAGTGTTTTAGGCGTGACCTTAACCATTAAGCGACATATAGCTTGCTGGGTGGTGAATTTTATTGCCTGTTTGCTGTATGCCTATTTGTTCTTTGAATATCAATTGTATGGCGAAACGGTATTACAAACCCTATTTATGGGCATGGCTGTTTATGGTTTTTTCCAGTGGAAAACTGCACAGCAGCAAAAACAACATATCATCATTCAAAGCTTGCCACTCTCTAAAATGTGGCTGCAAATTGCACTGAGTAGCATACTGGGTTTACTGTTTGGGCTAAGTTTAAAGTGGTGGACGCAGGCTTCACTGCCTTTATTGGATGCACAACTGGCAGTTATGAGTCTATTGGCAACCTATTGGACCAGTCGTAAATACTTGGCTACATGGGTGTTATGGATTGTGGTCGATCTGGTGTATATCGGCATGTTTATTTACAAAGAGTTGCTGTTAACGGCTGTGTTATATGCAGGTTTTGTGGTTCTTGCTTATTTGGGCTGGCGTGAATGGCATAAAATCCGACAACAACATGCGGCACATTCTGCGGTGTGATGGCGTGTAGCGATGAGCAATTTAATTGATTTTAAACAGGCGCAGCTTAAACAATTTGATTTATTGGCATTGGATATTTTAGCGTATCCTGAGCGTTATTTACAGTTTGATTCGATTGCAGATTTTTACCAAGCCCAGTGGTTAGATGATTTCCCCAAAGGGACGACATGGTGTTCCACAGGACTAGATGATGGCGCAGAACATTTTTATGCCAAAATTGAATTTTATGGGCATTATTTAACTATTTATAGCCATGAAACCTATGCCGCTGAATTTGGCATCATTCACACAGAATAGACAAAATAGAGTCAATGACAGCAGGCGGAAAAAACATTTTAATAGCCTGAAAATAAAGTTGTATTTAGGATATAAAACAGCTTATACCCGTTGAGCATCAGCCAAATTATATTGCACGATGATGCTAGACCTACTCCATCAATAAACAAAATAAAAGGAACTCAAATGGCTCATCAATTTACTGTAAACGCCACCATTCATGGCGTTTCAATTGACGAATTTAAGCGTTTAGTGGCAGATGTTGCTTTGCATGAAGCAGTCTGCAAGCGTATTCCTGGTGAAAATTTGGAAATTTTAGAATCTAAAAAGAACGGTGATATTTACACTTTACGCCGTGCTTATAATTTAGATGTGAATATTCCAGATATGGCTAAAAAATTATTAAAAGATGCATTTCGTTTAAAACGCAATGATGTGACCCATTTAACGGCGCTTACTTCTACCGTGGAGCTTGGTGCAAACTTGCCTTTAGAAGCTAAAGGCGAGCGTAGTGTGACAGGCAACCATGAAAAAATTGATATTCAATTAAACTGGACAATTAAGGTTAAAGTGCCATTGATTGGCGGCATGTTGGAAAAACATGCAGAAGGGGAAATCCGTCGTTTCAGTGAGTTGGAAATTGGTATTGTAGAAGATGAACTCAAGAAAAATTTAGCGGCTTAACCCTTCATTTCTACTAGAAAAGATTGCTCTTAAATACATGCTTGGCGCTGCCGTTTTCGGTGGCGCTTTGTTTTTTGGACGTATTGAATTGTGATTGTTGATGCTGGGGTCATTTTACAGTGATCAATTTTTGATTTTTGAAAAAGTTTAGTGCTTGGCTTTATTGCATACAGACTATCGTCTTAATTTATTATTTAAATATAGTATATTTATTATGCTAATATTTTGACCAGATTTAAATTGAGTGTGAGTTCTGCCATGAAATTGATTCAGTTGTTATGTTTATCGGTTTTGCTGACCTTTGCCAGTCTATCTCCAGCAATGGCAGAGAGCAAAAAAGATCCACTTTTTGTCTTGCTTACCAGCAGTGATGCGCACCGCACCAAAATGGCAATTGGCATGAGCAATAACCAATTTGGCAAAGGTCATCCACTGACGATTTATTTGGTCGATCAAGGCGTAATGTTGGCATCTAACCGCTTTGAACATAAATATGCAGAGCATCAGAACATGCTGAAAAGTATTATCGCCAAAGGTGGTGATGTGTATATCTGCAAAATGTGTATGGAGCAGTACGGTGTTGTTGAAGGTGACTTAATGAAAGGTCTGAAATATGCCAATCCAGATGCTATGGGTGAAGCAATTTTCCGTCCAGGCACTCAGACACTGAGCTGGTAATTCGGCTGCTTGAAATGCAAAAGCCTTGTTGAAAAACAGGGCTTTTTTATTGCGGAATTTCTAGCGCATGGCGTATTTTTTTTAAACGATAATCCAGTGCAGCGCGGGAAATTCCCAATAAGCGTGCCGCTTCAGATACATTGTGTTTGGCTTTTTGCATCGCGGTGATAATCAGTTGTTGCTCATGCTGTTCTAAATCAAAACCTTCGGTTAAAAGCGTGTCTAAATCTACGCTGTCTTGCTCATCTACAGTATGGTCGCTGTGCATTTGCGGAAACAGGGCATTCAGTTTAATCAGTTGTTGATCTTCCGTCAGTAGTACCGCACGTTCGAGCAGGTTTTCCAGTTCACGAATATTGCCAGGCCACGCATAGCTTTGCATAAAGTTAGTGGCTTTTTCACTGACGCCTTGAATTTGTTTGTCATACATTTTTTCAAAGCGTTTTAAGAAATGTGCAACCAATAATGGTAAATCTTCACGGCGTTCACGCAGCGGTGGAATCTGCACAGGAAAAATGTTTAAACGGTAATATAAATCGGCACGGAAACGACCTGCTTTAACCGCTTGTTCTAAATCTTCATTGGTTGCAGCAATCACGCGAACATCAATATGACGGGTTTGCGAATCTCCAACGCGTTCCACTTCACCTTCTTGTAGCACACGCAGCAAAGCCGCTTGAGCGCGTGGCGAAAGTTCAATCACTTCATCTAAAAAAATAGTACCGCCATGGGCGCGTTCAAATTTACCTAAGCGTGATTGATGTGCACCTGTAAATGCACCTTTTTCAACACCAAACAGTTCAGATTCAATCAGTTCAGGTGGAATTGCCGCGCAGTTGACCGCAACAAAAGCATGTTCTTTACGCTGACTCAGTTCATGCACACCACGGGCAAAGGCTTCTTTTCCGACCCCTGTTTCACCTTGCAGCAAAATCGACACTTTGGCACCTGCGGCTTTTTTGAGTAAGTCACACACCCGCTGATAAGCCGCCGATTGTCCGACTGAGCTGAACATGCTGTAGTCATTTTTACTGGTGGCATAAATCGACTTTTTCAGTTCATACAATTCGGCTTGCAGTGCAATGAGTTCCTGTTCCATCGGTTCAGGCGACATGAACTGAATCAGCTCATCGGCATTTTCCCATTCACTGAGTTGTTTACCAATAATACGGCAATGCTCACGCCCGCAGGCTTTACATTCCACTTCCTGATAAATAATGGTCATGCCTGTGGCAAAACTGCTGTAACCGCAAGCATAGCCCAGCAGCATCCAGCAGGAAGGTTCGTGACTCAGTCCAAATTGCTCAACATGCACATCGGCTTCAAAAGAGTTATGCCAGTTTAAGTCTGCATAAAACTGTTTTTTCTTTTGATTTAAAATCAATTGATTGGCAGAAACTTGCACCATGCCACGAATACCGTGCATTTGCGGCCCTGCCATAAAAGCCTGTTCTTCATTTAAACCTGGGCGCATTTTAGTAGTGACTTCTGCATCTTTCAGACCTGCCTGATAGCCCAAACGAATAAAAAAGCGTTTGGTGCGTTCCATCCCAATCATATTGGCAAGGTCTTTACGCAAATAGCCCATGATGCTGGTATGCATCAGCAACATGCGATATTCATCAAACCAGATTTGTCCACGCTCAGTGTCAAAATGTAGTTTGGAAAGCAGGTCGTGAATTTCCTGAGGATGACCTGCATATTTGCCGCTGCTGTCGTATTTTACTCGTACCATGCGCCGTGTTTAATCCATTAAATTCGAGGCTGTTTAGCCATCTTATGCAAATTCGTGAAAATTCAATAATACCTAAACAGCATCATGCCAAACCTTAAAGGTATTTAGTTGTATCTATATGTTTTTGTTGTTTTTATTCCGTCTTTATCATAAGCGAATTGCATAAAGCCTAAGGGTAAATTTTTGTATCTGTACGGGCTGTATTTCATCAAATCATGAAATCTTAAATTTTTTAAACATCAAAATTCATCAAATCATGAAATCCAAATTCTTATAAAAACACTCAGATTTTTTAAGTTGCTGTTTTTCAATGTTTTTATAAAGTTGGCACGCTTGTTGTAATAGTAAAAGTAAGCAACAGATGCATGAAGCAACTGAAGCAAGTTCTGAATGAATCAGATCTTGTAGGAGAACAATATGAAGGATGCAACAGGCGCATTGCCCTTAACCAAATATATTCGGGTAACGGGCGATATTAATGCCGCATTTGTCGAGTTCGACTTTGCCATTCACGATCCCACTTTATATGTGGAGTTGGTGTTACCGCAGCAAGCATTCCGCGAGTTCTGCGCAACCAATCAAGTGGTGGAAATGAGCGAACAACAGCAAGCCGTGAATGATGCTGAAGAAGACAAATGGCGTTACGGCATTGAACACGACACTTTAGTCGGTGCACAGCGATACAACATTGATCATGAAGATCAACACTGAATGCTTAAGGAGATAAGCGATGACTTTAGAAATTAAAACAGCGGGTATTGAGCCAATTCGTCAAAACTATGCCTATATTGAGCGCCGTTTTGGCAACAAGCCAGCCACCCGTTATCAGGAAGTCAGTTTTGATATTCAGGCGGAAACCAACTTTCACTATCGTCCGCTGTGGAAACCTGAAAAAACCTTAAATGATAAAACCCATACTGCAATTGAAATGCAGGATTGGTATGCATTTAAAGACCCGCGTCAGTTTTATTACGGAACTTATGTGCAGCATCGTGCGCGTTTGCAGGACATTGCCGAAAGTAACTTTAGCTTTTTTGAAAAGCGTCAGTTGGCAGAGCATATTTCTGAAGATGTCAAAGCCAAAGTGATTGCCTTGTTTTTGCCGTTTCGTCATATCGAACAGACTGCCAATTTACACATGATGTCGGGCAGTGCTTATGGTTATGGCACGGTGCTGACCCAAGCCTGTATTTATGCTGCGATGGATCGTTTAGGGATGGCGCAGTACATCTCACGGGTTGGTTTGGCACTCGATGGCAACACGGGCGAATCTTTAATTCCAGCCAAACAAGCATGGATGCAGGATGAAGCATGGCAAGGACTGCGCAAGTTGTGTGAAACCAGTTTGATCGAGCAGGACTATTTCAAACTGTTTTTATTACAAAACTTGGTGATTGACAGCTTTATGAGCGAATTGGTTTACACCCAATTTGATCAATGGCTGGCACAGCATCAAGCACGTGACTTGGCGATGCTGATGGAATTTATGCAGGAAGCCATGGCAGATTTACGCAAATGGTCAGACAGCGTATTTAAAACCGCAGCTGCAGAATCTGCACATAACAAACAATTGTTGAGCCAGTGGTTAGCCGAATATTTACCTGAAGTGAAAGCGGCATTTGCAGCGTGGGCAGCTGAGGCGTTGTCTGCAGATGCAGTCGACATTGCAGAACAAAAACTGCTGGAACGCAGTAAAAAAATTGGCATCGAACTCGAACAAATTTTGCAGGCTTAAGGAGAAGCAGCATGTCTAAGGTTTATCTCGCATTACAGGACAATGACACGTCGCGCTACATCATTGAAGCGATTGAAGAAGACAACCCAGATGCCACGATTCAATATCTGCCAGCCATGATTCGGGTAGAAAGCGAAACAGGTCTGATTGTTAAAGCAGAAACGGTATCTGAAAAACTTGGACAAGATTGGGATATTCAGTCTTTACAACTCAACATGATTACGTTGGGCGGCAACGTCGAAGAAGATGATGACAGTTTCCGTTTGCACTGGAACTAGGAATAAGGATGTGCACTGAGCCAATTTGAGTACAGTGCCGCCAGAACATATTGCTGCATAGATTGCCGCTAAAAAATTTAAGGATGATGAGCATGAATTCACAAGTTAAAACCCCAGCAAAAAAACTGAATGCCAAAGACCGTTATCGCGCACTTACTCGTGACTTGGATTGGGACTTTTCTTATGCAGACCGCAAAGAAGCCTTTCCATACGAAGAATTTGAAGGCATTAAAATTACAGACTGGTCTAAATGGGAAGATCCATTCCGTTTAACCATGGATGCTTACTGGAAGTATCAGGCAGAAAAAGAGAAAAAACTTTACGCCATTTTTGATGCTTTTGCACAAAACAACGGTCAAATGAACGTGACCAATGAGCGTTATTTGAATGCCATCAAACTGTTTTTAACTGCGGTAACTCCGCTTGAATATCAGGCATTCCAAGGTTATGCACATGTAGGGCGTCAGTTCAGTGGTGTAGGCGCACGTATCGCATCACAAATGCAGTCGATTGATGAATTACGTCACGTGCAGACGCAAATTCATGCCATGAGCCATTACAACAAATTCTTTGATGGTTTTCAGGATTGGTCGCACATGCATGACCGCGTTTGGTACTTGTCTGTACCAAAATCTTTCTTTGAAGATGCGCGTTCAGCAGGGCCGTTTGAGTTCTTGTTAGCCATTAGCTTTGCCTTTGAATATGTATTGACCAACTTGTTGTTCGTACCGTTCATGTCAGGTGCAGCACACAATGGCGATATGGCAACGGTCACCTTTGGTTTTAGTGCACAGTCCGATGAAGCACGTCACATGACTTTAGGTCTAGAAATCGTGAAATTCTTGTTAGAACAACACGAAGATAACGTGCCAATCGTACAGGAATGGATTGATAAGTGGTTCTGGCGTGGGACTCGTCTGTTATCTATAGTTGGCATGATGATGGACTACATGCTGCCAAACAAAGTGATGTCGTGGAAAGAAGCGTGGGAAACCTACTTTGAAGAAGCGGGCGGTGCGTTATTTAAAGACTTGAGCCGTTACGGTATTCGTATGCCGAAATATTCAGAAGTAATTACCAAAGAAAAAGAACACGTGTCGCATCAAGCGTGGTGGATTTTCTATAACTTCGGTCATGCAGCAGGTTTCCATACTTGGATTCCAACCGATCAGGAAATGGATTGGTTATCTGAAAAATATCCAGACACCTTTGACAAATACTACCGTCCAAAGTGGGAGTTAGCACGCAAGATGGAAGCAGAAGGCAAGCGTTTCTACAGCGCAGGCTTACCGCAATTGTGCCAAATTTGCCAAGTGCCAATGACTTTCACCGAAATGGATGGCGATCCGACCATGTTTACGTATCGTGAGTCTGTTTATAAAGGCGAGCGTTACCACACCTGTTCAGATGGTTGTCACGATATTTTTGAACGTGAACCTGAAAAATATGTGCAGGCATGGTTGCCAGTGAACCAAATTCTACAAGGCAACTGTGGTGGCTTAGATTTGGAAAACATGCTGCGCGAATATTATCGCTTCAATGTCGGTGCAGATAACTTGGATATTGAAGGTTCACCAGACCAGCAACGCTGGAAAAAATGGAAAGGTGATGCGGCTTAACGCTCATTCACTATCTAAAGTAAATATCTAAAATTTAAGTTATTTCAAGATTCAAATTTAAAAGGATTTCGGTTTGAGTCATTTGCGGCTCAAACCACCCCAATACGGAGAATGACCATGTCAGTACGCGCTATTCGCCCAGATTACGACTTTGAACCACGCGACCTACAAAAACACTATGGCGACAACATTTTGGTGTATGTGGGTTGGGATCATCACACTTTATATTGTTCTGCACATGCCATGTTGGTTTCGCCGCGGCAAACCTTTCAGGAATTTTTGGATCAGCAAATGCAGGCGGGTTTCCATCAACATCCTGACTTTGAAAACATTAAATGGGATGAAGTGCAATTTACTTTAAACAAACAGGTAATTCAGCCACGCCCTGAACAGACCTTGGCAGAAATTGGCTTCGATCAAAAATCACTACTGCGTTTTGTGACCCCAGGACTGAATGGGTACAAGGGCGCACACGTTTAAAACAGTAAGATCACAACAAAATAAAGACAGCAAAGCACAGTCAGTAAGTACAAGACAGGAGGTCGCAGATGAGCTATCAAGTCACAATTGAGCCAATTGGCACAACCATTGAGGTTGAAGAAGATCAAACCATTTTAGATGCCGCGTTACGTCAAGGCGTGTGGTTGCCATTTGCTTGTGGGCATGGCACTTGCGGCACTTGTAAAGTCCAAGTCACCGATGGTTATTATGATGTCGGCGAAGCGTCACCTTTCGCGCTGATGGATCTGGAACGTGAAGAACACAAAGTGTTGGCGTGCTGCTGTAAGCCTGAATCAGACATGACCATTGAAGCCGATGTTGATGAAGACCCAGATTTCTTGGGATATTTGGTTCAGGATTATCAGGCCAAAGTCCTTGAGGTAAAGGACTTATCTCCAACCATTAAAGGTGTGCGCTTGCAGTTAGACCGCCCGATGGAGTTTCAGGCAGGGCAATACATTAACGTGCAATTCCCGGGTATTGAAGGCACTCGTGCCTTCTCAATTGCCAATGCACCAAGCGAACTAGGCATTATTGAATTGCATATTCGTCATGTTGTGGGCGGCAGTGCTACGACCTATGTGCATGAGCAGCTTGCGGCAGGCGACGCACTGGAAATTTCAGGGCCATACGGACAATTCTTTGTACGTAAATCGGATGATCAGGATGCGATTTTTATTGCAGGTGGTTCAGGTTTATCTAGCCCGCAATCTATGATTTTAGACTTACTAGAGTCGGGTGATACCCGCACCATTTACCTATTCCAAGGTGCGCGTGATGTTGCGGAATTATATAACCGAGAACTGTTTGAGCAGTTAGTCAAAGACTATCCAAACTTCCGCTACATTCCTGCATTAAATGCACCTAAAGCAGAAGACCATTGGACAGGATTTACAGGCTATGTGCATGAAGCGGTTGCCGATTATTTTGAGCAGCGTTGCGGTGGACACAAAGCCTATTTATGCGGCCCACCAGTCATGATTGATGCAGCAATTTCGACCTTAATGCAAAGCCGTTTGTTTGAACGTGATATTCACACTGAACGCTTCTTGAGTGCTGCCGATGGTGCAAGTGGTCAGTCACGTTCAGCATTGTTTAAACATATTTAACACATATTTAAAAGTGGATAGGTGCTGCAATATTGTACTGAGCCTATCGAATTGCAATAGATAAAAAGTTTCCAAGGAAGTCGGTCAGTGTTGAGGCATTTAGCTCAGCACTGACACCATCATCAACACAGTAAGGCAGTGTCAAAAGCCAAAATAGCAATGCGACAACCAGCAAAGCCAAAATAGCCAAGGAGAGTTACATGGACCGTCAACAAATTGATACTTTAGTGAAGGAAATGAACGTAGACACCGCTACACGCCCTGTCGATCAGCGTGTGCAGCAAATAGTGGTGCGTTTAGTGGCAGATTTATTTCAAGCCATTGAAGATTTAGACATTCAGCCTTCAGAAGTGTGGAAAGGTCTGGAATATATTACCGATGCAGGCAAAGCCAATGAACTTGGTTTACTTGCAGCAGGTTTGGGTTTAGAACATTATCTAGATTTACGTGCCGATGAAGCCGATGCCAAAGCAGGCGTAACAGGCGGTACACCACGTACCATTGAAGGGCCACTTTATGTTGCAGGTGCGCCTGAATCAGTCGGTTTTGCGCGTATGGATGATGGTTCAGAATCAGACCATTTAGATACGTTAATTATTGAAGGTACAGTCACTGACACCAATGGCAATATCATTGAAAATGCCAAAGTCGAAGTTTGGCATGCCAACGGTTTAGGTAACTATTCATTCTTTGATAAATCTCAGTCTGACTTTAACTTACGCCGTACTATTTTCAGTGATGCCAATGGTAAATATGTGGCGCAAACGACCATGCCAGTCGGTTATGGCTGCCCACCAGACGGCACGACTCAAGCTTTATTAAACAAACTAGGTCGTCATGGCAACCGTCCATCTCACGTGCATTACTTCATTTCTGCACCAGGTTACCGCAAACTCACTACGCAATTTAACATTGAAGGTGATCAATACCTGTGGGATGACTTCGCATTTGCGACCCGTGAAGGTCTGGTTGCAACAGCGGTAGATGTGACCGATGCTGCAGAAATTCAGCGCCGTGGTTTAGACAAACCATTTAAGCACATCACCTTTAACTTTGAATTAGTCAAAGACACTGCAAATGCACCATCGACTGAAGTTGAACGTCGTCGTGCAAGTGCTTAATCCCACACCTTAAAACACAAAGTTTTAACACGTTCGCCAATACAGCATCAGCAAGTTCTTTGTTGATGCTGCCCTTAAAAGTCGGCTGTTCGCGCATGAATGATTCAGGCGCAGCAGGCAGACTTCATCAAAATTTCTATTGAATAGGATGTTCTATGAATAACAAAATTTGGGCACTCATGCTTTTGGGTGTCATGGCGACACACGTCAATGCAACAGAAAACGGTTTAGATACATTTGGATTAGGCGCAGAAGGCATTGCAGCAGGGGCTTTACCACCAGCTGGGGTATACTTACTCAACTACTATCAGAACTATCATGCCAGTGAGTTTAAAGACGGCCCAGACAATTTCCATGCCGATGTGAATGTCTATATTCCACGTTTGGTATGGATGATCCCCCAACACATTGCAGGCGGTCAGTTGGGTTTATATGCTGCACAGCCTTTGGTCGATTTGCGTTTAAATGTGATGGGCATGTCAGACTCTAACAGTGGTTTGGGCGATTTGATTATTGGCAGCATGTTGGGTTGGCATAAAGGCAATCATCACAGTGTAGCTGCTTTAGAAGGTGTGCTCGCAACAGGCGATTATGAAGATGCCAATCCACAACGTCCTGTAGTTGCCAACTTAGGTAAGAACTACAACACCATTCGTCCTATCTTTGCGTATTCTTATTTGCAGCCGCAAGGTTGGGAGTTTTCCACCAAAATGTCTTATAGCTTCAACAGTGAAAATGACGACACAAATTATCAGTCGGGGGATTATTTCGCTGGAGATTATGCAATCGGTTATCAATTGAATGATCAAGTCAAATTGGCACTCGAAGGTTATGTATTTAAACAAACCACAGATGATGAAGTGAATGGTGTCAGTATTGGCAATAAAGGACAGGCTCTATCTTTTGGTCCCGCGATTCAATACAAACGTGATAATTGGTCTTTGGAAGCAAAGTTTTTGAAAGAAACCGAAGTGGAACATCGTCCTGAAGGACACTCTTCGACTTTGAAATTGGTTTGGGCTTTTTAAAGCCCGAACCTGATTCTGCAGTGTTGCACATCAAGCTATCTTACAAAACAAAGTCAAGTTGAAAGACTTGGCTTTTTTGCAGCATCATTTTTCAAGATGGCTTGCTTCTAATTACGTGCTTCCATAAGTTGAGTTTGGTGGACTGAATTTTTAATCTCTCACGTGTTGCACTTATGCGCTAAGATTAGGCATAGCAACAGGGTGCGTATTGCGAGCAGGAGAGCCATTTTGAATCAAATAATGGATGCCGATGTAATTATTATTGGTGGCGGACAAGCAGCATTGGCCACGGCTTACTTTTTAAAACGGCAAAAAATCAATTTTCTGATCTTGGATAATCAAACGCAGTCGGGCGGTGCGTGGCAACATGCGTGGGATTCTTTACAGCTGTTCTCTCCAAATACATGGAGTTCTTTGTCCGGCTGGTTAATGCCAAAAACCGAACAGGAATATCCGAAACGATTAGAAGTGATTGACTATTTAACAGCGTATGAAACACGCTATCAATTTCCTGTGCTGCGTCCTGTGCAGGTCGAAAAAGTCCTGAAGGAAGGCAATGATTTAATTGTGTGTTCGGCACAGCAAAGCTGGCGAGCCAAAGCCGCTGTGAGTGCTACTGGAACGTGGAGTCAGCCTTTTATTCCTGCTTATACAGGACGCGAACGCTTTTTAGGCACACAAATTCATTCGGCTCATTACCGCAATGCCAATGCTTTTCAGGGCAAAAGAGTCATGATTGTCGGCGGGGGTAACTCAGGCGCACAAATTTTGGCAGAAGTGTCTAAAGTGGCCGAAACTTTTTGGGTTACACAGCAACCGCCAAGTTTTTTAGCCGATGATGTAGATGGACGGGTTTTATTTTTACGTGCCACGGAGCGCTTAAAAGCCCAGCAGGAAGGTCGCAGTATTGAACAACCGATCGGTGGTTTGGGCGATATTGTGATGATTCCAAGTGTCAAAGAAGCACGGCAACGTGATGTATTACATGGTCTGCCGCCATTTGACTATTTAACCGAACATAGTGCAGTTTGGGCAGATGGGCGCGAACAGGAAATTGATGCCATTATTTGGTGCACAGGTTTTAAGGCAGCATTGTCGCATTTACAAAGTTTGAATGTGGTTAATGCACAAGGCACAGTCGATGTGTTAGAAAATCGAGCGTTACAACAGCAAAATTTATGGTTGGTTGGTTATGGCGATTGGACAGGCGCAGCCTCGGCAACTTTAATTGGTGTTTCCCGAACCGCACGGAATGTGGCAGAGCAAATTGCTGCGTATTTGCAGACAACAGCGTAAAGTCATTAACGTGACAAAAACTGTGTTTAAAAAATGAATCATGCAATTTCAGCCATAAAAAAGCCCTCTGTAGAAGAGGGCAAGAGGGTAACTCAAAAAATTAAAGATGCTCAATCATAATAAGGTGACAGTCAGGACTTACTGTTTTGGTAAATCAAACCAAATGAACTGGCTGTCTTCTTTTGCTTCAATCACAGCATTATCAGCAAATAACAAAGCATCGCCCGCTTTAACTGTTTGCTCGCCAATGGTGATTTCACCACGAATTACATGCACATAGTTTACCGCTTGTGTTGCTGTAACTTCTAAACGATGTCCAGTTTCTAAAACAGCTGCTTTTACTTCTGCCTGTTGACGAATGTGCATTGGGGCATTGTCATTCGGGCCGACAATTAAATGCCACTGGTTGGGTGCTGTATTTGGGTCACGTTGAATTTGCTGATACGTCGGCTCTGCATCGCGTACATTCGGCTGAATCCAAATTTGCAGCATGTGTACTTCTTCATCACCATTGTTAATTTCGCTGTGCTGAACGCCTGTACCTGCGCTCATTAACTGCCATTCACCTGCAGTAATATGGCGTTCATTGCCCATGCTGTCGCGGTGGGAAATCGTACCACTTAATACACAAGTCAAAATTTCCATGTTGTCGTGTGGGTGAGTACCAAAACCATTATGTGCGGCAATACGGTCATCGTTAATGACACGTAAGGCACTAACACCCATATATTTCGGGTTATACCAATTACCAAAAG
This sequence comes from Acinetobacter sp. YH12095, assembly GCF_013419245.1. Taxonomy (NCBI): domain Bacteria; kingdom Pseudomonadati; phylum Pseudomonadota; class Gammaproteobacteria; order Moraxellales; family Moraxellaceae; genus Acinetobacter; species Acinetobacter sp. YH12095. Next base: position 264,581 of record NZ_VPAL01000001.1, read on the forward strand.
AGAAACTATGTTTGGTGTCTAACCACCCCATTTTCACATGACCACGATCTTCACTACGGTGTAAATAAGCATTCATGATAATGCTCCTATCATTTTTTTAACTTGAACTAATCTTAATCTTTTCACCGCAGCCGACCTAGAGGCGAACTGCAACATGCCGTTCTAAAATTGCAACATGTGTAGATTTTTTGCAGAACCTAGACATTTTAGAGTTTTATCGCGGCATTAAAAAACCCACGTAAAAACGTGGGTCTTTTGCGGTTTAAAGCGATCACTGATTATTCAAGGAATTTTACAGTCACGCCAGAACGTACTTTACGACCTAAATCGTTTGCATCCCAGTTGGTTAAACGGATACAACCATGCGACGCCGTTTTTGAAATGGTCGATGGGTTTGGTGTGCCGTGAATACCGAATGATTTTTTACTTAAACCAATCCAGATATTCCCCACAGGGCCGTTAGGGCCTGGTGGTAAAGACAGCGGTTTTAAGTTTTTGCCCTGAATAAAGTTACTTGGTGAATAGCTGTACCATGGGTTTGGTGCAACACCTGTCACTTTATAAGTACCTGTTGGCGATGGAGTATCTGCACTGCCAATGGTTGCTGGGAATGAGCCGACCATTTGGTTTTGTTTGTTGAACAAATACAGTTGTTTTGCACCTTTGTGCGCCACAATCAGGTGAATGTCTTCAGGTAAGTCATTGCGAACGTTGGTCACCAATAACTTTTCACCCACTTTATTAAATGTTGCATTCGGATTTAATTTCTTTAAGAAATTTTCATCCATGTGGAATTTTTCACCTAACATTTCACTTACGCGGGTGTAGTACAAGCCTTTCATTTTGGCTTGTTCTGCATAGTCATGCGGAATAGATTTCGCATAAGGACCTTTTAAGTCCGCTTCAGTAACCGTGTATTCTACAAATGCAGGACGTGAACCTTGACGTGCAACCAACGCATCCCAAGTTTCTTTGGTTAAAATACCCGTTGGGCTAATGCCATTCATTTGCTGGAATGATGCAATTGCTTTTAGGGTGTTCTTACCACTAGTGCCATCAATTGCACCTGGAGAAGCATGTGAATTGTTCAGCATCACGTGTGCACGTGCATACACAGGGAACTGACCTTTACCAATATTTTCATACCAAGTGGCATTATTTAAACCATCTAAAGTCCATGAAGCTTTTGGTGCTGCTGTGTTGGATGTAGCAGTTTGGCTTGCAGAGCTTTTTGTTGGTGCAGTGCCTACATCGGCAGTGGTATCTTCAGTTTTGTGTAGATCATCTAAGGTTTTTGAAGCCTTATTTAAATCATTTTGTTCTTGTTGCGTAATAGCAGTGTCTGTTGCATTTAGATTATTTTGTGCAGCCGATGCTTCTGTCGCTAAAGGATCAATCGGATCTTCAATAGCGGTATTGCTAATCACTTGTGGATTTAACGGTTGTTCAGCAGTAGATGCAGCAAAAGTAGTCCCTGCAAAAATGCAACTTAAACTCATTGCGAGTATTGTGCGAACCAACATGTAATTCAACCTTGAGAATTATTCATTTACATAGATAAAAACTAGCCAAGTATTGCAGAAAAACTAAGGAGATGCAGTAGTTGTTTTGTGTAAATATGCAAGATAACCCCAATTTTACAGTGACTTTTGTTTGTGTGATGTATTTCACATAAACGTAAGCTGAATTTGAACACTTAGAATAGGCTGAAAAGACGAGCAAGAAATGAAGTTATTAAAACTTCAACCTTTTTGATATGATGGCTGCAAGATTGAAAATGAGTTGGGAAAGTAAATGACGACCTTAAAAAATGATCGTTTTCTTCGTGCCTTATTACGTGAGCCAGTAGATTGCACGCCCGTATGGATGATGCGTCAGGCAGGACGTTATTTACCAGAATATCGTGCTACACGTGCGCAGGCAGGAGATTTTCTTTCTCTATGCAAAAATACTGAATTTGCCTGTGAAGTGACTTTACAGCCTTTGCGTCGTTATGAATTAGATGCTGCGATTTTATTTTCAGATATTTTAACTGTACCCGATGCATTAGGCTTAGGTCTGTATTTTGAAGTAGGCGAAGGGCCAAAGTTTCATAAAACGGTGCGTACCGAGCAAGACGTTGCCAATTTACCTAAATTTAATGCCAAGTCAGACTTAGACTATGTCATGAATGCAGTATCGACCATTCGTTCTGCTTTGGGCGGACAAGTGCCTTTAATTGGTTTTTCAGGTAGTCCATGGACTTTGGCAACGTATATGGTTGAAGGTGGTTCAAGCAAAGATTTCCGTTTCACCAAAAACATGATGTACGCACAGCCTGAAGTTTTACATGCACTATTAGACCGTTTGGCCGATGCAGTGACCGAATACTTAAATGCACAAATTGATGCAGGCGCACAGGCAGTCCAAATTTTTGACAGTTGGGGCGGTGCATTGGCCCATCGTGAATATCTTGAATTTTCACTCCACTATATGCAGAAAATTGTGTCAGGTCTGCAACGTGAAAAAGATGGACGTAAAATCCCTGTTATTTTATTTACCAAAGGTGGCGGTCAATGGCTGGAGCCAATGATTGCAACAGGTGCAGATGCTTTTGGTCTGGACTGGACAACACCGTTAAATGTCGCACGTCAAACGGTGAGTGGTCGTGCCGCATTGCAAGGTAACTTAGACCCAGCCACTTTGTACGGTTCACCTGAAGCAATTGCCAAAGCAACACGTGCGATGCTAGATGATGCCTATGCCAATGGTGAAAAAACAGGTTATGTAGCCAACTTAGGGCATGGTATTACCCAGTGGGTAGACCCTGAACGTCCTAAAGTATTTATCGACACGGTTCATGAATACAGTGCCAAATATCTATAATCGCACAATGATATAGATGGATCATTTGTAGATGTATCGGTGTAATCTCAGCTTCAGTCAGGTTGTCACATCATGTGGATAACATGGCTAAAGTCAGGACTTGAGTTTTCGACTAAGGCAGCTTCGGCTGCCTTATTTGGAATTTTATTGCTGATTGCATTTGCCCTGACTGCTTCAATGGGCAGTCAGGAATATTTCGGATTTTTCCGTTACGACTATTTATTATTCTATGCCTTAATTATTCAAGTTTGTCTTTTATATTTAAAACTGGAATCTTGGGCAGAAGCCAAAGTCATCGCTTTGTTTCATATTTTAGCGATGATCATGGAAATTTTTTTAACTCATCCACAAATTGCATCGTGGCAATATCCTCAACCTGCTGTCTTTAAAATTATGACCGTACCGCTTTTTGCAGGCTTTATGTATTCTGCAGTTGGCAGTTTCTTTGCGCGTTCTTTGCGTTTGTATCGGGTATCTTTACGGAATTTGCCGACTTTTAGCAATATGATGGCCTTGGCAGTGTTGTCGTACATCAACTTCATGAGCAAGTTTTTTATCCCCGATATTCGTTATGGCTTGTTTGCGTGGAGCGTTGTGATTTTCTGGAAAACCAAAATTCGTTTTCAATTACAACGGTCTCAATTACAACTGCCAATGTTGCCTGTATTGATGCTTTTGGCTTTTATTATTTGGGTCGCAGAAAACATTAGCACCTTTTATCAAATATGGTTGTATCCAAGTCAGGTCGATGCGTGGCACATGGTCGGCTGGGGCAAACTCGGTTCTTGGTATTTATTGCTGTTACTGAGTCTGGTTCTGGTCATGAAAATTTTGGGTTATCGCGATGCAGAAGGGCAGTGGACACTGAAAACTGAGGATCAACAGCAGCTGTAAATCTAAATGCTATCTTCAACACTAAAATCTATTTTCAAATTTAAGACCAATCTTTAAGCTAAAAACCAATCGACGCTACAAAAATGCACAAAAATAATGCCTGATTTTGTGATAAATGTTTTGCCTTCTGAGTGACATCTCGCTATCTTAAAATAGTGTAATAAAAATTACACATAGCAATAAAGAATAACGATTCGAAGCATAATTTTTCGAATAATAAATCTCTGGAGTAAGGCGATGATTAAAAAATTAGCATTGGCTGCTGTCTTGGCAGTGGGTTCTACAGCAGCATTTGCAGACCGTGATGCAGGTTGTGGTATCGGTTCTCAAGTTTGGGCAGGTCAGTCTGGCAAAGTTGCAAAAATTTTAGCAGCAACTACAAACGGTATTTTTGCAAACCAATTGTTTGGTATCACATTTGGTACTTTAGGTTGTAGCGGTACAGGTACAGTAACTGCACAAGTTGTGACATTTACCAATGAAAATGCTGAAACATTGGCACGCGATATGGCAGTTGGTGAAGGCGAAAGCTTGAACGTATTGGCTGAATTATTAAGCATTAAAGCAGAAGATAAAGCACATTTCTTTGCGGTTTCTAAGCAAAACTTTGCATCTATTTATTCTGCAGAAAACCAGACTTCTTTAGAAGTATTGGCATCTTTACAGAGCGTGATGGCGAATGATGACGTTTTAAAAGCATACGTTTAAGTTTGAATAAAGCCCTGCATTATTCGCAGGGCTTTTTTATAGCACAAGAATACGTTTAAGCCTGAATATGTATATAAAATTTATAAAATGTCCATGAAATCCATTATTTTAAGTAGTTTAGTTTTTTTATCTCCTACGGTTTTTGCGTTATCTCCTGAAATATCTCCAATACAGATTCAGCCACTTACAGCCACTTCTACAGTACAAAATACAAATAAATTAGCAATATCTTCCGCACATTATGTGCAAAAAGCCAAAGACCTACACTTGGCAGAACAGGTGACTTGGCAGCGTTTAATGTATGCGCAGCAAGGCAAAAGTGAAGTGCAATATGCAGGCTATTTTGTGTCGGAACAAGGCGGAAGCAATTTAAACCAAGAGTTACTTCGCAATGTGCAGGCATTATTTGAAACAGCGCCTGCCAATCAATCGGTGCAGTGTAAATTTCCTGCACGTAGCCGCTGGTTAATTGAACAATTACAAATTCCTCAACAAGATTTGGCACAGGTGCAATGTCCTGAATTGGACGAATGGATTGGACAAATTAAACCTTATAAAGCAGTGCTGATTTATGCCACAGACTTTATGGGCAATCCAAGTTCTATGTTTGGGCATACTTTATTGCGCTTAGACCCAAAAGATCAAAAACAACTGAATTTAATTTCTTATGCTGTCAATTATGCAGCAACGGTAACGGGCAGCGAAGGTTGGTCTTATGCATGGAAAGGACTTACAGGGCAATATCCGGGTGAATATTCACTGATGCCGTATTACCGCAAAGTAAAAGAATATGGCGATTTAGAAAGCCGAGATTTGTGGGAATATGAACTGGCACTGAATGAGCAGGAAACCACATTTTTAGTGCAGCACATTTGGGAAATGAAGCATGTGCAATTTCCGTATTATTTTATCAGTGATAATTGTGCCTATCGCTTATTGGGTTTAATGGATTTGGTGCGCCCTGAGCTGAATTTACAGCAGCAGTTTAGAGTCGCATCTATTCCAATTGAAACACTAAAAGCTGTAGAGCAGGAAAATTTAGTGGCAGATGTTGTCTATCGTCCTGCTTTGGAAACTCAGTTATTGGCGCAAGCTAGACAACATGGCACAGCGTTGGCAAAAACTGCCCATCAAGTGGCCGAAGCAGAACCTGAAAATGTGGCGGCAGTTTTGCAAAATCACAGCCAAATCGATCAAGCTAAAATTCTGGAAATGGCTTATGACGATTTGTATCTGAAACTGATTGGACGCAAAATTGAAGCCAAAATTGCACAACCGCGACTGAGACAAATTTTAAGTTTAAGAAGTCAGATCAATTTAGAAAAACAACGTCAGGATGTCGCACGCCCTCAGGTCGATCCTGTGCAGGGGCATCATGCACGAAGCTTTGCTGTGCGTACTGGCGAGGTGCAAGGCGAGCATTTTGTAGAGTTGAGTCATCGACAGGCTTACCATGACTTACTTGATCCGCAAGGTGGTTTTCGTACAGGGACGCAACTCAACTTTTTAGAAGCTTCTGTGCAATATCGTGAAGACCGCTTAAAACTGAATCAGTTAGATTTACTCTCGGTGAACTCTTATAACCCAATGACCGCATTTAAAACACCACTTAGTTGGGGCTTTAATTTGGGTTGGCAGCAAGAAGCCCTGAATTCGCACGGGGCTTTTAGCGAAACGGAACAGCATGGTGTTTTAAGTTTAAAAACACAGTTTGGTTATAGCGTGGCTAATCAAGCGCGTGAACATTTGTGTTATGTGCAAATTCAAAATCATGTGCAAGCGGGTAAGGCTTTAGACAAAGGCTGGCGTGTTGGAATTGGCCCAACACTGGGTTGTCAAAATATCTGGTCAGCACGCATGAATAGTTTGGTTCAGCTTGAATTACCGTATTGGGAAGATCGTCACCAATGGCAATTTAAGCTGAACAGCCAGTTGCAATATGTACTCAACCCGCAGCATGTGTTGCGATTGGGTTGGGAATATCAACAACAGGACAAACAGGACTGGAACAAGACCAGTTTAGGCTATGTGCATTTTTTTTAAAGAGCTGTTGAATTTATACTGAATTGTAAAAAACCAGCTAAACAAGTTGAGTTGCTGGTGAAACCCGTTAAAATTTAGCAGTTTCTTTTGGCTGGGTTGTTGTGGATGTATCAAGAGTGTACGCATGAGCTTGCAGAGCAATGGAAGTCAATTTGCGAGCAATTTAAGCCAGAAGATTTGCAAGCGACATTCCAGTTTATTCAAGCACATGCAGAAGATTTTGTGATCGAGTTCTATCAGCAAATGTTGCTTGAAGAACATGCGACAGAATTTTTGTCTGCAGAGATGGTGAAGAATCGCTTAAAAAACTCTTTATATCAGTGGCTAATTTCCAGTTTTGAAGTTCCGTTTCAACACAATTATAACGAGATTGTAGAAAAGCAATTTAAAGTGGGCGATGTGCATGCACGTGTACAAATTCCATCTTGGCTGATTATTCGTGGTGTGCGCGTTATTATAAAAAAGGCTTTTGAGTTTTTTGCAACAGAAGCCAATAGCAACTTAAATCAGTTTAATTATTTAAGCCAAATTTTATGCTTTGCCACAGAAATTATGTGCCGATCTTATGAAATGAAGGTCGAAGTACATAATGATATGAAACATACCTATCGCTTATTTTCTGCCATGCAAGATGTTGCCGTGCACAAAGATCGACAACGCGGAACTTTGCTGGATTGGGAAAATGAACTGATGTTTCAGGTGGTGTCCGATCACACCAAAATGACGCAACCGATTTTATCTAAAACAGAATTTGGTTTATGGTTTATTCATAAAGCGGCTTATGCATTTTCAAGTTCGGAACAAGTACAAACTATTACTGAATTTATTTATCAGGTGGATGAATTAATTCAGAAAATTGGTCAATGTGAAAGTCAGGCACAGGCAATTGAAATGATTCAATCCATTCGTGCCAAGAATCGTGAAATTTTGCATTTAGTCGATCAAATTTTTCAGGTGTCTGAATATATCAATTCAGGCAATGATGCCTTAACTCAACTGCTCAACCGCCGTTATTTAAATACCATCGTGTCCCGTGAAATTAATTTTTCACGAAAAAATAATTCGCCTTTAACATTGTTGGCGATAGATGCCGATCATTTTAAATCAATCAATGACCGTTATGGACATGCAGCAGGAGATGATGCATTACAGTTTTTAGCTGATGTGATTTTGCAATATGCAAAAGGCAGTGACTATGCCTTCCGAATTGGCGGCGAAGAATTTTTACTGTTACAGATTGATACCACCATTGATCGTGCCTTGGTAGTCGCTGAAAATATTCGTAAACGTGTCGAAAAAGCCACATTAAAAACATCAACAGGTGAAGAATTTAACTTTACCATTAGTATAGGTGTGCATGAATATGATGGGCATCCAGACTATCAACGTTTTTTTGAAGAAGTGGATAAAGCCTTGTATATGGCAAAAAATAATGGACGCAACAATGTGTCTGTAGGTTGAATCTGAAGATGTATCAAGCTAATTTTTTAATCTAAAACCCAAAAATCCCGAACATAAATTTCGGGATTTTTTATTTGATTGAGGAACTTAGCCACAATTTAAAAACTCTCAGGCACCGCACTTAAAAATTCACGACGGGCTTCTTTATCTGTTTTAAAGTCACCTACAAAAGATACGGTACGTGTGGTCGATTCCTGTTTGCCTACACCGCGCATCATCATGCACATATGGGCTGAATCAATCACCACAGCAACACCGCGTGCTTTGGTCACTTCAGCCACAGCTTCCGCAATTTGCTGAGTCAGATTTTCCTGAATTTGCAAACGACGTGCAAACATTTCGGTAATACGGGCAAATTTAGACAAGCCTAAAACATTACCTTCAGGTAAATAGGCGATATGCACGCGACCATAAAATGGCAATAAATGATGTTCACACAGTGAGTAGAACTCAATATTTTTCACCAAGACCATTTCACGGTTGTCGGATGGAAATACGGCATTATTGGTCACTTCGGCTAAGGTTTGGCTATAGCCCGAAGTTAAATACGAAAAAGCTTTAGCAGCACGCATCGGCGTATCTTTTAGACCTGGACGATTAAGATCTTCACCAACGGCGGTTAGGATGTTTGCGTAGGATTGCTGCATAGACATAAGACGTGTTCACTTACACTGATATTGAACAAGGTCGGCATTGTAACAGAAAACTATTGCAATGCCTTGTTTAAAAGATGAAACCGATTACTGTTTAAACTTTGGGTTCTTTTCGCTGCGTTTAAGCAACACTAAAACTGCACCAGTGCCACCTTGTTTTTCAGGCGCACTCACAAAAGCCAAAACATCACGATGCTGACGCAGCCAGCCATTTACATAAGTTTTTAAAATGGCTTCAGGGCCTTTGCCATGCACAATTTTAATCACGTTCTGGTTTTCATCTTTAGCCATTTGAATGATTTGCAAAACGGCTACCCGCGCTTCTTCTACCGTACAACCGTGCAAATCAACAGCTTCAAACCAGCGTAAGTTGCCTGCTTTTAAATCTTCAAAGACTTTATGTTGCAAAGTTGCAATGCGATAGCTCAGCGAAGCTTGGCTGCCCACAGGGTTAAGCATGGCTTGCGTATCGGACAGCAAGGTATCATCGGTTTCCATAGGGCCTATGGCTGCTGCACGTTTGGCCAGCGTTTGGGCATCTGGTTTTTTCTTGGCAGTGTGTTCGATTTTTGCAATATTGCCTGCGTCCATTTTTTGAACGCCTTGCATTTGCTGACGAAACAATGCGAGATCATCTTCCTGTTGTTGCTCAGGCGTCTGAACTTTGGGTTCAGACGGCTTGGCAATGCTTGAAGTATGAGGCTGAGTGATTTGCTTTTTAAAAGATTTTAGTAAATTGTACTGTTCTTTAGAAAGCGAAGAATCATGTTTACTCATGGTATTTCAAATTGGATTATAGATTTTCAGGCTGACCAAACAGTGCCGTAAAGGCATGGTCAGGACGTGCTTGTTTCATAAAACTTTCACCGACCAAGAAACTGTGAATCTCATGGTCTTGCATCATGCGGACATCTTCTGGTGTGGCGATACCACTTTCAGTGACCAATAAACGCGCAGGCGGCAACAAGTTTTTTAAACGCAATGAGGTGTTTAAATCGACTTCAAAGGTTTTTAAATTTCGGTTATTGACCCCTAAAATACAACGCTCTGAAAGATTCAAAGCACGTTCCAATTCATTTTCATCATGCACTTCAACCAACACATCTAAGTGATGTTCAAAAGCCGTTTCCGACATTTCTTCCAACTGTTGGTCAGATAGGCAAGACACAATCAATAACACACAGTCTGCGTGTAAGGCACGTGCTTCTACCACACCATACGGATCAATCAAGAAATCTTTACGCAGAGCAGGCAAGTTACAGTGTGAACGGGCAATCTGAATATTTTCATCTGCACCCTGAAAGAAATCGACATCAGTCAGCACAGATAAACAGGCTGCGCCTGCGGCTTCATATTGCTGTGCAATTTCGGCAGGGTCAAAGTTTTCACGAATAATGCCTTTAGATGGTGATGCTTTTTTAATTTCCGCAATCACCGCTGGGCGTTTGTTATGCAAGGCTTGTGCAAAGCCACGTGCAGGTGTTGCTGCACGTGCCAATTGTTCTAGGTCTGCATAACTGCGTTGTTTTAAACGCTCGGCAAACTCTTCTTTTTTACGTTCTACAATTTTACCTAAAATGGTATTGCTAATATCCACCATGATGCACCTTCCTGATTTGCTTTATGCTTCGTACTGTTTGAGCGTTTTGGTAAATTCAGACAACACGCCCATTTTTTCCAAAGCTTGTCCACCATAAATAATGTCATGTGCCAAAGCGACACCTTGTTTGTAGCTTGTAGTTAGACCCGAAACATAGATACCCGCACCCGCATTGAGTGCAATCATATTGGCCGCTTTTTCGCCTTTATCTGATTTGTTTTTGCCTAAAGCATCTTTAATCAAACTCAAGCTTTCAGCAGAGTTTTCTACAATCAGTCCTGTTAAAGTTTGAGATTCAATTCCCACGCTTTCAGGGGTAAGTTCCCATTCGGTAATTTCACCATCTTTGAGTTCTGCAACATAAGTGCTCGAAGCAAGGCTAATTTCATCTAAACCATCTTTAGAATGCACCACCATGACATGCTCAGCACCGAGCTGTTTCATCACTTCTGCAATCGGGCGGCATAATTCATTGCTAAACACCCCAATGACAAAACGCTTTACACCCGCAGGGTTAGTCAATGGCCCAAGCAAGTTGAAAATACTGCGAATACCCAACTCTTTACGCGGGGTAACCGCATATTTCATGGCTTTGTGATGATTCGGTGCAAACAAGAAACCTACGCCCATTTCACGAATACAGCGTTCAGTTTGTTGCATGTTTAAATCAAGATTAATGCCTGCTTGCTCAAGTAAGTCAGATGAGCCTGATTTGGTTGAAACCCCACGGTTACCGTGTTTGGCAATGGTTGCACCTGCAGCTGCAATGACAAAGGAAGAGGCGGTAGATACGTTAAATAGGTTTTGACCATCGCCACCTGTACCAACAATATCTACGAGGTAAGGAATATCGCTGACATCAATTTTGATGGCAAATTCACGCATTACACGTGCAGCAGCAGTAATTTCATCAATGCTTTCGCCTTTTAAGCGTAAGCCCATCATCAATGCACCAATTTGAGCGTCTGTTGCTTCGCCCGACATAATCGCGCGCATCACATCTTCCATTTGAGGCTGAGTCAGGTGAATTTGTTTTGTAATATGGTTGAGTGCTTGTTGAATATTCATGTGATTTGACTCGCTCATTATGCGTAAATTTCCAAAAAGTTTTTAAAGATTTGATGACCGTGTTGGCTCAGGATCGATTCGGGGTGAAATTGCACGCCTTCAACAGGCAAAGTTTTGTGCTTCACGCCCATAATTTCTTCCATCGAACCATCTGCTTCTTTGGTCCAGCATGTCACTTCCAGACAATCTGGCAAGGTTGCTTGATCAATCACCAAAGAGTGGTAACGGGTTGCAGAAAATGGTGAAGGCAGATTGCTAAAAATACCTGTGTTGCTGTGGTACATATCCGATAAACGACCATGCATCACGGTTTTAGCGCGCACAATGTTTCCACCAAAGGCTTGTCCGATACTTTGGTGTCCTAAACACACACCCAGTAACGGAATTTTGCCTGCAAAATGCTGAATTGCAGGAATAGAAATCCCTGCTTCAGATGGAGAACAAGGGCCTGGGCCAATCACCAAATACTTGGGTTGCCATCGCTCAATATCTTCTAATGTCACGGCATCATTACGAACGACTTTTACTTCCTGATTTAACTCGCCAAAATACTGGACGATGTTGTAGGTAAAAGAGTCATAGTTGTCGATCATTAAAAGCATGAGCTAACCTATTGAAAATTGAACACTTTAAGTGCTAAAGAGTCTGAGATAATTTGCTTTATTCCTGCGCCTATAACGAGAAAGGACTTTATTTTTCTTGTCGAAAAGAAGGTGGAATAAGGAAGCGCTTATCATCATAGCAAAAAATAAGCATTTTCTGCGGACTATTTATATGATAATCCCTGTTAAAGCTTATCAGCGCATTCACCAATTTATAGATTTTCAAAGCTTGCTGCGCAATGTTCAGGTTTGATCTGAAAGAAATGAACACATGATCAAACAGGGTCATTCACCAGTCATATTTTAGCTTCACACTTAAGACAGCATAAAAAATGCGCTAAAAAGTAGCATCATGGCGCATGTTATTAGCGGTTCACGTCAGGTAGTTTGAGTGCAGCGTTTCGATAGAAAATACAAATCTGCAGTATAGATATTTTCAATCAGCTTGATCGAAAATAATACAGGTTTAGGATTTTTAAACGATCTTATTATTTTTGCTCAATAAAAAATAAAGTGTTGTTTAAGATTGGTCGGACAATTTGCATTGCTCAATGCAAGCTTGGCACAGCAAAATGCTTGCATAGATACAGTTTGAGCTATTTTTTGATCTACAATTCAACAGAAATAAAACATAAATGCACTAAAATGGTGCTATGTTTTGCAGTTTTAAATCAAATCAAATGAACAGTGTTTGAATATGGTGCAAATCGTATTTCTGACAGTATAATAGAGACAAAGTAATTTTTTTAAATGATGTATTCTCATACGGAATTCATGGTTTTAGCTTTGCTTTTAAAAGTTGGTACGCTAATTGCTTAATAACTGCCAACTACTAACACGCACTTTCGGGTGCAACAAAAAACATCGGAGCAAAATGAGCATGGCGAACAAGGTCCTTCAACTCATCCAAGAAAGTGGTGCAAAATGGGTCGATTTCCGCTTTACAGATACTAAGGGTAAAGAGCAGCACGTAACTTATCCTGCAGACAGTATCGATGAAGATACTTTTGAAGACGGTAAAATGTTTGATGGTTCTTCTATTGAAGGCTGGAAAGGAATCGAAGCATCAGACATGATCTTACGCCCAGATGCCAACACAGGTTTCATTGACCCGTTCTTTGCAGAACCAACAGTGGTTGTAACGTGTGATGTTATCGAACCATCGACAGGTCAAGGCTATGACCGCGATCCACGCTCTATTGCTCGCCGTGCTGAAGAATATTTAAAATCGACAGGTATTGGTGATACTGCTTTCTTTGGTCCAGAACCAGAATTCTTCGTATTTGACGAAGTAAAATGGGACATCGATATGTCTGGCGCGCGCCACACATTAATCGCTGAAGAAGCTGCATGGTCTACAGGTAAAGACTACGAAGCTGGTAACTCAGGTCACCGTCCACGTGTGAAAGGCGGTTATTTCCCAGTACCACCAGTAGATTCTTCTCAAGATATGCGTGCAGATATGTGTGCAAAAATTGAAGAAATCATGGGGCCTGGTCGTGTAGAAGTACATCACCATGAAGTTGCATCTTGCCAGTTAGAAATTGGTGTGAGCTTCAATACTATGGTGCGTAAGGCTGACGAAGTGCAACAGTTCAAATATGCAGTTTGGAACGTTGCGCATCAATATGCAAAAACTGCAACCTTTATGCCTAAACCAATGGTAGGCGATAACGGTTCAGGTATGCACGTACACATGTCTATCTCTAAAGATGGCAAAAACTTATTCGCAGGCGATGAATACGCAGGTTTGTCAGAAATGGCGTTGTACTTCATTGGCGGTATTATCAAACATGCCCGCTCTTTGAACGCGTTGACTAACCCATCGACCAACTCATATAAGCGTTTAGTACCGCACTTTGAAGCACCAATTATGTTGGCTTACTCAGCGCGTAACCGTTCTGCATCTATTCGTATTCCTTACGTGTCTAGCCCGAAAGGCAAACGTATTGAAGCGCGTTTCCCTGATCCAATGATGAACCCGTACTTAGGTTTTGCGGCATTGTTGATGGCGGGTCTTGACGGTATTCAAAACAAGATTCACCCAGGTGAAGCTGCAGATAAAAACTTGTATGACCTTCCGCCTGAAGAAGAAGCAAAAATCCCAACTGTGGCACACAACCTAGAAATGGCGCTTGATGCTTTGAAAGAAGATCACGACTATTTATTAAAAGGTGGTGTATTCACCAAAGACATGCTTGATGCTTATATCGAATTGAAAACTGAAGATGTACGTCGTTTGAACACGACGACTCACCCAGTTGAATTTGATATGTACTACAGCTTGTAATACATCAAAAATCTTAAATTTGAAAAACCCGCTTCGGCGGGTTTTTTGTTTTAGATGGTGCAATCATGGTTTTGAATTGGCATGGATTTTATCAAAATATAAGAATTCGCTTAATTTTTTTGGATAATTGCAGGGAATTGCGCCATCGGTCACAAAACTTTGCCTAAATTTGGGCTACACTAGGCTATCTTGTTAAGGTGGCGGAACATGCGAACACAGCCTATTTTTCCCAAGCAGGCAAATCTGCCTTCTGAATTAAAAACATGGCTATATGCAGCAGGTTCTTTGACCCAACAACTGACTCAGCTCGCAGGCGGACAATTTAAAGTTGAACCACTGCAGCAATCTTTTCAGCGTTTAAATTTACAAGATGCCCAGTGGATGCAAATGCCACATTGGCACACTTCATGGGTGCGTGAAAGCTATTTATATGGGTGTGATGAACAGCCATGGGTCAAAGCCAAAAGTATTTTTCCGATTCTAAGTTTGCAAAGCAAAGCCCGTTTATTTCAGCATATTGGCAATAAACCCATTGGCTGGTTTTTATTTCAGCGTACCAATCCGTTGTGTCAAAGGCGTGTGGTTTTGCTCGATGAAGGCTGGACACGACAGAGTTGCTATACTTGGCATGGCTGTAAATTTATTGTGCAAGAAACTTTTTTACCGCGTTTTGAGCAATTTATTCAACAACATTAAGATACGAGATTGGTATGGCATTGGCACAGCAGATCACGTGGCGTGAGCGTTTAGAAGCATATTATTATTTGTGTCGTTTCGATAAACCGATTGGCACAGAACTGGTGTTTTGGCCAACCATGTGGGCCTTGTGGATTGCTAATCAGGGCATGCCGTCTATCGGGATATTAATCCCTATGATTCTGGGCACAATTTTTATGCGCGCTGCAGGCTGTGCCATTAATGACTTTGCTGACCGTAAGGTGGATGGTCATGTGGAGCGTACCAAAACACGTCCTTTAGCCACGGGTGTGATTAGTGCCAAAGAAGCCATTTATGTATTCTTGGGTTTGGTTGCACTTAGCGCAGCCATGTTGTTGTTCTTACCGATTGAAACTTTTTATTGGTCATTTGGGGCATTATTTTTAGCGTTTATTTATCCGTTTATGAAACGCTACACTCATTTGCCGCAAGTGTTCTTGGGAGCTGCATTTTCATGGTCTATCCCGATGGCTTATACCGCTGTAGGTGCAACGCCTGATCTTACTTGTTGGTTATTGTATTTTGGCAATTTGGCGTGGACTGTGGCTTATGACACCCAATATGCAATTACTGACCGTGAATATGATTTGAAAATTGGGGTGAAATCTACCGCAATTTTATTTGGTCGCTATGACATTCAGATTATTTCATTGTTGCAAGCGGGCAGTGTGCTTTTGATTGGTACGGCATTGTGGTTAGAAAATTTATTGATTCCGTTTGGTTTAGCGGCGTTATTGGTGGTGGTTGCAGACTTTATATATCAATGGAGTAAAACTAAAGATAAAGATCCGCAACGTTGTTTTTGGGCATTTCGTCATAACCGTTGGGTAGGGCTGATTATTTTTTCAGGAATCGTATTGGCTTTAATGTAAATATTTCTGTGCGATAAAAAACTGAGCAAAGCATCTGATGGTAGTTTGGTCAGGTGCTTTTTTATTCGATCGCTGATCAATTTTTGCTGTTAAAAATTAAACTGAGCATTAGAACGTGCGTACTTATGCACAAAGCACAATCAGCATTATTCTGATATATTGAGCTTCATTTTGATGCGTTTGAAATAGGAATATATGATGTCACAGTCTGAGCAGCAAAGTCCTGAAAAAAAGCCAAGTCTAAAAAAGATGATTATCTTGGCAAGCTTAGGTTTGTTGATTCCTATCTTTTTGGTCAGCATGGCATTTTTAGCAGTCAATAGTGATGCCAAAAATCAGGAAAAATATAAACAACAGCAGGCAGAAATTATTGCGCGTATTGAAGCGCGTGAAGCTGCAGCACAGCAAGCGAAGCAGGCGGGTCAGACACAAGCTGCTTCAGAAGCTACACCTTAATATCGAGTTGATGATCTCAACTCAAATCTGATTGTAGTTGTCTGATACTTGGAATCTCGGTGTATCGGACAACGCGATAACCTGCCTCGTGAAACATTGCATCCCGTTCTGCATCTTCCTGTTCTTTGCCAATATGTGAGGGGTCATCTAACTCTATAATTGCAATGACCTGCATTTCTGCATTTAAGATCACAAAATCAGTCACTTTACGATTAAACAGCGCACGAATTTTATAGTGGTTGTTGGTGATTAATGCGCTAAACGCCACTTGTGCCAAGATGTGATGCTCAGGAAAAGCTTGTTTTAAACGCATAAACATTCTGCGTTCAAAAGCAGTCATCATCGGTTTAGGATAAAAGTTTTTCTTGGGGAAAAATAATTGCTTAAAAATTAAGATAAACAGGGCAAGGCTAGCCAAGCTGCCAATAAGCAAGAAAGTCGATTGACTGGATTCAAACATAGATGATGCGGTGTCGTTAGACCCTAAACAGCAGGAATAAAAAACCCACGTCATAATGCGTGGGTTTTTTAAGAATTTTGGCTCTCCCACCTGGGCTCGAACCAGGGACCTGCGGATTAACAGTCCGTCGCTCTACCGACTGAGCTATGGGAGAATCTGACACGCATTCTATGTGGGTATCTGTTTTTGGTCAAGCTGGAATTGAAAAAAAACCGTAATTATAGATTAACTGCTTTAAAAATAATCATCTAGCTTTGTTTCAATGCAGTTTTTAGAGTGCTTGAATGGCTTTTATATAATCTTCGCGTGTCTGTGGTGGGTTGGTTTTACGACATAAGTTAATTAATTGCAGCATCTCTTGCTGAGTCATTTCTGTTTTCACTTGGCTTTGAATTTGTTTTAAGGTGGCTTGTTGTTGTGCGTTCAGATCACGACTGCATTGATACAGACGTTCATACATGAGTGTCGCAGCAGTTTTATTGCTTTCAGATTTTTGCGTACATTGAAAAATTGCAAAAATCACCACAATCAGAATTGTCCAAAAAATCAGGGATTTTAACCAAGGCGCTTGCATGGGCTTTCAAGTTTTATTGTTGTTGATGAACCTAAGTTAGCGAAAAAATAGAGTCATCACAAGAGGGGATAGCCCGATCTTCACTGTATGGTTTTAATTTTGATTTAAGGGGAGAGTGAGGCCTGTTCCATTCGTTTAGAACATCATATCCACTATAAAAACAATAAAAATTGCAAAAAAAAATCCCACGTCATACTGCGTGGGATTTTTAGAATCTTGGCTCTCCCACCTGGGCTCGAACCAGGGACCTGCGGATTAACAGTCCGTCGCTCTACCGACTGAGCTATGGGAGAATAGATTGGCTCTCCAACCTGGGCTCGAACCAGGGACCTGCGGATTAACAGTCCGTCGCTCTACCGACTGAGCTATTGGAGAATCTGTGGGGCATTTTAGGGATGAAAGTTTAAGTCGTCAACACGTTCATCATCAGAAATGTATTGTTTGCTTTATAAATATTCATTTCATCTGCAAAAATAAAAAAACTGCCCATAAAGAGCAGTTTTTCTACAGAAAAATAGAAATTATTTTTCTACACCAGCATCTTGACCTGCGTATTTCGCATTTGCGTAATCCCAGTTTACAAGGCTTTCTAAGAAAGTTTTGATGTAAACAGGACGTGCATTACGGAAGTCGATGTAGTAAGCGTGTTCCCAAACGTCAATCGTCAATACTGCAACTTTGCCGTGCGCCATTGGTGTGTCAGCATTTGAAGTTTTCATAATAGAAAGTTTGCCATTCACTTCGTCAGCTACTAACCAAGCCCAACCTGAACCGAATTGAGTTGTTGCAGCAGCAGCAAATTCTTCAGCAAATTTTTCGTAAGAACCGAAAGCTTCATCAATTTTAGCAGCCAAAGCACCAGTAGCTTTACCACCACCGTTTTTCGCCATACAGTTCCAGTAGAACGTGTGGTTCCAAACTTGCGCTGCGTTGTTGAATACACCAGCTTTAGCTGCATCGCCTGCAGTTGCTTTGATGATTTCGTCTAAAGTTTTACCTTCAAGCTCCGTACCCGCGATCAAGTTGTTCAGGTTCACAACATAAGTGTTGTGGTGTTTGTCGTGGTGGAATTCTAAAGTTTCTTTGCTGATGTGTGGAGCAAGATCTTCGTAACCGTATGGTAAAGCCGGTAAAGTAATGGTTGTCATGTTTTCAATTCCTTGCATTTTGCTGGGTTTTAACATTAAGTGGCTCTATTGTAATAGATTTCGAGATCAAATTGCGCATTAGGTATAAATAACCATACAGAATAAGACTCGAATGTATACATCTAAAGACTATGTTAAACACAGATGTCATTTGAGTGAAATCGTTGGGTGAAACGGTGTATTAAATTGGGTTATTTAATTCAAAATAACTATACTCAATATTAAACTGTTCTGAAATAGCTTTTGCGAGTCGTTGTACACCATAGAGCTCAGTCGCGTGATGTCCGCAGGCATAATAATGCACGCCTAGTTCTTTGGCTTCATAATAGGTGCGTTCACTGACTTCGCCCGAAATAAAGGCATCACAACCTTGTTCTGCCGCTTTGCCAATAAAATCTTGTGCTGCACCCGTGCAGAACCCTACTTTTTGAATCTGACTTTTTTCGGCAGGAAGATGAATGGTTTTAAAGCCTAAACGCGCTGTGAGATAGTCACGAAATTCGGTTGCGCTCATGGCTTGCTTTAAAAAACCAATATTACCAATAGGATGACGTTCACTCGGGTCTAGGGCTTGCAAATTTTCTAATGCCAAACATTCAGCAATGGCAGCATTATTGCCTAGACTTGGGTGTGAATCGAGCGGTAAGTGATAACCCACCAAAGAAATATCATGCTGGATTAAACTTTTGATGCGTTTACCGCGCATGCCTGTAATTGGGTAAGGTTCGCCTTTCCAAAAATAGCCATGATGTACCAACAGTAAGTCTGCATTTTGGGCAATAGCAGCATCAATAGCCTCTTGAGAGGCAGTCACTGCACATAAAATTTTTTGAACTTCAGACTTACCTTCAATTTGTAAACCGTTGGGCGCGTAATCTTTAAATTCATGTGTATTTAAAGTTTGATCACACCATTGAATAATTTCTTTTAGCTGCGCCATAACTTTCTCAAATTGCTCATATTTAGCCAATATCAAAACATATTTTGTATTGTAACTAAAGCAAGACAAAACTCTTGGGCTTTTTTATGTTTCTATTTGTGTTTCGTTTTACAATAGCTCATTCAATGACTTAATCATCAAAAAAAATTTACTTAGAGGTACAAAACGTGCGCCGGACCTTTACCTGGTTACCTTGGGTGTTACTCATTCTGGTTATTATTGGCTTTGTGACTTGGCAACAACTGCAAAAACCGAAAGCGCCTGTGGCTGCCGATGGGGTCAAAATGCCTGCCGAGAAAGTTGAACCATTAATTGATACAACACGGACAGGTGGGGTGGTGTCGTATAGCGCTGCGGTTAAAGTGGCAGCGCCTGCGGTGGTAAATATTTTTACCACACAAAAAGTGAAACAAATGGATCATCCATTGTTAAATGACCCTGCATTTCGTGAATTTTTTGGCAATCAGTTACCCGATCAATTTAAGCAAGGCCCAAATGAAAACAGTTTGGGGTCTGGGGTCATTGTTCGTCCAGATGGTTATATTTTAACGAATAATCATGTGATCGCGCAGGCTGAACAAATTGTCGTGGCTTTGCACGATGGACGCCGTGCGGTTGCAAAAGTTGTTGGAACTGACCCAGATACGGACTTGGCGGTAATTAAAATTGAGTTAGAAAAATTGCCAGTCTTGCCATTTAAACTCAGTGGTAATGAAGTTGGCGATGTAGTTCTTGCGATTGGTAACCCATTTGGTGTGGGACAAACCGTGACTCAAGGGATTATTTCTGCGACAGGACGTTCTGACTTGGGTATTAATACCTATGAAGATTTCATTCAAACCGATGCAGCAATTAATCCAGGTAACTCAGGTGGTGCATTGATTGATGTGGCAGGGAATTTGATTGGGGTAAATACGGCAATTTTCTCGCAATCAGGTGGTTCATTGGGCATCGGCTTTGCAATTCCTGCACAAGTCTGTCAGCAGGTTTTAAACTCGATTTTAAAAGATGGACGTGTGGTTCGTGGTTGGTTAGGTATTAGTTTGTTGCCTGTGCAACAAGACAACATTTTAGAACCTGCACAAGGCGGTGTAGTGGTTGCTGATGTACTGCGCGGTGGCCCTGCAGCAGAAGCAGGTTTAAAACGTGGTGACAAAATTTTAAAAGTGAATGATGAAGCGATTACTTCAACCTCGCATTTAATTAATTATGTTGCTGCACAAGCACCGCATACGACGGTGACTGTTTCAGTTGAACGTGGTGAAGAAGCCTTAGATTTGGAAGTCGCAGTCGGTGAGCGCAAAGTTCAAAATACCGATAAGCAATTTATTCCATTGCCTGAATAATAGATTTAACAGTAACAATTTAGCCTTGCCCGTTTGCAGGGCTTTTTTGTTGGCTAAGTAAATGAAGATCGACTGGAAATAACCAAAGTGATACGGATAACGTGATTTGATTTATCTCTGGGTAGATACAAAGAGAAGGTGGGCTAAATAAACTGTATTGATGAATGATGATACTTTTTGATAGATCTAATCAATCGAGGGTTTGGTTTTGTGTGGCAAGTGTGGATGTATTCGGTGTTGATGTCTTAGAAGATTTAAACGTGCTGTTTAAACATGATGGGTCTCAACTTAGATAAAGAAAGGCATAAAAAACAGCAACCGAAGTCGCTGTTTTTCTAGATCCATTGAAATTATTGCTCTTGCTGAATACCTGCCACTAACCAGTCTTGATTAGAGCCTGCAGGTTTTACAAAGTGCCAAATTTCTGTAAATGGTTGCGGTAAGCTGTTCAGGTCTTCGCTGACTGTACCTGTAAAGCGTACACTTATGACATATTGACCATTTTCAGTTGCAGAATCGACCACCATGGCATTCAAGTTAGAAAACTCTGCTACATCTTGGTCTTGGTTTGCCATAATGTCCTGATACATCGACTGATATAAATCAGGAGTTAAATAACGCTGAATTTCTGCGATATTACTGGCTGTGTTCATAGACTGAATATGGTTAAAACGCTGACGCGCTACACGTAAAAAGGTTGCAGGCTCTGAACCATCAGGCAATTGATTGCCACTGTTGGTATAAGCTGCACCAAATGGCGCGTTATTATTGGCAGCTTGACCAAAAGGCGCTTGGGTAGAAGCGGCAGCCCCCCCAACAGATTGACCAAAAATATTGGTATTGTCGTTACGTGGCGCTGCAGCAGGTGGTGTTTGCGCAAACGGTGCCTGATTGGCACCGCTATTTGGCGCATACGGATTAGGCGTTAGTTTTTTTTTTGCGCCCATCTTACGGAAAATGAAGAAGGCAACAGCAGCAGCGAGTAAAATCCAAATCCAGCTTGGAATACCGCCTTTTTCCTCTTGCGCTTCGGCAGCACTTGCAGCTTGATCATCGGCCAAGGCATTGGCAGCAACCGCACCAATTGCCGCACCTGCAACACCTGCAGCAACCATACCACCTACGCCTGGACCAGATTTTTGCTGTGCTGGTGCAGTTGTTGGTTGTTGTGCTGGCGTTGTTTGACGAGGTTGTTGGTAAGACTGAGTTGGAGCAGCCGAACGACTCATGCCATGGCTTTTACCGCCACCTGCACGTTTTGCTTCTGCTGCTAACGGAGCTACCAATAAAGTCGCTGTGAGCATTGCTGCGATCAAACCACGCTGTCGAACTTCCATCAAATTTTCCTATATTAAAATAAAGTTAAGCTGTGTATTTATGCAGGCATTTGCTGCGAATTTCAATATAAATATGATATTTTTTCTTGAAACTGAAAAAATATCATCCAAGGATTTAACCTAAGTTTTCACTTAAATTCATGGCTTCAGTTAAGGCTTCATGCAAACGCGCCACCGCAAT
This sequence comes from Acinetobacter sp. YH12095, assembly GCF_013419245.1. NCBI lineage: Bacteria > Pseudomonadati > Pseudomonadota > Gammaproteobacteria > Moraxellales > Moraxellaceae > Acinetobacter > Acinetobacter sp. YH12095. The sequence goes on from NZ_VPAL01000001.1 coordinate 286,796, forward strand.
AATTTGCACACCTGCAATGGCTTTTTGTGGGGCATTGCCACGCGGCACAATAATATATTTAAATCCGTGTTTAATAGCTTCTTTTAAGCGTTCCTGACCATTTGGTACTGGGCGGATTTCACCCGATAAACCGACCTCACCAAATACTGCCAATTGTTGTGGCAGGGCTTTGCCACGCAAGCTAGAAGCACAGGCAAGTAGTACAGCAAGGTCTGAACCTGTTTCGGTAATTTTTAAGCCGCCGACCACATTCACATACACATCTTGCCCTGAAGTTTGTACGCCGCCATGCCGATGCATCACCGCCAATAGCATATTCAGACGGTTTTGTTCCAGACCTAAAGCCACACGTCTAGGCTGACCATGTGCATCATCCACCAAAGCTTGTACTTCAACTAAAAGTGGTCGCGTTCCTTCGCGGCTAATCATGACAATAGAACCTGGAATTGCCTCATCATAACGGCTCAAAAATATCGCAGATGGATTGGCAACCTCGCGTAAGCCTTTATCGGTCATGCCAAAAACGCCCAGTTCATTCACTGCACCGAAACGGTTTTTGACTGCTCGAATCATACGGTAGCGTGAGTCTGACTGTCCTTCAAAATACAAGACGCAATCGACCATGTGTTCAAGGACGCGCGGCCCCGCTAAAGCCCCTTCTTTGGTCACATGACCGACAATAAACAGCGCAGTGCCACTATTTTTAGCAAAACGAGTCAGCAAGGCAGCTGATTCACGAATTTGTGAAACACCACCTGGAGCAGACTGCAACGTTTCGGTATATAAAGTTTGAATCGAGTCCAGAATGGCTACCGCAGGGCGTTCATGCGCCAAAACTTCACAAATCCGTTCGACACAGGTTTCTGCCATGACTTTCAGTTGATCGGTGGGTAAGTCTAAGCGTTGAGCGCGTAACGCCACTTGCGAAAGAGATTCCTCACCTGTGATATATAAAGCGGTGTTATTGGCAGCCGCCATGTGAGTCGCAGTTTGTAGCAAAATGGTCGATTTCCCGATACCAGGATCTCCACCAATCAGTACCACAGAGCCCGTAACCAAACCGCCACCCAAAACACGGTCAAATTCCCCAATGCCTGTTGTTAAACGGGTTTCGTGCGATACAGACACTTTATTAAGCGTGGTAATGGCGGCCGCTTGTCCTGCATAGCCACCGCCCATTTTAGGTTGGGCACGATGCGTCACCGCAGGGGCAATACTGACCTCATGAAGTGAGTTCCATTCCCCACATTCTGAACATTGACCTGCCCATTTAGGATGATCTGCACCACATTGTTCACAGCGATAGACACTTTTTACTTTTGCCATAACCCAGTCATTGCATCAATTAAAAACTGACTACAGCATACAGAGGAATGTTCGCGAAATGAATGTTATCTGGATTTTTCATGGAAAATCATACAACCACGTGGGTGATTGTATGATTTATGATTTGAACGGAATAATTCAATGAATTGGGCTTATTTAATACAACTCGCCAGATTTGCGCTTCGCAATAAAGTCTTTAGATTCTTTGGCAATCACACCAGACAGTAACAACAAGGCAATTAAGTTTGGTACAGCCATTAAACCATTAAAGGTATCGGCAAATAACCAGACTAAATCTAGGGTGGCGATGGTGCCAATGAACACTGAAGCAATATAAATTAAGCGGTAAATCAACACGTATTTTTCGCCGAATAAATAAGTACAGCATTTTTCACCATAATAGCTCCAACCGAGAATGGTGGAATAGGCGAAGAAGATGATCCCGAAAGTGACGACCCAACCACCAAAGCCTGGCAATAACTGGTCAAAAACCTGTGTGGTGAGTACAGCACCTGTTGCACCACCAAAGCTATTACCTGCCATAATGAAGCCCATTACCAAAACAATCCCCGTGATGCTACAGACAATAATGGTATCAATGAAGGTACCTGTCATAGACACTAAACCTTGACGCGCAGGGTGGTCGGTTTTTGCAGCCGCAGCAGCAATTGGGGCAGAACCCATCCCTGCTTCGTTGGAGAATACGCCACGTGCAACCCCGTAACGAATTACTGCACCAATTGCACCGCCCGCAACTGCTTCACCAGTAAAGGCATCACGGAAAATTAGCTCAAATGCAGGCACGACAAGGTGTAAATTATTCAGGATAATAATTAAACCGCCTGTAACATACAGAATGGCCATAATCGGAACAATCACCGAAGATGCTTTGGAAATCGAGCTAATTCCGCCCAAAATCACCAATGCAGAAAATACGGTAATTACCACGCCAGTAATCCAAGTTTCTACACCTAAGCTATTTTCAACTGCTAAAGCTACGGTGTTGGATTGTACTGAACTACCAATTCCAAACGAGGCGACTGTGCCAAAAAAGGCAAAGATAATCGCGAGCCATTTCCATTTTAGTCCGCGTTCAATGTAGTACATTGGGCCGCCTGACATTTGCCCTTTTTCGTTTTTAATACGGTATTTAACCGCCAAAACACCTTCACCATATTTGGTCGCCATACCAAACAGGGCAGTCATCCACATCCAAAACACTGCACCCGGGCCACCGAGGACGCAAGCCGTTGCAACACCTGCAATATTTCCCGTACCAATGGTGGCAGAGAGTGCAGTCATCAGTGATGCGAAATGTGAAATATCGCCCGGTTCTTTTTGCGCTTTGTCGTGTTTGCAAAAGACTTGTTTAAAAGCCAGTGGCAGCATGCGGAATTGCCAGAACAATAAGCGGAAGGTGAGGAAGACGCCCGTTCCCACAATGAGAACCAGCATGTATGGACCCCAGACCCAACCGCTTAGGGTTTCCATCATCAATTGTAAATTTTGCATAAATTTCTTCTTATAAACGCAGTGTATAAATGCTTAGTTTGTGACTGTAGTTGAACAGTTGTAAAAATTAAGCAAGTGATATGCCAGTCTTTAAAACTTCCTGTTAAAAGAACTTGGTTTTAAGCACGTTATATTTTTTGCATAGTTTTTAGATTTTGACAATTGATGCCTTGAAATAAAATTGACTTTATCTGTGTCAGAAGTCGCAATTTTTCAGACCTGATAAGGTCAATCTATGCCAGCAGAATAGTAAGTAAGCTAGAATTTTTACTAAGCTCAATATAATCTCTCTGCATTAGCACTTTGGTCGCGGCAGTGATCGCGTTATACTTCATCGAAAATATTTTATAGGTGGTCAGATGCGTACCGTCATTTGCTGCATGAGTGTTTTGCTTACAACAGTGGTTTTGGTCGGTTGTGGTCAGTCAGGTACATTACAGTTACCCAATGACCCAAATTACGACAAACGCGCAAAATATTTGTTATATCCAGATGCTGCGCCTAAACGTGCAACGCAATCGGCAACATCGTCAGACACAGCCGTACCTGTGCAACAGCAGTTTGCTGCACCTGCTGCATCTACATCGACTACACCTTAACGCTTTCTAGATAAAGGATACATTCATGAGTTTTACCCGCATTCAAGGGGTTTTGCACGCCGAGCAATGTTCGCTACAACAACTCGCACAGCAATTTGGCACACCACTCTATGTTTATTCAAAAGCGACTTTTGAAAAGCATTATTTAGATATGGATCGTGCTTTCCACTTTATCGATCATCAAATTTGTTTTGCGGTAAAGTCAAACTCGAATCTTGCGGTATTGAATGTATTGGCTAAGTTGGGTGCAGGTTTTGATATTGTGACAGGCGGTGAATTGGCGCGTGTTCTCAAAGCAGGTGGTGATGCATCGAAAATTGTTTTTTCAGGTTTAGGTAAAACTGAAGCCGATATTCAAAAAGCGTTGGAAGTTGGGATTGCCTGCTTTAACGTAGAATCGCATGCAGAATTAGACCGTATTCAAAAAGTTGCGGCAAGCATGAATGTCAAAGCACCAATTTCATTACGGGTTAACCCAGATGTCGATGCCAAAACCCATCCTTATATTTCTACAGGCTTAAAAGAAAACAAGTTCGGGATTCCGTCTGATTCGGTATATAGCACTTATGAATATGCGGCTTCTTTAGCAAACTTAGATATCGTTGGAATTGACTGTCACATCGGTTCACAATTGACCGAAACACAACCGTTTGTCGATGCTTTAGATCGCGTGATTGTGATGATTGATACCTTAAAAGAAATGGGTATTCAGCTAAAACACATTGATATTGGCGGTGGTTTAGGGGTGACTTATAAAGATGAAACTCCACCAACGGTTGAAGAATATGCCAATGCTTTACGTCCCGCTTTAGAAAAGTTAGGTCTTAAAGTGTATATGGAACCGGGTCGTAGTATCTCTGCCAATGCGGGCGTGCTGCTAACAAAAGTTGATTTACTCAAACCGACCAATCATCGTAACTTTGCGATTATTGACGCTGCCATGAATGACTTAATCCGTCCTGCGTTATATGAAGCATGGATGGACATTCAGCCCGTAACCCCACGTACTGATGTTGAAACGCTAGAGTGGGATGTGGTTGGTGCAATTTGTGAAACAGGTGATTTCTTGGGTAAAGAACGTCAGCTTGCGATCAAAGAAAATGATGTTTTAGCTGTAATGGGTGCGGGCGCATACGGTTTTGTGATGAGTTCTAACTACAACAGCCGTGGTCGTGCAGCTGAAGTCATGGTCGATGCAGATCAAGCACATTTAATTCGTGAACGTGAAAGCATTGAATCGCTGTGGGAAAGAGAGCGTTTATTGCCATAAGGGGAATTCGAGATGTTATTAGAATTTACCAAAATGCATGGTCTGGGCAATGACTTCATGGTGGTTGATCTCATCAGCCAGCGTGCGTATTTGGATGCGCTGACTATTCAACGCCTTGCAGACCGCCACTTCGGGATTGGCTTTGACCAACTCCTGATTGTGGAACCGCCCGATTTACCAAATGTCGATTTTAAATATCGCATTTTCAATGCCGATGGTTCTGAAGTGGAGCAGTGCGGCAATGGTGTGCGTTGTTTTGCACGTTTTGTGCATGAACGTCAGCTTACGACCAAAACCAAAATCAAGGTGCAAACCAAGGCAGGCATTGTAGAGCCTGAATTGGGGCAAAACGGTTGGGTGCGGGTGAATATGGGCTATCCAAAATTCTTGCCGCATGAGATTCCATTCATTGCCGATGAGCCTGATAACTTATATGACATTGCGCTGAAAGATGGTGCTGCATTGACCATTGATGTGGTGAACATAGGCAATCCTCATGCTGTGACCATTGTGCCTGATGTATTGACTGCCGATGTTGCAGGTATTGGCCCACAAGTGGAATCACACGAGCGTTTTCCACAGCGCGTCAATGCAGGTTTTATGCAAATCATTGACGAAAAACATGCGCGTTTGCGTGTGTTTGAACGTGGCGTAGGTGAAACCTTGGCTTGTGGTACAGGTGCATGTGCTGCAGCCGTTTCGGGTATGCGCCGTGGCTTATTGTCTAATTCAGTTGAAATTGAACTGGCAGGTGGTAAGTTGCAAATCGAATGGCGTGAAGGCGATGTGGTGTGGATGACAGGGCCAACTGCTAATGTCTATCACGGTCGTTTGGATTTAAATTATTTTCAGGGCTGATGTTTCGTTCTAACATGAACAGCTCTTATCTTACTTAAAAGCACTTTTCAAAACGAATGGTGCTTTTTTGTATCTTGCAGCACGGATTAGGTATGCTGTACTGAATGTCACTCTAAAAACTTCTACTCATTATGCCGCAACTGATTTTTTTACCTGGCGCTTCAGGCAATACCGCATTTTTTCATCCGCTAATCGAAAAAATTGAAAAATTGCCGTGGCAGAATGCTGTAAAAATTGTGGCTTATCCTGAATTTAATCATCAACCTGCACATTCACAGGTACATGATTTTGCAAGTTTGCAGGCTTATGTGTTGGCGAATATCCCAGATGATTGCATTATCATTGCACAGTCGATGGGTGGTATTTTTGCAGTTGCTGCCGCGTTGCAATATCCAGAAAAAGTCAAAGGATTAGTATTGGTTGCAACATCTGGTGGCATGGATTTAAGCAGTTTTCAGGTGCAAGATTGGCGACAAGACTATCAAGCAAGTGATTTAAATTATCCTGACTGGTTTGTAGAGGCAAAGGCCGATTACACGGTAGACTTTGCTAAAATCAACATGCCTATTTTGTTGTTATGGGGTGATCAAGACCCGATAAGTCCACTGGCGGTAGGTGAGTTTTTACAACAACAATTTCCACAAGCCGTATTAAAAATTGTGCATGATGGTGATCATTTGTTTTTAGAAACACATGCAGATCAGGCGGCTGAACACATTGCTGCTTATTTATCTCAGTTTGCCGCAGTTCAGCAATCGGAGCGTGACTAATGTACGATCCGCAGCAACTATTAAAGATGTGGCTCAAAGAACGAGAAATACAACAGCAGTCACCGCATACGTTAAAAGCCTACGCACGCGATTTAAACGATTTTTTTAGCTTTTGTGAGCAACAACAACTTGCCTTATATGATGTAGAGGCTGCAGATTTGCGCCATTATTTAGCGCAAAAAGTAGAACAGCAACAGTTAAATAGCAGCAGTTTACAGCGCATGTTGTCAGCGATTCGTCAGTTTATGAAATGGGCCGAGCAAGGGCAGTATTTACAATTTAATCCAATTGATAATTTTCAGCTAAAACGTCAGCCACGACCTTTGCCGGGTTTGATTGATATTGAAACGATTCATCAAATTTTGGATCAGCCTGAACCTGAAACTGAAGTACAACAACAAATGTGGCGACGCGATAAAGCGATTTTAGAATTGCTCTATTCGAGTGGTTTGCGCCTAGCAGAGGTACAAAGTTTACGTATCCGCGATTTAGATTTTAACCGTCAATTGCTGCGCATTACGGGTAAAGGCAATAAAACCCGTATAGTGCCTTTTGGTCGCAAAGCCAAAGATGCGGTGATGCAATGGCTGCAGATTTACCCTTTATGGCAGGGCGATTTTGTACCCGATGCAGCATTGTTTATTACTCAAAAAGGTGAACCTTTAAAAGCACGCCAAATTGAAAATCGGGTGAAGTTTCAGGCGCAGCGTGCGGGCGTTAATGTCGATTTGCATCCGCACTTATTGCGACATTGTTTTGCAAGTCACATGCTGTCGAATAGTGGGGATATACGTGCAGTCCAAGAAATGCTTGGGCATAGCAATTTAAGCACCACGCAAATTTATACCCATGTCGATTTTGATCAGTTAGCGCGAGTTTATGATCAGGCACATCCACGTGCGAGTAAAAAGTAAAGCTTTACCTAAAGTCGGCATTATTTTTGCAAGTTAAAATATAGCTATTTTATACTGCAAATATTTTTCTCACAGTCAGTTGTAAAGCCTTTGTGCTGTACTTAATACTTTAAGTAAAAGCGCTTTCACCAAGATGTCATTGCAACTATTGTAGAATAATAAAAAAGTGCGTTATGCAGTATAAAGAAGCAGAAAGAGTGGGTCACACGAATAATAGACATGGATGACATTATTTTTTGTTCCACTGCATAATACTTTGGATATCAAATGATAGGCAAAACCATGATTTCAAATCTTCAAGAAAAATATGACCAGCTCAGTCCGAGTCAAAAAGAAATTTTTGCTGGCTATGGCTTACGTCAGGTAAAACACTTTGTAGAGATTAGCTTGCCTATGATTGAGCAAGAATTGCCAGCGCATTGCCAAGTTCAGGGCATTAATGCAGAAGGTAAAATGCAAGCGATCAACCCACAGACTCAACAAAGCTATTTATGGATTTCAGATCAACAGTGGCAAGAACGTCCAAACAGTGCCAGTAAAATTGACCTGAAAGAAGACTTTTTGGCGGTTTGGGAAATTTTTAATTTACAGGCCTATGAGCTGATTGATTTAAGCCATATTCACCGTGATTTCCTAGAAACTCAGCAAGTTTAAGCTGAGTTTTTTTATGCCTTAAATCATGAAGGTAATGGGGTTGTAGTGCATTGATACTCATTAAAATACAAAAGATTGCTTCTTTCTTATCCAATAAAAGCTTCAATGTTGTGAAGTGAACTAACAGTCACATTTAAAAAGGGTGTTTTTATCAGGAAAAAATAAGCAAATAAGGGCAGTTTCTATCTTTAATGACAGTTTAGTTAACGGTTTTTATGTAAGGAATTTTGCATATTTTGTAGACATCTTTGTATTTAAACTATTTTTCAATCAATCTTGTTGATGTTATAAATCAATAAAAAACATAATATAAATCAAAGCTTAAAATTGCTTATATAGTCGTCGCTTGGTTTGTTAATTTTTAGAAATAAAAAAGTATGAACGCATCGTTCAGTTAATTTTGGTCATTTTTAGCCTTGTTTAGACAATTCTGACTTGACCGAAATGCCGATCACATAGCAAGATAGGACACCTAAAAAATTTAAAGCGAAGAGTTATTATTAACTTTTCTCAATATTTACTTTTGCTAAAACAGCCGAGGATTACATGAAGGCTCTTGTTGCTGTAAAACGTGTGGTAGATGCCAACGTTAAAGTTCGCGTTAAGCCGGATAATAGTGGAGTTGACCTAACTAACGTTAAGATGTCAATTAACCCATTCTGTGAAATCGCAGTGGAAGAAGCGGTTCGTTTAAAAGAAAAAGGAACTGTTTCAGAAATCGTAGTGGTATCCATTGGTCCTAAAGAAGCGCAGGAACAAATTCGTTCTGCAATGGCGCTTGGTGCAGACCGTGGTATTTTGGTTGAAACAGCCGATGAGATTGGTGCACTTGAAGTGGCTAAAATCTTAAAAGGTGTTGTTGAACAAGAACAACCACAACTTATTTTATTGGGTAAGCAAGCTATTGATGACGACTCTAACCAAGTTGGTCAAATGCTAGGCGCTTTACTTGGTGCAGGTCAGGGTACTTTTGCTTCAGAAGTAAAAGTAGATGGCGACAAAGTTCAGGTAACACGTGAAATTGACGGTGGTTTACAAACTGTTGAGCTTGCACTTCCTGCAATCATCACCACTGACTTACGTTTGAATGAGCCACGTTATGCGGCACTTCCAAACATCATGAAAGCACGTAAAAAACCGCTAGACACCAAATCTCCTGCAGATTATGGCGTTGCAACAGGTTCTAAGCTGAAAACTGTAAAAGTTGAAGCACCTGCTGAGCGTAAAGCGGGCGTACAAGTGAAATCTGTAGACGAACTTGTAGATAAATTGAAAAACGAAGCGAAAGTGATCTAATACAGAAGGATAAAAATCATGAGTATTTTAGTTATCGCTGAGCACGACAATAAAGCACTAAATGGTGCAACATTAAACGTTGTTGCTGCAGCTCAAAAAATCGGTGGTGATATCACTGTATTGGTTGCGGGTTCTGGTGCACAAGCAGTTGCAGACCAAGCAGCTAAAGTTGCAGGCGTAAGCAAAGTATTACTTGCTGACGATGCGGCTTATGCAAACCAATTGGCTGAAAACGTAGCAAAACTTGTTGCAGAATTAGGCAAAGGTTATAGCCATATCCTTGCTGCTTCTACAACAACAGGTAAAAACATTTTACCGCGTGCAGCTGCGCTTCTTGATGTTAGTATGATCACAGACATCGTCGCTGTAGATTCTGCAAAGACATTCAAGCGTCCAATTTATGCAGGTAACGCGATTGCAACTGTAGAATCTTCAGAGGCGATTGTGGTGGGTACTGTACGTGGTACAGCATTTGACCCAGTGGCTGCAGAAGGTGGTTCGGCTGCGGTTGAAGCTGCTACTGTGACAGGTGATGCTGGTATTTCTAAGTTCGTCTCTGAAGAAATTGTGAAATCAGAGCGTCCAGAATTAACTGCAGCACGTATTGTAGTTTCTGGTGGTCGTGGTGTAGGTTCTGGTGAGAACTATCACAAAGTACTTGATCCATTAGCAGACAAACTTGGTGCAGCACAAGGTGCTTCACGTGCAGCAGTAGATGCAGGCTTCGTACCAAACGACATGCAAGTAGGTCAAACAGGTAAAATCGTTGCACCTGATTTGTATATCGCTGTAGGTATCTCTGGTGCGATTCAGCACTTGGCAGGTATGAAAGACTCTAAAGTGATCGTTGCGATCAACAAAGACGAAGAAGCACCAATTAATGCAGTAGCAGACTACTGGTTAGTGGGTGATTTGAACACTGTTGTTCCAGAGTTAGTATCTAAAATCTAATTACTGAACACAGTCAAAAACGCCTCTATGTGAATAGCATAGGGGCGTTTTTTATTGTCTTTTTTAATTTAGATGCAGTGATTGGTTTTAAGTACATTATGTGAACTTAGCGTATATGTGGGTACATATCGAGCAAGTATATGTTGAAGATATTTTGACGTGACTCTTAAAAATATGAAGCACTTTTGTTTCTTGGGTGTGAATATTTTTTTGCCTAAAAAATCACCGTTAAATTTAAGTAAATTAACAAGATTAAGATCATCTCTAAAGCACAAAAACACAGGCGTATATGCTATAATTTTTCGCTAGTTTTTATTTTTAGCCTGCATTTCAGGCTAATCATTTGCAAGTTTTACGACATATAAAATGCAAGCAAAATTTGTTTGCAGAATAAGGAGTATGCATGAGCGTATCGGAAATTAGACCGATTGCCATTGAGGATGAACTCAAGCACTCGTATTTAGACTATGCGATGAGCGTGATTGTGTCACGTGCGCTGCCAGATGTACGAGATGGTCTAAAACCTGTGCATCGTCGTGTGCTATTCGCAATGCACGAATTGGGCAATGACTACAACAAAGCTTACAAAAAGTCTGCCCGTGTAGTCGGTGACGTCATCGGTAAATATCACCCTCACGGTGATTTTGCAGTTTACGAAACAATTGTTCGTATGGCGCAAGATTTCAGTTTGCGTTATCAATTGGTCGATGGTCAGGGTAACTTCGGTTCGATTGATGGCGATAGTGCCGCAGCCATGCGTTATACCGAAGTCCGTATGCGCAAACTTACTCATGAACTGTTGGCCGATTTAGAAAAGGACACTGTCGATTGGGAAGATAACTACGACGGCTCTGAGCGTATTCCTCAAGTGATGCCTACTCGTATTCCAAACCTATTGGTCAATGGTGCTGCAGGTATTGCTGTAGGTATGGCGACCAATATGGCACCGCACAACATGACTGAAGTGGTGCATGCATGTTTGGCTTATGCAGACAACCCAAATATTTCAATTGAAGGGTTGATGGAACATATCACAGGTCCAGACTTCCCTACAGGCGGTATTATTTACGGTAAATCAGGCATTGTTGATGCTTACCGTACAGGTAAAGGCCGTTTGCATATTCGTGGTAAGTACCATTTTGAAGAAGATCAAAAATCTGGTCGTACCACCATCGTCTTTACTGAAATCCCTTATCAGGTCAACAAAGCCAAAACCATTGAGCGTATTGCTGAACTGGTGAAAGAGAAGAAACTCGAAGGTATTTCAGAATTACGTGATGAGTCTGATAAAGAAGGGATGCGTATTGCAATTGATCTGAAGCGTGGTGAAAACGCTGAAGTGATTGTGAATAACCTGTTCTTAAATACGCAGTTAGAAAACTCATTCAGCATCAACATGGTCTGCCTAGACAATGGTCAGCCAAAATTGATGAACCTGAAAGATATTATTGCGGCATTTATTCGTCACCGCCAAGAAGTAGTGACCCGCCGTACCATGTTCGAGTTGCGTAAAGCGCGTGAACGTGGACACATCTTAGAAGGCTTAACCGTTGCGTTGGCCAATATTGATGCCATCATCGAAACGATTAAATCTTCTGCCAACCCAGCCGAAGCGCGTGAGCGTTTACAGGCAGGCGAGTGGGCAGCAGGTGGTGTAGTTGCGTTATTGGAAAAAGCAGGTTCAGTTTCTGTACGTCCAGATGAAATTGAAGGCGAAGACCCTAACCGCCCGTTTGGTTTAGATGGTCAGGTCTATCGTTTATCACCTGCGCAAGTGACCGCAATTTTAGAATTACGTTTGCATCGTTTAACAGGTCTAGAACAAGACAAGTTACATGCAGAATATTCTGAAATTTTGGCACAAATTGCTGAATTAACTGCAATTTTGAATGACTTTAATTTGTTGATGGGCGTGATTCGTGAAGAGTTGGCGCAAGTTTTACAGCAATATGGCGATGCACGTCGTACTGAAATTGTAGAATCTCGCATTGATTTCTCGCGTGAAGATTTAATCCCAGAAGAACAAGTGGTACTGACAGTATCACAAACAGGTTATGCAAAAACTCAACCATTGTCAGATTACGCAGCGCAGCGTCGTGGTGGTCGTGGTAAATCTGCAACGTCGATGAAAGAAGATGATTATGTGCAGCATTTAATCGTGACATCTAACCATGCAACGGTGCTGTGCTTTACCGATGTGGGTAAAGTTTACCGTCTGAAAGTGTTTGAAGTGCCACAGGCATCGCGTGGTGCGAAAGGTCGTCCAATGGTGAACTTATTGCCATTAGATGCCAATGAAACCATCACCGCGATTTTACCTGTCATTGATGCACCGAAGAAATTTACCGAGCGTTTGGCAGACTTCCGTAGCTATGTAAAAGCCAATGCTACACATATACAAACCAACGCAATCATTGCTGCACATTATGCAGAATTAGAAGCTGCCTTTGCTGAATTAGCAGATGGTGATGATTTATCTGATGCATTGCGTGTGCAATTGAAACAATTGGGTGTAGAGCTTTCTGCAACCGATTTAGACGATGAGATCATTGCAGAATTTGCATCACAAGCAGAAGCCTTGCGTAAAAACTTTTATGTCTTTATGGCAACGGCATCAGGTACAGTGAAACGTGTTGAATTGGAACAATTCAGTAACGTACGTTCGAATGGTTTACGTGCCATTGAATTGAATGAAGAAGACACTTTAATTGGTGTTGCAATTACCGATGGCGAACAGCAAATTATGTTGTTCTCCAATGAAGGTAAAGCGATTCGTTTTGCTGAAACCGATGTACGTTCAATGGGTCGTGCGGCCAAAGGCGTACGTGGTATGCGTGTCAGCTTCGGTTCAGCACAAGTTGAAGATGTCGAAGATGTAGAAGTCGATGGCGATGATGAAGACAGTTCAGATTCAGCACTCATCAGCCGTATCGTATCGCTAGTCGTAGTACCAGAAACAGGCGAAGTTTTGTGTGCTTCGGCGAATGGTTATGGTAAGCGTACACCTGTAGACGACTTCCCAACCAAAAAACGTGGTGGTAAAGGTGTGATTGCCATTAAGACCTCTGAACGTAATGGTGAATTGGTCGGTGCAGTTGCTATTGATGAAAGCAAAGAACTGATGCTGATTTCTGATGGCGGTACATTAGTGCGTACTCGCGCTTCTGAAGTGGCGCAAACAGGTCGTAATGCACAAGGTGTACGTTTAATCCGCTTGGGTGAAAACGAAACACTGGTGGGTGTAGAAGCGATTGAAGCTGTTGAAGAAGACGAGTTTGTTGAAGCGATTGAAGGTGCAGAATCTTTAGTGGCTGAAACGGATGCAGTTGCTGAAACTGAGCAAGTGGAAAAAGACGGTGAAAATTCAGTAGAAGAATAAGTTTTTTACTGATAAAAAGGGCGCTTCGGCGTCCTTTTTTATAAACGTTGACTGCATAAGGGTAAGCGATGAAAACCAAATTAATGTTGTTGGCAGCAGCGGTTGCATTGAGTGGCTGTAATTCAATGGACAATATTCCAGATCCGAGTCCTGAACAGGAAAAGGCGGCACAGCTAGCCTATGAGGATTTGCGTGATGGGAAGTATGACGAGTTTTTGGATCAGTTAGAGCCGCAGTTGCAAACCCAGTTTAAGGACAATGAAAAGCTGATGAAACGCTTTTCACGTTCAATTCCTCAAGGTGAATACAAGTCTAAGACTTTAATGACCAAAGAGATTGAAGAAGCAACCAATCAGCTTGGGCAATATAAGGTCAGCTATGAAATTGCCTATCCGGAAAATCTGGTTCAGTATGATGTTAGTTTTGACAAGCCGAATGGTAGCAACAAGATTCGTAATTTCAATATTCAAGTCTTTGGCGAATCGGGTAAATAAGTGGAATAGGAGCATTGCTATAATGCTCTATCTGCTTTGATGACCAGAAATTAAACGTCGATAAGCCAAAAAAAAGCACAAGCTACCGATCATTCCAAGATAGAGCAATTTAGGCAAGATCAGTGTTGTAGGCACACCCATCTGATTGAGTTGAATAAACATCTGCACAATTTGGGTAGAGGGCAGGATTTCGCCAACGACTTGCATCCAGGTGGGCATGGCAGCATGCGGCCAGGCCGCACCAGATAAAAAGAACAGTGGAATAGAAGTGAATACAATGACATGCCCCGCACGTTCCGGCAGATCCAGAAAACTAGCAAATAAGCAGGTCATGCCAATTATCGTGTAGATAAAAACCGCAACAGCCAGCAGCATCCCGAGCAGGTTGCCACCGCGCGGATAATCAAATAGCCAGAAGCTAAAGCCGAATAAATAGAAACATCCCAGACAACCAATGGTGAAGACCGCTAAACACATCCCAATCAATGCATTTGTGTTTAATTCTATTTTTCTTTCCCGATATACCAAAATCAGCATACTCAAACCCAAAAGAATGGTTTGGTGGATAATTAAAGGTGCAACCGCAGGAAAGACATAGCTGCCATAGCCGGACAGCGGATTAAATAAAGGAATTTGATGCACAGAAAGGGCAGGTGAAAAATCCGAGACCTTGCCAAAGCGTTCAGTATAATCTGCCAAAGTTTGCTCAACTGATGTGGCTAAGCCCAGACCAATTTGTTTGGTTACTAAAAAGTTGGCTGTACTTAAATACAGGCCAATGCCACCTGTTTCACCATGCCTTAAGCTTTGCGATAAATTGTCCGGCAGAAGTAAAATACCATCGGCTTTTTGTGATTCCACCCATTGTTTGGCCTCGGAAAAATTGCCGGTAATCGCCTCAATCTCCACATTGGGGCTTTGTGCCACTTGACCAATAATACGGGTGCTTAAGTTACTTTGTTCTTCATCGACAATAATAATCGGTAAGGCTTCAGCCTGCTGTGCCTGATAAGCGGTTGGATAAAAAAAGCTGTAAAACAAGACGGATAGAATAAGCATGGTAAAGATCGTGCCGTGACTGACAATATCCTTAAAGCTTTGCAGATAGTAAAACCAGAGGGATTTCATTGGACTGCTCCTTTAACTATTTTTTTAAGAAACAGATAAGCCAGCAGAGCGTAAACTAGGGCATAGATCAGCAGCATGAATCCAGCTTGCAGTGAAATATGCAATGGACTACCAATCACCCATTGTTCAGTTTGTAATTTGGCATAGGGCGTAAACGGAATAATATTGGACCAGAACTGGGTGAATAGGGGCGCATTATTTAAAGGTAAAGTCACACCGGCAAAACTTAAAGATGAACCACCATAGACCGCAATGATGCCAAAAGATTTACTTAAATCTTTGGTTGCCAGAACCACTGCACTGCTTAAAAATGCATAAGCGCTATATAGCAGAAATTGTGCCGATAGAATCAGAGCGAGCGAGCCGGCAACAAACCAGCCGCGAATTTCAATCAGCCAGAACATCCAGATCCAGGTCCATAGACTAAAAATAGCCACATAGATCAGGTTCTTAGACAGCAATGCCATCCAGATGGATGAGTTGCTAATCCAGCTTGTTAAGGTCTGCCGCTTCAGTTCCTGACCGACGGAAAATGCCACACAACAACACAGCAGTAAATGCAGAATTGCCGGAATGACATAGGGTTCCAGATAGAATTCATAATTCAGCTGCGGATTATACAGCGGAGATATTTTAATATGCGGTGACGGTGCTTCGAGAGAAGGCAGCCGGTTGCCCAGATATTGCTGTCCGCTAAATTCAGCGAGTGCTTGTAGGGTACTGACCAGCATGGCCGAGGAAATGGTATTTCCAATACTGAAATAACTCTGGTTAAAAGCAATACTGATGTCAGCATCCTGGGCACGAACCAGACGTTGCTCGGCACCGCTTGGAATATGGATATAACCCCAAATTTTATTTTGATTTAACAGGCGCTCAATTTCAGCTGTTTGTTCCGACACCGTAGCAATTTTAAGAGTATGATTCAGCGCCACATGTTGATAAATGCTTTGACTCAGCGCACTCTGGTCTTGATCAATAATCGCAATCGGTAAATGATCCGATTTCCCTTGAGCAAACATGCTGCTGAATAAAATAATCACCAGTGCAGGTGCCAGCGTGACCAGACACAGATCCCATTTTTCGCTGAGCAGATAGCGCAGTTCGCGCCATATACCCGTCCACATTATCGGGTCTCTTTCAGTTTAAATAACACGCTCATCCCGACTTTCAGTTCAGAAATCGCTGGTGTGGGTACAAGATGCAGCTTAAAACTTCGCACATCATAACCGCCGGTTTGGCGTGTGGTCTTAATGGTGGCAAATTCACCTTCAGCACTGATCTGCTTGATTTTAAAAGTGGCGGTTTTATCTAGGGCGGGAATATAACCTTCAATACTGCTCATTTTCTGAAACGGGGCATATTGGTCTTCACGAATATTCAGGCTCACCCACATTTGATCTTCAATCAGGCTGACCACAGGGACTGCGGTGGCTACCAGCTCCGAGACTTTGCCATAGGTTTTAGACACCGTTCCGTTTACAGGTGCTACTAATTGGGTTTCTGCCTCTAATGCATTGGCTTCATCCAGCGCAGCCTGGGCAATATCTACTTGTGCATCGGCAGAACTCTTTTGCTGCGAGGTGCTGCCACGTTTGGCACGTGCGTATTGCTGATACGCTGCTTCTGTCATTTGTGCCGCTGATTGACTGGCTGCATACAATTCATCACGGCGCTGGCGTGAAATCACACCTTCCTTAAATAAATTTGCACCACGCTCATAAGAAACTTTGGCTAAATTTTGCTGTGCTTTCAGCGATTGCCAGTTGGCATACAGGCTGGCGATATTTTCTTCTTGCGAGCCACGTTCAGCAGTCGATTGTAAGGCCAGCGCAGATTGTAAAGCCGCTGCGGCTTGCTGTTTTTTGGCCTGAATTTCCGGGCTGTTTAAGCGCACCAGCACATCGCCTTTTTTGACTCGCTGACCTTCTTCTACATAAATTTCTTCAATACGGCTTGGCACTTTGGTCGCCACCTGAACTGTTTCAGCTTCTACACGACCCTGCAATTCAAGCGGAGCCGGTTGGTAGCTTTTCCATAATCCAAATGCGATGACTGCCAGCAGAACTGGAATCAGGGCCAGCAATAAATATTTTTTCTTTTTAGCGATTTCAGGAGCTTGTTGTTGCTCGGTCGAAGTCGTCGCGTTGTTTTCTATTTCAGTTTTTGTTTCTACCTGTTGCGCAGGCGATTTTTCTGTATCGCTGGATGAAGCCGCTTCATTCACAGGATCATTGGGTTTTTGATCTTCGTTCATGTTCGGCTCCATTAGCGAATATAGTGAGTGTTGGTATGTTGGATGTAGTTCGGAAATTCTGCAATCGAGCCATGGCTTTGTAATAGTGTGGCCAGTGACATCACATATTTGTAAGCATTCAAGGCAGTTTCGGCTCGTAGTCCGCTCAGCATATTTTGTGCATCGATGACCTGTATGGCGGTGCCCATATCTTCTTTAAAGGACAATTCTTGGATGCGTAAATTTTCCTGTGCGGCTTTCAAATTTTGTGCCAGAAGTGCATCACTTTGCTGTGCGCTGAGTGCTTCGCTATAAGATTTATAAATCAGATTTTCAATTTCCTGCTGGGTGCGTGCAGTGAGCAGTTCTGTGGCAGAGCGTTTGAGTTCGGCAGCCTGAATATTTTTGTTTTTATCGATCCCAGAAAACAGGTTATAGCGTGCGGCAACTCCGACAATCCAGTTTTCATTTTGATCCAGACTATATTCGCCAAAAGCAAAAACATTCGGTTTTTTAGCTGCTTGCTGGGCTTTTACATTGGCTTGGGCCAATTGGGTATCCAGCTGCATTTTTTGAATCAGCGCAGAGTTCTGACTAAAAGTTTTTAGCAGATGATTTAAGGCCTGTGGCTCGGTTTTATTGACAAATAAAGGCGTCGAAAGCTCAGTGATGCTACTTTCCTGAAGCAGATTATTCAGCTGGAACAGCGCAGCATTCAAATTGGCCTGCGTATTTTGCTGGCTGCGCTCGGCATTATTACGTGCCACTTCAAATTGCATACGCTGGCCTTTACTGATAAAACCTTGCTGTTCCATTTTTAAGGCATTGCGATAATGCTGCTGCATGGCATTCAGATTAAACAGCGCAGCTGCATGCAATTGCTTTTGGAGCTGCACATTAAAATAACTTTGAATCAGTTCAAAACGCTGCGTATCTTGCTGCTGTTTGTTGCTGAGCTGACTACGACCGACCTGAATATTGGCAATTTCTTTGGCACTACGGGTGAGGCCTCCAGTATATATTGGCATAATCACGGAAACAGTGGGGCGAATCACCTGATCTTCAAGGATGACATTAGACGTATCCGGAATCAGACCAACTCCGCTATGAATAGTATTGTTAAGTCCATCACGCAGTGGATCGGTAATACCTGCAGGTAGATCCACGCCATTACTGGCCTCCCACTCATTAAGCCGGCCATTCACGCCTTGAGAGAGTGAATTCTCCAGATTATTTTTAAATTGCTTTAATGGAATATCGACTTCACTGTGAAAGGCATAGGCACGAACATTCAGGTCGACACGTGGCAGACCTACGCCTTTTACTGCTTCAGCTTCAAGTTTTGAAGCCTGTTCCAGACTTTGATAGGCTTGGCTGCTATAAGAATTTTGCAACAACTGACGTTCAGCATCCTGAAAGCTGATGCTCTGTGCATGAGCAAAGCTGCCATACATCATAGATGCAAGCAGATTTAAACCCCAGACAAGCTGTCTTTTATTTTTCTTTAAGTTCATAAAGTCGCTAAACTGATTTAAAGCCGGTAATGTTATCCCGCTAGTATAAATCAAAGGTTCGCAGATAGAACTAGTGTAAAGTTATAGTATTGTTTCTTGTACATTTGTCTATAAAAAGCACGCTTATGCGTCCTCTAATCTTCTTTTTTTACCTTTTCTTTTTAAATAGCGTTTTTTAGCTACTTTTTCTCTATATTCTTTTAAAAGTCTTGGATTTTTTTGCGATTAATTCATCCATATTGCTTTTTCCCCCCTCGAAATTCAGGATGTTGCTCTCGCATTTTTTTACATTCACTCTTTTCTCGCCAGATTTTAAAGAATAAATAAAGCTTGCTGAAGCATCTCTACGTAAAACTTCTTCTTTAAATAAAGGGGTGGCAATAGATCTCTTACGAAAGTTAATTTAAGAGCATCCAATTCACCATTCCAGCAATTAAATTCATTCTTAGACCAAATCGTTTCCGTCTATTTCTATGGCGTTCTGTTAATATCCGAAAATGTTTAAGTTTGCCGTTGATATGTTCAATTGTGATCCTACGCCGACTGATTTCTTGGTTGATCTGTTTTGCTATTTGGGGTAATGATAAATTGTTAGGTTTCTTGATTAGAATGAGTAACTTACTCTTAATCTGATGAAATCCTTTATAGGCTAAATCTGCCATGATATAAGGATAAATAATCATCTCCTTCAAATGCTTACGCGCAATGTTCAGATCGTGTTTTCTGCCATCTTCAATCTGTATACTTACAATTTGCTTTAATTGGGGGTTAAAAATGACCTGTGTTTTTAGCGTATGTTTCTTCTTTTTACCACTATAGAATTTTCTTTGTTTTTTTGGGACGCTCAATCTGTGACTCAGTAACATCAACGATTACATAATCCCCCTCATTAAACTTTTGATTCCTTTTCGGCAATGCGAAAATCCGTGATTGAATCAGAGCATTTTCAACTTTCTGAATCGTACGATTCACATTACTTTCAGCTAGGTTATAGTCGGCGGATAACTCAATTTGAGTTCTATAACAGCGTAAGTAATTTAAAGTTAACAACAATTGATCCTCTAAAAACAACGAATGAGGTCTTCCAGATTTTTTCTTGGCAAGTTCAGCATGTTGTAACACTGATACCATTTTTAAGAATAATGGACGAGGAACTCCAACAAGTCGTTTAAATTCTTCATCATTAAATCTTGTTAAATTTTCATATTTCATGAGATGAGTATAAACAATTTTTTACTTTCGCAAGAGGTCTAATATTAGTGAAAAAATAATTAGTTTTATAGCTAATCATAGATTCCAAGATATTTTGAGGTAACAAAATTACAGGTCCAACAACTTTATTAGGCCCCCAAGGAGCGTGAGGAAGTGAAAATTTTGATTTTTTCCATTCGTTATCGATTGCACAAAAGAAATGAATAGCCTCTTTTGTTTCAGTCGTTTCTATACCTAATTTTTCACATTGTTCTAATGTATATTCTGCAAAATGTTTAAAGCAAATATTAGGGTTTGTTGACAATTCGTCTATGTTTGCGGCAACGCATATTTTTTAGCTGCTATTAAAGGCATGGGACAGGAAATTTAGTCATTTTAAATGACTGGCACATAACGCAATAGCAGCAAAAAATATGCTCGCCCTGAAAGGCTGTGGCTAAAACTTTCTCAGATTGCGTTATGAAACTTAGCAATAATCTCGCTATTCCTTGCGTTTCATGCCAGATCTGCTCAGTTTTAGCCTACAGCGCAAGCCATTTATGAAATGTCAACAGACCCTAGTCGTTATATCTGAAATAGTGTCCGGACCTATACCATCTGCAACTAATATTAATTCTTCAAGATCTTCTAATAAGCCTGTCTGAGCTGCCTGAGAAGACTTTAAGCATGTGAGTATATATTCAACTTTAATATCGTGTGATCCTTTGCCATTTACTCCTTCTTTAGTTGCACCAATGCCAGTATATTTGGGCTCAGGAAAATGGGAGCATAATTTTCTTGCTTTAATTTCATCTTTTTCTTTAAGAGCTTCCATTAAACATTTCATAAAATTTTGCTGAGTAGTCAGAGCAGACTTGGAATGTATGTTCTCACAACGAGTTAAATAATAACTATCAATGTATAAGCGAGTATCTGTTTCCAGATTAGGGTCAAAGAAGTCAACTTCAAGTAAATTTTTATCTACCTTAAAGTGATTGAAGAATGTTGTCATTGTTTATTTCCCCTTTAATATTTATTTAAAATATCATTTAATTAGGAGTAGTGGGTGGTTTTTTTGATCAATTTGCGACAGATATTGTCGCACACATTTCAACCTCTTTTTTTGATTTAGTAAATTTATCCCTCGAATCTACATTGATTTTTTGACTCTATCTTGGCTCATAGATTGAAATAATTTTGTGCAAGACCCTGCCAGATATGGTTAAATGCCATCATTTTATTGTGTTTCACTCTGAAAGGAAAAATCATGCGCGCGTACAACTTCTGTGCTGGTCCTGCAGCATTACCGACTGCCGTACTTGAAAAAGCTCAAGCTGAAATGCTTGACTGGCATGGCAAAGGTCTTTCGATCATGGAAATGAGCCACCGTAGTGCCGACTATGTTGCCATGGCTGAAAAAGCGGAAGCAGACCTGCGCAAACTCATGAATATTCCTGAGAACTACAAAGTATTGTTCTTGCAGGGTGGTGCATCGCTACAATTCTCTGCGATTCCATTGAATTTGTTGGGTAAAAACAACAAGGCAGATTATATCCACACGGGTATTTGGTCTGAAAAAGCCTTAAAAGAAGCGCAGCGCTATGGCGATATTCATGTCGTTGAAGCGGGTATTCAGATTGAAGGTAAGCATGCCATTAGCGAACAAAGCCAATGGAACTTATCTGCCGATGCTGCCTATGTGCATTATGCAGATAACGAAACAATTGGTGGTTTGCAGTTTGCCAATATTCCAGAAACAGACAAACCGTTGGTATGTGATTTCTCATCAAGCATTTTATCTGCACCTTTAGATGTATCTAAATTTGGTCTGATTTATGCAGGTGCGCAAAAAAATATTGGCCCAGCAGGCTTAACCATTGTGATTGTACGTGAAGATTTGCTTGATCAAGCCAAGCCTGAAATTCCAAGCATTTTGAAATATTCAGCACAGGCAAAAAATGATTCCATGGTGAATACACCTGCAACTTATGCATGGTATTTGTCTGGTTTAGTGTTTGAGTGGTTATTGCAAAACGGTGGTGTAGATGCGATTCATCAAGCTAACCTAGAAAAAGCGAAATTATTATACGGTTATATCGATTCAAGCGATTTCTACGCGAATCCAATTTATAGCGCAAACCGTTCAATTATGAACGTTCCGTTTACTTTGGCTGATGCCGCACTGGAAAAACAATTCTTGCAAGAAGCTGAAGAAAACCGTTTGTTGAACTTGGCAGGTCACCGTTCTGTAGGTGGTATGCGCGCAAGTATTTATAATGCAGTGCCATTAGATGGCGTACAAGCTTTGGTTAACTTTATGGATGACTTTGCAAAACGTCACGGTTAATTGATAGTAGTAAAAAGCAAAAACCCAGCTGAATTAGCTGGGTTTTTTTTATAGAAATAGGTGAAAAGTCATAGAGGCTTGTTGATGAGTGAAACTCAGAACACAAAATAGTGTAAGCCGTAGGCGGAGAGCAGCATGCCTAATGCAAAAAATAGGCAAGACATCGGGTCGAGCTGATAGCGTTGCTCAAGTTGATGTTCTACATGCTGTAAGTTTTCTTCTTGCACGATTTTCATAGATATTATTTTCCGATGATCTATTTATCGTTAAATATTTAAATACGGCTATATTTTTAGCATAAAAAATTGATTAAATAAAGTACTAATTTTATTTTAAATATAATATCTGCCAATAATGAATTAATTCTGTGTTGATTTTTAAAATCCGCACCACTCAAGGCTTTCAGATTATCTACGGTGCTTGGTGCAGATGTTTGGGTTTTAAAATAACTTATCCACATATTCGATTTAAAATATGGCTGATTTTGAATTTATAATAAATTTAAAGCTGTGGATAACTGCGTTTTTTTGAATTTAAAATGCTTAAATAAGCATCAATATATTCATACTATCAATAGCACGCTTTTAACAATCAAAAATTGATTATAAGCCATCAGTGAAATAAGTATTGAAAGTTCCTTCTCCCTGAGGAGAAGGCGAGGATGGGGGGATGATGAATATGAATTTATTATTTAGACAGCTACTTTGAGGTTTATTTTTAATAAACTACTGTTTTATATTGTGAATATTGGCTTGAATCCAAATATTGCCACGAATGTATTGTCCAATTTCAAAGTTTTGGTGCGCAGGATTTTTAGTTGCAAGACGAATTAAAATCGCAGGCTGATTTTCATCATGAATTAGAGTGACATCATAAACAGTATAGGCTTGATTCATGAATTCAAAACTGGTTTTACCAACAACATTGCCCTGAAACCAAGCTTCATCTTCCTGACCGATATTTTCGCCATATAAATATGCGACCATTTTAGAAAAATCCACCGTTACAGGTGCTTTGTCATCTTCGGACTTAGGTTGCCATGCGTCAATTTGTTCTTGCAGATTGGCAGGTGCAACACCATCATTGGCTGCTAAAATATCATTCAGCGCACGATGGTGTTTAATTGACGCAGGATCATCGACCACCAATTGTTCGCCTTCAGCAACAGCTTCAAGTTCATACGCCCATGCGTTTAAATGCACCCAGTAGGTTTGATCTTTTTGGTATTGTTGATGGTTGACGCTGTATAAACTGTCAAAAGCATAGACAATACTGTTGTTGCCTAAATTGAGTCGAAGCACCGCTTGAGTGTTAGATTTGCAGCTAATGATACGTTCAATTTTAGCTTCAACTTTGTAAGGACTTTCAAAGCAAGGGAAAGCCGTTTTTACAGCTTGTGGTTTGTTATTTTCAACCGCAATCACTTGTGTCAATTGAATTGCCTCTTTGCTTGGGCCTTGAATCAGCCATGTGCTTTGATCCATTTCTGCTTCTTGGCGGCATAAACCCATTGGCATAATTGGTGCATCTAGAGCCAGTCCTAACCATTTTGGAACTTCGGTGCAGGGTTCATCCGTGAGTAAATTCCAATGTTCAACATGGCTGCCGAAGTTCTGATCTTCAATGCGGATGATTTCTGGTCTATTTTGATTGTTCATAAGCACTTTGAGATGTTGGGTTCTTTTCTTTACTCTTAGATCGAGGGTTATTTCGATTTTTCAAGTCTTTGGCTGAAATTTCATGTAATGCCACTGCATTTGTACAGATTGTGGACAGCGATGCAGCAGAAACAAAATCACATCCATCTACACTTTAGCATGCAATTCTGAGCATTTTAAACATACTGCAATGTAATGAGTTTGATACACTAGTCGCATATTATTATCAGGGTTGCACAGTGCTGCCATTTAAACTTTGGGTTGATGCAGATGCATTACCTAAAATTCTAAGAGAAGTCATTTTACGTGCTTCAGATCGTTACCAACTTGAAGTCACTTTTGTTGCCAATCAATCGGTCGGGATTACGCCTTCGGTACGGATTAACTCTATTCAAGTGATGCATGGTGCCGATGCCGCCGATCAGGAAATTGTAGATCGCATGAAGGAACACGACATTGTGATCACGCAGGATATTCCACTAGCGGCACAAGTGATTGAAAAGGGCGGAATAGCGATTCATCCACGTGGTGAAATTTATACTGTTGCCAATGTGAAAGCGCGTCTGCATTTGCGTGATTTTATGGATACTTTGCGTGGTGCAGGCGTACAAACAGGTGGGCCAGCACCTATTTCAGAACGTGATAAACGTGAGTTTTCAAGTAGTCTAGATCAAACCATCCAAAAGCAAAAACGTAAAACTGCTTAATACGAGTCACGCATGCCTTCTAAAACCAATATTATGATGACCTATGCCTTATTGGTTTTCATTTGGGCAACAACGCCTTTGGCAATTGTCTGGAGTGTGTCAGATTTACACATGCTTTGGGCTTTGGTGCTACGTTTTTTCATTGCTTTGCCCTTAGCTATTATTTTATTGCTGCTGTTAAAAGTGAAATTTCCACATCATCTACAAGCGTGGCATAGTTATTTGGCAGGTTCGTTTAGTCTGATCGGTTCACAAATTTTCACCTACATTGCCACCGCTTATTTAAGCTCAGGCATTATCGCCCTGATGTTTGGTCTGACCCCCATCATAGCAGGTTTGATTGGTCGTTTTGTGTTTCAGTTGCATTTGGCACGTATTCAATGGATCGGAATGACAGTGTCCATTTTAGGGCTTGGCATCATCTGCTTTGGCGGCGAAACACAGCATGTGCATCCTCTGGGTATTGTTTTAATGCTGTTTAGTGTATTGACCTACACCATGTCTATTTTCTGGGTGAAAAAAGTTAATGCGCAAGTTGAACCTGTAGCACAGGCAACTGGCTCGATTTTGGTATCAACCATTGCGGCTTTATGTATTGTGCCGTTTATTTGGCAATATGTACCGACTAGTTTGCCGAGTCTTAAATCTATCGCAGCTTTACTTTATACCGTGATCATGGCTTCTTTGATTGCAATGTTCTGTTATTTTAAATTGGTGCAGAATATTCAGGCGACCACCTTATCTTTAACCACCGTCATGACGCCAATGATTGCTTTGTTGATTGGTGCTTTATTCAATCAAGAAGCTTTATCGGTCATGGTATTTGTGGGCGCTTTGGTTTTATTGTCAGGCTTAGTGCTGTATTTTTATCGTGATCTTAAAGCAAGTCGGGCATTGGCTCAGAAAATCAAAACACCATCCTAACGATATGCAAAGATGGCGTTATCCACGTGATTTTATATACGCGAACATGCAGAAATGATTTATTTTATTTCTTAGATTATGCTTGTTTTAAAGCAACGGCTTCTGCAAGTTTGACGCGATCTTGAGGGTGTAAAGTAATAAAATACGCCCCAGTACGATATTGTCCATTTTCTTCTTCACGGCTGTAAACCACTTGCGCGGTTGCGGCTATATGGAAAAAGTTTTCAGGATGGCTGAGCGTGACATGAATATAACTGCCCGTGTTTAATTCACGTTCACTATAAAAACTGAAACCACTTTCTGAAAAATTGACCTGTTCAGGGATAGGTAACATGCTTTGTACAATTGCATCGTATAAAGACCCTGTAATAAGGTTTAATTTTTGGTTGAATAAGGATAAGATTCGAGCAATTTGTTGATCTTTTTCAGTTAATTGTTCTAATTCGTAGTTTAATGCATGATCAAATTGATCTAATTCTGCGAGTAGTAGAAAATAACGCGGTAAAACAAAATTAGCATCGTAAGGGTCGTTCAGCGCAACATCGTCAGAAATGATCTGGTAATTGATTCTCAGGGCAGCATCAATTCGTGACATGACACGACGTTCAGACGCGACGCTTTGATGCTGTAAATTTTCCATAATGTATTACCTCGGACTTGATGGTATGTTTAAACCAATCTCGCTATATATAGGGTTGAGATATACGCGCGCTCGGCGCAGTAACCACTTTATTTCTTTTATTGCCTTAGTTTCGATGATCGGTCTAACTTTGGGTGTTGCCGTCCTCATTACCGTACTTTCGGTGATGAATGGTTTTGATCGTGAATTAAAAAATCGTGTCTTGGGCATGATACCTCAAGCCACTGTTTCATCAACACAAATTTTAACAAATTGGCCAGAACTTGCAACGAAAGTTGAGCAACATAAGCATGTTGTTGGTGCTGCACCATTTACGCAATTGCAAGGCATGTTGACTGCACAAGGGCAAGTGTCGGGCATTATGGTCACGGGAATTGAACCCGAATACGAAAAGAAAGTATCCATCATTCAAAACCACATGGTTGCAGGCAGTATCGACAATCTGAAAAAGGGTGAGTTCGGTATTGTTTTGGGCAAACAAATGACTGATGCCTTGGGTTTGGGTTTAAACGACAGCATCACCTTGGTTTTACCTGAAGCAACGCCATCCCCTGCAGGGGTTGTACCGCGTTTTAAACGCTTCAAAGTGGTTGGTATTTTTAGTATTGGTGCAGAAGTCGATTCGATGATGGGATATATCGCCCTGAATGATGCTTCGACTTTGCTGCGTTTACCCGATGGTGCGCAAGGTGTACGTTTAAAACTGGATGATATTTTTGCTGCACCACAAGTATCTCGAGATATTGTGCAAGAGCTACCTGCCAATTTTTATGCTTCGGACTGGACTTATACGCACGGCAACTTGTTTAGCGCCATTCAAATGGAAAAGGCGATGGTGAGCCTATTGTTATTCCTAATTGTTTTGGTGGCTGCATTTAATATCGTGTCGTCTTTGGTGATGGTCGTGACCGATAAAAAATCGGATATTGCGATTTTAAGAACTTTGGGTGCATCACCAAGCACGATTACCAAAATTTTTATGGTGCAAGGTACGGTCATTGGGGTTATTGGCACGGTTTCAGGTGCAATCTTGGGGATTATTTTCGCGTCCAGTATCAGTGGCTTTATTGCATGGTTGAATAATGTATTAGGGCTAAACTTATTTGATGCCTACTTTATCAACTACTTACCTTCATATTTAAGATGGCAAGATGTGGTGGTGATTGTGAGCTTGTCATTAATTTTAAGTTTCTTGGCGACGATTTACCCTGCATTACGTGCCGCGAAAATTCAACCAGCAGAGGCATTGCGTTATGAGTAAGATTGTTCTGGAAGCCAAACAAGTTTCTAAACACTTTACCGATGGCAAAACCACTGTTGAAGTGATTCGTGGTCTAGATTTACAAGTTCAGCAGGGGCAATTTATGTCTATTGTTGGGGCGAGTGGTTCGGGTAAAAGTACCTTATTGCATGTTTTAGGTGGCTTAGACCGACCAAGTACAGGCGAAGTATTTTTAAATGGTCAGCGTTTTGACAATTTAGGCGAAGCTGAGCGCGGTTATTTGCGTAATCAATACCTCGGTTTTGTTTATCAATTTCATCACTTGCTGCCTGAGTTTAGTGCGCTTGAAAATGTGGCGATGCCGTTAATGTTACGCGCAGGCACGAACTATAAAGAGGTGAAGGCACAGGCAGAGTATCTGCTTGAGCGTGTCGGTTTGTCGCATCGTTTAACCCACAAACCAGGTGAGCTTTCTGGAGGGGAGCGTCAGCGTGTTGCGTTGGCACGTGCATTAGTAACAAAACCCGCACTCATGCTTGCCGATGAACCCACTGGAAATTTAGACCGCAAAACTGCAGTTAAAATTTTTGAATTGCTGCGTGAATTACGCAGAGAGTTTAATATGGCGATGTTGATTGTGACTCATGATGAAGAGTTGGCAAAATCTGCCGATACCATTTTGCACATGCAAGATGGTGTTTGGGTAGATGCTTAAGGGGCATAGTTCGTAAAGCCACTCAAAAGCGATTGCGTTTAAAACAGTAATTGCTGGAATAAGATTGTTTTGTTGAAGCCCACTTCGGTGGGCTTTATGATGCATGCCAATAAAAATAATAAGTTTAATATTCATGCTGCAATTGATGGGACTAGCTTGGGTGATTGGGATCGCCTGTGTCGGAATACGCTCTTCTTCTTTTTCAATACATACACTGACTGCCATGCCCAGCGCAATGGTTTTACTGATTCTATGCTGTGCCATCGTGCAGTATTTGTTGCAAGCTCGCTTATCTTCAATCTATTGGAAATGTTTGAATGTAGGCGTAGCAGGTGTTTTGAGTTTTGTTCTTGGTTTGATCTATGCCGATACGCAGATGCAGCAGCGTTTGCAATGGCGTGAATTACAACCTGAATTTGCCGAAGTCGTGGTTTATGTCAGACAGTTAAATCAACTGAATGACAACAGCATTTCACAAAGGGTTGAGGTGTTAAACCGACATCCTCAAACAGTGACGTGGTTGGCAACTTTGACCCAAGCTCAGGCAGATCAAGAGCAAAATTTAGAACTTGGACACTATTACAAATTAAGTGGAAAAATTCGCCCTGCACATAGTTATGCCACAGCAGGTGCATTTGATGTAGAGCGGTGGTATTTACAACAAAATATTATGAGTGGTTTTCGAGTAGAGCAGATTCAGCCTATCTCGGCTGAACAGATTTATGCCATGGGGTTTACACAACATTGGCGTGCTCAACAAACACTATGGGCAAAATTTCGTTTATGGATTGAACAGCAGCGTTATCACATTCGAGTGTTTATTCAGCGGCAACCTTTGCAGCATCAAGGTTTAATTCTTGCATTACTCACAGGAGATAAAAGCCTATTAGATGCAGAAACCGAAGCGCAGTTTCAGCGTTTTGGAATTAGCCACTTATTGGCTATTTCAGGGCCACATGTGCTGATTTTTGCAGGCATGCTATGTTGGGCATTACGTCAGCTGATTAGGTATTACCGTCCGCATTGGTATTTGTGGATGCCTAAACAATACTTGCTCATGTTGCCATTTTTAAGTTGTGTATTGCTGTACACCGCCTTTGTCGGTTTTGAAATTCCTGCATTAAGAACCTTGCTGATGTGCAGTCTAGTGACAGTAATGTTAGTGCTGAAGCAGAAGCTTCAAGGCTTTGCCTTGCTGATTTATAGTGCTGCCTTATTATTATGGTTTGATCCTTTAAGTGTACTGTCTGCTGCTTTTTGGCTGTCTTACGGGGCCTGTTTTATTCTACTGCGTATTTATCAGAGCTTGAGTGCGCAACCACGTATAGAGCTGAATCGTTGGCAGCAACTGAAACATGCCAGCAAAATTCTAATCGAGTCGCAATGGAAAATTTTTATTGCCTTATTTCCTTTGGTGATTGTGTTTTTTAAACAAGTGGCGTGGATTGCACCGCTTATTAATATCATCGCAATTCCATTGATTGGTATGCTGATCGTGCCTTTAGATGTTTTGGCAGGAATTTGCTTTTTTATTTTTGAACCCTTGGCGTCAATACTGTTTCAATTGAATGATCTAGCTATGGCTTTGTTGCGCTTGATTTTTCGGGGGATGGAAACCGTTTTTGTACCACGGTTACATACTTTGTCGATGTCTGCAGCGGTGTATGTCTGTCTATGTTTAGGCTTATTTCTGCTATTTTTACCACAATCGGTATTGCCTAAAACTTGGGCAATCTTATGTTTTGTTCCACTGATTATAGTCGATAGCCAACGACAACCATTTGAATTAACAGTACTCGATGTGGGGCAGGGACAAGCTTTATTTTTACGTTCAGGTCATTACAACATGATGATTGATGTGGGCGGTTCTTATGATGAAAGTAAGTTTAGTATTGGACAGCAAATTTTACGTCCATTTTTAGCGGTGCATGGTATTAAACAACTGGACTTGGTGGTTTTAAGTCATTTAGACCAAGACCATAGTGGTGCATTTCCTCATTTGCAAAATGAAGTCAATATTCAGCATGTCTTTGCCAATCAGACCGTAGATGTGGCAGTAAATAGCAAGTTTAATTTGTGTCAGCAAGGGCAACAGTGGTCTTTACCACATCAGGTACAGATACAAGTTTTATCTCCTAAACCGAGTCAATTACCCTATGCCGCACAGCAACAAAATGAGTTGTCATGTGTGTTGTATATTTCAGTGCCATCCGCACAGCCATATCAGCATTTTTTAGTGATGGGCGATGCAGGTTGGGCAACTGAATATCAATTGTTGCAGGAATATCCTGATTTAAAAGTAGATGTGTTAATTTTGGGTCATCATGGGAGTAAGCACAGTTCTGCCTATGATTTTTTAGCACATATTAAACCCAAATTGGCCGTGGCATCTGCAGGTTTTGATAATCGTTATGGACATCCTAGTTCTTTAGTTCAGCAACGCTTGGCTGCGCTCAATATTCCGTTCATGAACACCATACAACAGGGCAGCGTACGTTTTTCTGTAGATGCACAACAGCGTATGCTTATACAGCCGTATCGGCAGCAGAAATTGTGGTTGCAGCGTTAGTTTGGTTCTGTGTCTGGGCACGTACAGCCTGCACATCTGCCAAGGCTTCTTGCACAGGTTTATGATAGACCCCGCGTAAATCTGGATGGGCTTTATAGCGTTTATAACTCCAGTGATAATGTGTAGGATAACGACGGATCAAATCTTCAATTGCACGGTGAATAATAGCTGTCCCTGCATTGGCATCACACTGATAAATGTGCTCATCTATCGCTTCGATATACATATCAAAGCCTTGATCTGCATTTCTTAACGCATATAAGAACAAAGCTTTTGCTTTAGTTTTCTGAATCAATTTGGCGCTTAAATTACTCGATTCCAACGGAATACCAAAAAAAGGAATCATCTCACCACCTATATTTGGGGTATGGTCTGGCAAAATGACAGTGGTTCCGCCTTGTTTGAGTGCTTTAAAAATTTGACGTACCCCAGATTCATCTGTTGGGACTAAATGTGCCTGTTCACGGCTACGTGCTTGGCGCACAAAATCATCTGCCGCAGGGTTTTTGACAGGTTTATACATGATGGTCATTTGCGTATATTGAGCGATCCACGCATTCATAATTTCCCAAGTGCCAAAATGCGGCACAATTAAGACCAAACCCTTTTGTGCAGCCAGTGCATCTTGTAATAGTTCTAAACCATGTACCTGATGGATTCTTTGAATATTTTTTTGATTGCTTGATCCCCAAATATGAAAAAACTCAAAATAAGAGGTCAGTTCGTTACGAATTGCTTGCTGGGTAATCTGTTCGCGTTGTTGTGAGTTCAGCTCAGGAAGCGCAATTTGTAGATTGAGTTGAATGGTTTGAGAGGTTTTACTCAAACGCAGTGTATTGACCAAAAAAGCCAAAGATTTTGCAAAAAAACGCGCAACTGTTAAAGGTTGTCGACTGACAAAATCAAGCAGGCGCGATAAAGCCGTTGTCGGTGCAGGTTCGGTCATAACGACAGCATCAATTGATAGAAAGGATAAAGATGTAAAATATTATAGGAGAAAATACAGGCTTTAGACAGTTTTTGCCAATTCCGTGTATATAATGGAGCAAATTTACTATTTTTTGGATTGTTTCATGTCCGATTGGCCACCAAAACCACAAAATGAATCACAACAAATATCTCCACAAGCACAGCAGCCCACAGGCAAAGAGTGGAAACTATTAGAAAAAGCTGTTTTAGCTTCAGTTGAAGAACAACGTCGTGCACGTCGTTGGGGGATTTTCTTTAAGTTTTTAACTTTTGCTTATATATTTTTACTGTTGGTGATAATGGGCAAAGGGTGCAGTACCACGACCACGAATCCATCGGCAGCGAGTCCACATATCGCGGTGGTGGATATTGTTGGCACAATTGCATCTGATAAGCAAAGTGTGAACAGCAATGACACCATCAAGTCACTGAAAAAAGCCTATGAAAACAGCAACAGTCAGGCGGTGGTGCTAAATATTAATTCTCCGGGTGGTTCACCTGTGCAGTCAGATGAAATCTGGCAAGAAATTCAATATCTGAAAAAACAGCATCAAGGGAAAAAACTCTATGCCGTGATTGGCGATACTGGCGCTTCAGGTGCGTATTACATTGCTTCCGCTGCAGATGAAATTATTGTCAATCCATCAAGTTTGGTGGGTTCAATTGGCGTGATTATGCCAAATTATGGGCTGAGCGGTTTAATGCAGAAGATGGGTGTAGAAGATCGCACCATGACCTCAGGTGAAAATAAAGCCTTATTGTCGATGACACAACCTGTTGATCCTGAACAGAAAAAACATGTGCAAGCCGTATTAGATAATGTGCATGGCCACTTTATTCAAGCAGTGAAAGATGGACGCGGCGCGAAACTGAAATCACAAGATCCTGCGATTTTCTCAGGTCTGTTCTGGACAGGTGAGCAAGCCGTGACTTTAGGCATTGCCGATAAGATTGGCAGTTTAAATAGCCTGAAGCGTGATTTAAACCTAGATAAAACAGTGAACTATACCATTGAACACAGTCCTTTAGACTCTGTGTTGGGTCGTATGGGTGCAGCAGTGGGAGAGGGCTTTGCCACTTCTTTATCTCAACATATTCAGACTGAGCAAAACGCGAAATTACAATGAAACCACTGATTCATTTTGCGCATGCCAATGGCGTGCCATCGAAGGTTTATCAAAAACTGTTTGATTTACTTAAAGATGATTACGATGTGATTTACGTCCCTTTGTTGGGGCCAGATAAGCGTTATCCGATTGATAATCATTGGCAAAGCTTAACCCAACAAGTGATTGACAGTGTTGTACGTCAAGCTCAGGGACGTAAAGTGATTGCGTTGGGGCATTCTTTAGGTGCAGTGTTGTCGTTTCAAGCCTCTTTACAACGCCCTGAATTATTTGAACAAGTGATCATGCTTGATCCACCTTTAATTATGGGTAAAGCATCGGTGTTTTTACATTTTGCCAAAATGTTTAAGCTTAAAGCAGTAGATCAACTGTCGCCTGCATCTTTGTCTTTGCGCCGTCGTGATCATTGGGAAAGTCGTGAGCAAGCAGCAGACTTATTGCGTCCGAAAGGTTTTTATCAAGATTTCGATGCCGATTGTTTTCAGGCTTATATCGAGCATGCTTTGACTGATGACCATGTGCGAGGCGGAGTACAATTGACCATTCCAAAAATGGACGAAGTCAATATTTTTAGAACCAATCCCTCACTGTGGTGGTTGCCGCAAGCAAAACTGCAAGTGCCGACAGAATTGGTGATTGCAAAAAAAGGTCCGTTCTTAAAAGCAGGTTTCCCACAAATTACCGCCAAGAAATTCAACATTGCTTATCAGGTGGTTGAAGGTGGACATATGTTCCCTTTAGAAAAACCTGAAGCGACGGTGCAGTTGATTAAAGATTTGATTCAAGCACAGCAGAGTAAAGCTGCTTCTGTTTAATTCAGTCTGAACCAAATACGAACCATAAAAAACGCCTGATCAACAGGCGTTTTTTCGTATATATCAAAAGCTACATACTTAAAGAATATTTAAAAATTGCAAAACTGCACAGGTTGTTGTATCAGTTGTTGGCGATACATCACACCTTGCGCAGTGTGCTGAATGGTTCCGTTACAAATCCATTCAACCACTTGCGGATAAATCAAATGCTCCAACACATGCACACGGTTCGCCAAGCTTTCGGCATCATCGTGGATGTTTACTTGCAACACACCTTGTGCCAGTGCTTGACCTGCATCTAATTCAGCAGTGACATAATGCACGGTACAACCATGTAAAGTATCGCCTGTATTGAGTACACGTTGATGGGTGTGCATGCCTTTATAATGCGGCAAGAGTGAAGGATGAATGTTGAGCATTTTACCTTCCCAAGCGTGCACAAATTTGGCACTTAAAATACGCATAAAGCCCGCAAGCACCACCAAATCAACATCCCATGCAAGTAATTGTTGATGCATGACATCATCAAATAATTCACGACTCGGATATTGTTTGTGCTCAATCACTGCAGTTTGAATCCCTGCTTGTTGAGCGCGTTGTAAAGCATAGGCATCAGGCTTATTGGAAATAACCCCAACAATTTGCCCTGAAAGATTGGCATCTATCAGGGCTTGTAAGTTACTTCCGCTGCCTGAAACGAGGACAGCTATTTTGATCATCTGAGTCAAATCACGCAAAAATTACGCGAATTTTTTCATCTGCGCCTTCAACGGATTCGGCGTTGTCTTGAATACGACCCATCACCCAAGCTTTTTCGCCAAGGCTGTTGAGAAGCTCAACTGTTTTGTCTGCATCGTTGGCATCTACAACAACAACCATACCTACACCACAGTTAAAGGTGCGATACATTTCAAACTGTTCTACACCGCCTTCACGTTGTAACAATTTGAACAGTTCTGGCCATTCCCAAGATGATTCGTCAATCACTGCTTGCGCACCATTTGGCAATACACGTGGTAAGTTACCTGGTAAACCGCCACCCGTAATGTGCGCCATAGCATGCACATCAACTTGTTTGCACAGTTCAAGCATTGATTTGACATAAATGCGTGTTGGTTCCATGGCAACGTCAGCCAGTGGACGACCATCAACCAGTTGAGTTAAATCAACATTTTTTACGTCTAAAATTTTACGAAGTAAAGAGTAACCGTTTGAGTGTGCACCTGAAGAAGCGACACCAATCAGAACGTCACCAGCTTTTACTTTAGAGCCATCAATAATTTTGCTTTGCTCAACCACGCCCACACAGAAGCCTGCAAGATCGTAATCTTCACCTTCATACATGCCTGGCATTTCAGCAGTTTCACCACCTACAAGCGCACAGCCTGCAAGCTCACAGCCTTTACCAATTCCTGTAACAACATTGGCTGCAACGTCTACATTTAAGTGACCTGTTGCATAGTAGTCTAAGAAGAATAAAGGTTCAGCACCGCACACCAGTAAGTCATTTACACACATTGCCACCAAATCTTGACCAATTGTGTCATGGCGGTTTAGGTTCAACGCTAAACGTAATTTAGTTCCTACACCATCTGTGCCAGATACGAGCACAGGTTCTTCATAACCTTTCGGAATTTTACAAAGTGCGCCAAAGCCGCCTAATCCACCCATCACTTCAGGACGAGTCGTGCGCTTAGCGACAGATTTGATACGATCGACTAACGCGTCGCCCGCTTCAATATCGACACCAGCATCTTTATAGCTTAAACCAGTGGTTGGGTTAGAAGTTGAGTTGCTCATAATGAAGTCTCCGCATTCGCGGGGCGATTATACCTGAATATACGAAACTCTTATGTTATTTATGCGCTAAAATGCTATCTTTATTCAAATATTTTAACTTCTATAACGAATAAACTGAAAAAAGGCGAATTTCTATGGTCGATCGTACCTTGCGTCGCATTTTTATCCTGTCTGGGATAGTTCTGCTCCTTTGGGTGCTGTACTTATTAAAACCGGTTGTCATTCCTTTTGTTGTTGCATTTTTCATGGCTTATTTATTTAGCCCATTGGTTGAACAATTTTGCAAAGTCGGTTTGCCACGTTGGCTATCTATCAGTTTGGTTTTTATTGGGATTGGCATCGCGCTGACTTTGGCAGTTTGGTACATCATTCCTTTGGTTTGGAAGCAGTTGATGATTGCGCGTGACAGTATTCCTGTCGGTATTAACTGGATCAATTCGACCTTCTTGCCGTGGGTGTCTTCGACTTTTCATATTGAAGAAATGGAAATTGATACCTCGCACATGAGCAGCATCGTCATGGATTATGTGCAAACCAATTATAGTGCCGATAGTATTCAGGCCATGTTATTGAGTGTTGCACAGTCTGGTCTGAATTTTATTCAAATTGGTGGTACCGTAGTGCTGATTCCAATTATTGCTTTCTATTTTCTACTCGACTGGCAGCGTATGCTCGACAGCCTGCGTCGCTTAATTCCGCGTCCTTATGAGCAAAGCACTTTAGCTGTGGTGCAAGAATGTCACAGTGTATTAGGTGCTTTCGTTAAAGGTCAGTTTTTGGTGATGATCTTGTTGGGCGTCGTTTATGCGACTGGATTGCAACTGATTGGTTTAGAAGTCGGTTTGATTATTGGGATGGTTGCGGGACTTGCTAGTATTATTCCGTATTTAGGTTTCGCTGTAGGGATTGTTGCAGCCATTATTGCCACTTTCCTACAATTTGGCATTGACTGGATGCAATTGGTTTTAGTCCTTGTGGTCTTTATGATTGGACAGGCGGTGGAAGGCTATATTCTACAACCGTTTTTATTGGGTGATAAAATCGGGCTTTCGCCAGTCGCGGTGGTGTTTGCTGTTTTAGCAGGCGCACAACTGGCTGGATTCATGGGTATGTTGATTGCTTTACCAGTAGCAGCAGTGATTGTGGTTTTACTGCGTCATTTACGTGATTTTTACGAAAAAAGTTATTTGTATGGGCAACCTGTGGTGGTGTCGGAAGATGGTGCATCGGGTGACATCAGCATTGATACAGCACAAGTTCATATTGATATTGAGCTTGATCCTCAGTCAGCAAATTCACTGCAACAGACTGAAAAATCAAGTAAGATAAAGCCCTCAGATCAGCAAAACTCCTAGGTGATTACAATTCTATGCGTCAACTGCAGTTAGATATCGAGCCTCAATTAGATGCACGGATCAGTGATTTTTCTGGTCCGGGTTGGGGGCATGTGATTGATGCAGTTCGACAGCTTCATGCAGGATTGGTCAATCGCTTTTATGTCTATGGTGGTGCGGGTACAGGCAAAAGTCATTTATTGTCTGCAATTTGTGATTCCTATTTAGAAATTGGCAAATCAGCCATTAAAGTATCTTTACTTGAATTATTGGATGCCCCCACTGAAGCAATTACCTCTTTAGACCGTTATGATTTGGTTGCTTTAGACGATATTGAAGCGATTAGTGGTGTACCACATTGGCAACGTGCGGTGTTTCACTTAATCAATTACAGCAATGAGGTTGGTGGTCAGTTGGTGTTTTCATCACGTTTTGCACCGATTGAATTAAAGCTTGAATTGCCCGATTTGCAATCACGTTTGACGCAGGCAGTGAGTGTTAAAGTGCCTTCAGGCAGTTTGTATGCAGACCGACAAGCTTTAGTGAGTTCCGTGTTAGAGCGTCGCGGGATTATCATCGACCCACAAATTATTGATTACTTATTGTTACATGGCCCACAGCAGACCTCGATTTTGCTGCAAAGCCTTGAACAGTTGGTGCAATTACTTAAAGGAGAGAAAACGAAATTAAGTGGCGCAAACCTGCGTCAGATTTATGCTTTAATTGACGAATATCGGTAAAAATTAAAATTACTTGAGAATTTGCGCGAGCTATGCCAAATTATTCGGAAAATAATTCGAAGTTGCAGGGAATTTGCAACTAAAGAAGAAAAAAAACAAAGAAAATTACAAGGAGTACGCTTATGCTCAAGCAGAGCATCGGCATTGGTATGCTGTTTATCGCAGGTCATGCATATAGTAGTAATATCATTGTCACCACCACTGCTGACACCAAAGCAGATGATCAACAATGTTCTTTGCGTGAAGCCATTGAGTATATTAATTTAGGCATGCCTGAAGAAGGCTATTTGGGCTGTGGCGGAAAAAATGCCTCAAGTGTGATTTTATTAGAAAAGAAAGCCGTCTATCAAATTGATACTCAACTTAAAATTACAGAAAACCTTGAAATTAAAACCACCTATGACAGTAGTCTGAATGATAAAACTGCCCCAGGTTTGAATAATGCCACGATTCAGATGCGCGGCAATGAGCGAATTTTCCACATTGAAGATAGCAAGGATCGTTTCTTAAAAGTTTCTTTAAAAGAATTAACTTTACAGGGCTGCGGTGAGGAACGCTGTCGTCAGCAACAAGGTGGTCTGATTTATAATAATGAACATTTAATTTTAGACTATGTGAAACTGAGTCAGGGTGTAGCCAATCAAGGTGGGGCAATTTATAACCTCGCACAAATGACTGACGAGAAGATCCCTGCAGGTTTTATTGAGATCAAAAATAGCTTGCTTGAAGCTAACCAAGCGCAGGAAGGTGGCGTCATTTATACGCAATTCCCACGCTTTGTGATTACAACTTCAGTATTTAAAGGCAACAAAACCATATCAGTTGCTTCAGCCAATCTCTATTCTGCAGCAAGTTTGGCAGATGAAGAAATCAAAGCCTTTCCTAGTATGGGGAATATGATCGTGAGCAGTACTTTTACTGCAAATGAAGGCTATGTCATGAATGTGCTGGATGATATTGGTGTCAATAACATTAGCTTGATTGGTAACAGCCGTGGTGTGTATCTCAACGCACCTTTGGGTAAAGCCTATATTGCCAATAGTGTGATTTTGGGTAATCCACATCCTGTCAGTGTCAATACTGCAGCAAACTGTGTGCAAGCAGGTTCAGATGCAACAAGATTGCAAAATAATTTAGTCGGCGCAGGCTGTGGAGCAGGCGATAGCAACTATCCAAATACGCTATGGACTGCAAATTCGGTGCTTGCAGGTAATCTGCTTGAAGGTGCATGCCAAACCCTCAGTCAAGATAAAACGGCACTCTTTTGTCCATATCAAGTTCCTGAAAACTCATTCTTGGGCTTTATGCGCCCACGCGTATTGCTCAGTTATAACAGCCTGAAAGATTCTGTGGTGTTGAATCAGGGGCAATTACAACTGGGGGATAATACGGTAGTCGGTTGTGCTGCTTCAGATCAGCGCGGTAAAAACCGTCAGTCAGATATTACCTTATGTGACCGTGGTGCAATAGAGGTGATGGTTCCTGAAACTATGGGGCTTATAGGTCAAGATATTTTGGCGGGTCAAATTGCTAAAATGTCGGTGAGTGATTTGTTGGGTGATAGTGATTTGGTACCTAAAGAGTTTTGTGATCAGGTCTTTCCAAACAATCCGACAGGCCAAGCATGGCAAGCAGGTTGTGTGCAAATCGAGCAACTTGATACACGCTCTAAAGGAAAATTGACTGTAGATGAGTTAGGGAATTTGATATATACCCCAGATTCTGCTTGGCATGGTGCAGATGTTTTTAAAATTAAATTAGTCACCAGTACCACACGTTTTAACAGCACAACACCTTATATGGAAGTGAAAGTCCAAGTTATTCAAGAACATGAAAATCGTATGGAAAGCGATAAAATAAAAGTTTCTGGCGGTGCATGGAGCGCTTACGGATTAATGGCTTTATTGGGCTTGTTGGGTTTAAGCCGTAGAAAAGCATAAAGGATGAATATGAAAAATAATAAAAAAACACTATTAGGGATAATGGTGCTGTCTGCTATGTCGCTTATGGCAGCAGATAATCGTGTGATTCAGGTCACGACCTTTGAAGATCAAAATGGTGAAGACTTAAGCAAATGTTCATTACGTGAAGCGTTAGTTGCGGCCAAGCAGAATATTGCGTTCGGTGGATGTAGCGCAGGCAATACCAACCGTGGTGCAACCGATATGATTCAGTTGCAGGCTGGGGAATATATCTTAAACTCAGAATTACGCCCGCAATCTATGGTGCGTATTTATGGGGCGACAGCGGTCGACTATAACCAAGTAGATCCAATTACACATCGTTATCCTTCAATTGCACCGTTAAAAACCACTATTAATGCACATGGCAATAGCCGCATTATCAATACTTCAGATACCCAAGCCAGCGTGGCGCTATACGATGTCATTCTAAAAAATGGGAATGCCCATGGTGGTGGTAATGCAAACCCTGCAGATGCAGGCAAGGGTGGTGCATTATTTGTGGCAGGCCCATTAGCTGCGAACAATGTCGAAATTCAAAATTCGCATGCAGAACAAGGTGGTGCAATTTACGTTGTTGCTCATCAAGCGGAGCGTCAAGTCAATTTAGAGAATGCTTATATCCATGCGAACCAAGCCAAAGTAGGTAGTGTGTTGGCAATGGATTGTAGTGCCAACTTGGTCAATACACGCTCTATGGTGAAAATTGACCGCAGCAGTATTGTGAAAAATGGTGCTGCAAATAGTCTTAGTACTTTTGATCTTTGCGGCCAACCAGATCTTGCGTTGACTGCCAGTACGATTGCACAAAACCAAGCTGATACCAGCAAAGGTCATATCTTTAACTTAAGTAATGCAGAAAATCATCCGCTTAGCACTTTGTCACAGGTGTATTTGCAAAGTAATACCATTGTTGAAAATAAAGCATTGAGTACTTTGTTTTATGACAATTATCCACGTATTGTCCTCTCTTTTAATATGTTGGCCTTTAACCAAGGTAAATCTTGTCGTTATGCATTCCCTGCGAGCTTAGAGCAGGCGCGCAACATCAACACAATTCGCAATGCCTTATTCGCAATGGGATCAGCGACAGAGCAAGGCGAGTGTGATTTGCCTGAAACAGCAAATAGTTCTTATGATGGTGCTAAAAATTTGGATTTGACAGGGCTTAGCTTTGATCAAGTATTGCAGCCCTTGCAAGAACCATCTGCTTATAATTTATTCCTGCCGTTGTATTATCCAAAACTTGGTTCAGACCCTGCGAAAGATTTGATTGATGTAAACAGCATGGGGTGTAGTGATTATGAACAACGTGGTTTAGCGCGGGTGAGTAATGCAACTTTAACTTTAAATCCTGATGCAAAAAATACCTGTGAAATTGGCTCTGTAGAAGTGATGCGCTTAAATGCAGCCGATATTCAAAGCTTGCGTAATGTCTCTTATGAAAGTTTATTTGCCAATTATCAGCAACAAATTGACCGTATTCAGTCTGCGATAGATCAAAGTAAAGATGCTGCATCTTCGGTCGTTTCTCAATCGCGTACTGATTTGAAAACGATGCAGGATTTGTTGGCGAATACCAAAGCTAAGCAGCAATATCGTGCCATTTATGTTGATCCATTTGCGATGGCATTAAAGCAAGATGAACCAACTGCAGATGGGAAATTTGTTCAGTTAAGACAGCTTAATTCTGACAACTTTAGCATTAGCACTGAAGTATTGGGGATTGGTGCAATTTCGGGTTCAGGTACCACATTTAGTACCGATAAATTGACCCAAGATCCACTATTCAAATGTGAATGGGATGCACAGTTGCAACGGATTGTGATGTATCGACTGAATGATAAAGTCACAGAAGCAACCGATTCAGCGTATTGTAAATACACCATTACCTCAAAATTGGACAGTAATTTGCATTCTTCGGGCTTACTTGAAGGTAAATTTAGCAATATTGCCCCAATTGCAAAAGATGATCGTGTACGACTTGAATATGGTACAGACCTCAAAGTGAGTTTTAATCCATTGCTGAATGATAGCGATGCAGGCGATGGTTCTATCAGCACTTTGAAAGAAAATACCAATAAGCCTGCATTCTATAAAGATAGTACAGGACAAGAACTGGCAATTCGTTTTACACAAGTACCTTCAGGTGTGGTACTTACGGCAGATCGTGAAGCACATTGTCCTGGGGATTATGCACGTGAAATTTGTTATGGTGGCAATATTCAGGTTCAAGTACGAAATAGCTTTAGCCCATTTGATTATGAGCTGAAATACAGGATTTTCGATCATGAACTGGAATTATCGCCTGAAGCGACTATTACTTTAGAAAATACAGCGAAAAATACCAATTATGAAGCCAGTGGTGGCGGTGGGGGAAGCTTAGGTTTCTGGGGTATGTTTGGTTTAATCGGATTGGCGTTCTATCGTCAACGTCCAAGAAAATCGTAATCTACAGACTCTTTATTGCAAAAGCCTCATCTGTTTTACACGATGAGGCTTTTGTTATTGGTGACTTCAAGTACTTTCTATTATCCATGAACAGATAAAATTAGTGACTCATTGCAGGCTGCTGATATTTAAGAATGTATTCCTGACGAATTAAAGGTCGTTGTTCAGGTGTTGCTTGTTGCAAGCGTTGTCCTAATTCACGACGTTCTTGCGTGCTCATTTTTTGCCAAGTTTCACGCATTTTTTGTTTTTCGCTATCAGGCAGTTGAGTAAACCAATCCATCCGCTGCTGTAAAGCTACGCTTTTTTCTGCAGGAATTTCTTTTAAGTTTTGATAGCGCTTAATTAAGGCCAATTGTTCTTCTTCAGAAAGAGTTTCCCAGGTTTCTGAAATTTGCGTATCTGCATCTTTGGAAAAAATCCAAAAACGCTCAAACCCTGCAAAACTGGTTTGTAAAAAACTGAGCGC
The DNA here is from genome assembly GCF_013419245.1 of Acinetobacter sp. YH12095. Lineage (NCBI taxonomy): Bacteria > Pseudomonadati > Pseudomonadota > Gammaproteobacteria > Moraxellales > Moraxellaceae > Acinetobacter > Acinetobacter sp. YH12095. The sequence continues at coordinate 329,336 of NZ_VPAL01000001.1, forward strand.
ACAACACGCAATCACAATTCGTTTAGCTGCCATGTGGAACTTTGTCCTCACCCAACACCATTAACATTTCTAAATCTTCCACCATTTGTGGAGAAAGTTTAGGAACAGATACAGCTTGATTCTGCGGCTGTGTGGTCATTTCCATTGAATTTGGCAAGACCACAAAACCTGCAATTGCCGCAGCCAATGCAAAACCTGACATTTTCCAAAGCCCATAGCGCGATGTTTTCTTGTCTTGAATATTGTCCAAGACATGATTCATGACCGCGGCTTTGTCTTGATGGTGGCGAGCCAATCCATCAAGTTTAGATGTCACTTGTTTTAAGAAATCATCTTGTTTCATTCTGATGATCCTCCCAGATACGGATTCATATGTGCCAAACTGTTGCGTAAAGCTTGAATAGCACGGTGATAATGCGTTTTTACACTGCCTTCAGTGCAGTTCATAATTTGTGCGGTGGTTTGCGTATCAAAACCTTCCCAAGCACGTAACATAAAAGCTTGTTGTTGCCGCACAGGAAGCCCCGCAATTGCTGCCTGAATTTCTTCTACAGTCACAGCTTGATCTAAAAACTCTGCAGGATTGAGTGCTTGCTCATCGACAATATCAAGTTGTTCAACATCGTCATCATCTAAACTGATTTTTTTGAACCATGAAAACGGTTGAGCGCGGCGAGCTTCTTTACGACGCCAATCTTGTAATTTGTTATTTAAAATGGTGTAAAACAGGGGATACCATTCCTCTGTGGCTTTGTCAGCATAAGATTTATGCAAGGAAATAAAGGCTTCTTGCACCAAATCCATAGCAATGCCGTGCTGTCCTTGCGTTGCACTTTCCATCATCACTAAGGCACGCCCCGTTACGTCTTGCATGAAATTCTTCAGACGTTGCTCAGCCGTACTCTTAAGAGCACTCAAATTTTCCGAGTGTGACGACTTCGGGTTTAAATCCATAGAGATGGAAAATCCTGTCATTGGATACCCACCATTATTTTTAACATCATATTTTTATAACGCTAAAAACAATGGTTTGGTTGACATTGCAAGTTATTATTTTCAGTCTAATCTATTTTTTTTGCAGGGCTAGTCTTTTTAAAATAAATTAACCATTTACAGACGTTGGCGTACCATTTCAAAGAAACAGATTGAGCCTGCAATTGCCACATTCAAAGATTCCTGTCCACCTGGTTGTGGAATACTTACCGCTTCTGCATGCTGTAAGGCATAATCGGACACACCTTGACCTTCATTGCCTAGAATCCAGACGCAAGCCTTACGCAGATTTTTGGAATAGAGACTTTCTGCATGGTGTGAACTGGTCACATATACAGGAATCTGAAATTGTGCTAAGACATCTTCGAGTTCAATATTTTCAAAGGTATGCAAGCTAAAGTGTGCGCCCATGCCTGCACGTAACACCCGTGGCGACCAAAGTGAGGCAGAACCTTTGGTACAAATAATTTGTTCAATACCTGCTGCTGCTGCAGAGCGCAATAAGGTGCCGACATTACCCGGATCTTGCACATTTTCTAAAATCAGTGTGTCTGCTTTAAAGTCTAAAGCTTGGCTTGAACTTGGCACGTCGACAATGGCTAAACAGGCAAGGGAAGTGCCTAAAGTGCTTAAATCTTTATATAAAGATTCGCCAATGACAAAGACCACGCCTGTGTATTTAGCCAAAATACGCTCATAGTCAGGATGGCTTAGTGCATGTTCGGTGGTAAAAATCGAATTGATTTTTTTATTTTCATGTAACCACGCCAGACACAAATGTGTACCTTCAAGTACCGTTTGTCCCTGTTTTTTGCGATAGTTATTTTGTTCAATTAAACCACGTAAGTGTTTAATTTTCGGGTTATCTTTTGATTCTAAAAAAATCGTAGGCATGCGATAAAATCCACAGCAGTCAGCGAATGGCCGACTGCTGTTGTTAAAAATTATTGATGGTAGCTGCTGACCAAATCGACTTCATTTTTTGAGCCAATGATGACAGGCACACGTTGATGTAGGTCTGTGGGTTGGATGTCTAAAATACGCACACGACCTGTGGTTGCCGCACCGCCTGCTTGTTCCATGAGCATACTCATTGGATTGGCTTCATACATTAAACGTAAACGACCTGCTTTTTTCGGGTCTTTTAAGTCGTATGGATACATGAAAACCCCGCTACGGCAAAGGATACGGTGAATATCGCCCACCATACATGCAACCCAACGCATGTTAAAGTCTTTTTCGCGTGGCCCAGTTTTACCAGCCAAAAGTTCATCAATATAGCGTTTTACAGGTGCTTCCCAATGGCGTTGGTTTGAAGCATTGATCGCGTATTCTTTTGTATCGGCAGCAACTTGAATGTTGTCTGCAGTCACCAAAAACTCTTGGCTTTCTGGGTCAAAGGTAAAGAATACCACGCCTGCACCAACAGTGAGCGCCATCATGGTAGATGGGCCATACAGGACATAACCTGCAGCAACTTGTTGTGCACCTGCTTGCATAAAGTCTGCAGCTTGGGTCACGGCATTTTTTGCAGGTAAAATTGAGAAAATGGTACCCACACACATATTGATGTCGATGTTGCTTGAACCATCCAGTGGGTCAAATAACACTAAATATTGACCATTTTCCTGAGCAGGAGTGAATTCGTCTAATTCTTCCGACGCCAAACCACCCACATTAGGATGTTTTTGTAACGCTTCAATTAAATAATCATTTGAAATAACATCTAATTTCTTTTGTTCTTCGCCTTGTACGTTTTCATTTTGTGCACTGCCTAATACGCCCGCCAATGCACCTTTTTGTAATGTTTGGTCAATTGTTTTGCAAGTATTGGCTATAGTTTCAATCACTTGAGCAAGTTCGGGTGTTAAATTTCCAGTTTGTTGTTGTAGAAATTGGGAAAGGGTGCGGTATGACATGACTGGAAAACTCCGAATGACTGCAAAAATGAGGATAACAATATGCTGCAGTAGTTTAGATGAGAACGCGTTAAAAGAAAAATTAAACTCGACTATTTGCTGTGATTTTACCCTTGCAAGTCCTGCAGAAAGTGCTATGTTGATGTGAAGGATTTAATTTGAGATAGGAGCACAGATATGACAACGTTAAAGTTTGATGCGACTCCAACGCCAAGCGAAGGGATTAGTTTAGACGATATTTCTGAGGACAAGATGAAAGCCGCTTGGAAAGATTACGAGTCTAAACCTGAATATAAAAAGTTTAACAAGCATGATTTGATTGAATCTATGCAAACTGCAAAAGCTGATGCCGAGTCGGAATAACTGAAGCAAAGCTGTATTTCTGCACTTATCTGTTAGTTTTTAAAATATTCGTTTGCCCAGTTTTTTATGTCATAAAAAAGCGCCCTTGTAATAAAGAGCGCTTTTTTCGTATTGGGGAAACACGTTCTAAACGAGTTTTTCCCAAACAGCAAATTATTATTTCAATAATGGTGGAACAGCTTCGTAGTTAATTTCTACGCGACGGTTTTCTTTCCATGCATTTTCATCATGTCCAGGGTTGACTGGCATTTCTTTACCATAGCTCACTGCTTCAAGCTGACCTGCGTTAACGCCGCTGGTGATTAAGAAACTTTCAACTGCTTTGGCACGACGCTCGCCCAATGCCATGTTGTATTCACGTGTACCACGCTCATCGGTATGACCTGTAAGTGCCACTTTAGAATTGGCATTGGCCATTAAAAACTGTGCATGTGCTTGTAGAGTCTGGTAATCATCATTAGATAATTCGCTGCTGTCGTAGTCAAAATGCACCACGCGCTTTGCTAAGAAAGCTTTGTTGGCTTCGGTTACACCTTTAGCAGATGCACCTGCAAGGTTTTGTGCATTTAAAGCTGCATCTTCACTCAAACCTTGGGTGTTGACTGTGGTTGCGCCACTTGGTGTTTGACCTGCTTGTAAGTCAGTCGTTGGTTTGCGGTTTGCACAACCTGTCATCACTAAAGCCGATGCCAAAACAGGGAGTACCAATAATTTAACTGCGTTCATCCTCATCTCCATGAAGCTTGATTTTTGGTTTTAAAACAGAACTGAAAACGTATTTACTTTGCGGGTACTCATTATTTTGGTGCCCACGCAGGTTCACGCACTTCACCTTGTTCACTAGGTAAGTTCATGCGGAAGCGACCATCTAAAGACATAATCGATAATAAGCCACGAGCACCTTCGCGTGTCGCGTACACTACCATTTGCCCATTTGGTGAGAAGCTTGGCGACTCATCCAAACTGGTTGGGGTTAAAATATTGGTGATATTGGTGTTGATGTCTTGAATTGCGACTTTGTAGTTACTGCCACTTGGACGATGTACCAATGCCAGTTTACGACCGTCGGCACTGAGCGTACCACGTGCGTTAAATGCACCGCGGAAGGTTAGGCGTTTGCTGCTGCCTGTGGCAAAGTCATAACGATAAATTTGTGCGGAACCACCACGATCTGAAGTGTAAATAAATGATTTACCATCTGGTGCATAACGTGCTTCGGTATCAATCGCACTGTCATTGGTCATGCGTCGCAGTTCACGGGTGCTTAAATTCATTTGATAAATTTCTGGATTGCCATGCATGGATGCGGTAAACAACATACTTTGACCATCTGGTGAGAAGCTTGGAGCACCATTTAAACCACGGAAACTGGCTAATTTTTCACGCTGACCTGTCGCCAAATCTTGCACATAAATAGCAGGGCGTTTGGTTTCAAACGACACATAGGCAATTTTTTTGGCATCTGGTGTCCACGCAGGCGACAAAATAGGATCACGCGAAGTCAAAATGGTTTTAGGCTGTTCACCATCAGTATCGGCAATTTGCAGGGTATAGCGTTGTTCAGGTGTTGCAGGGTTGCGCAGTACATAAGCAATGCGTCCGCTAAAGTCACCTTTAATGCCCGTGAGTGCTTCATAAATGGCATCACTGATCATGTGTGCAGCAGAACGTACGCGTGACGCAGGCACGCTTAATAATTCATTCAATAAGTATTGCTGTTTTTGCACATCATAAAGTTGGTAATGAACTTCATAACCGCCTTCTGCAGTGGCTTTGACATTTCCCGTCACCACATAAGGTACACCTGCGGCTTGCCATGCAGCTGCATTTGGATTGTTCATGCTTGCAGTTGCAGCAAGGTTTTTAGATGAACTGGTGAATTTGCCTGAACGGTTTAAATCGTTTTCTACAATAGGATAAATACTTTGATCATTGCCAAACGGCACAATCGCAATTTTAGGTGCTTCTTCTGGTGCTTTGGCAATTTCTAAATGCAGTTGTGCAAAAGATTGTGTGCTTAAAACTGGGCTAAGCGCAGTTAAAATAGCAAGACAAAGTAGGTGTTTACGCGTTGTTTCCATCATTCGCTATTTTCTCAAATCAACATAACTTTTTTGGATGTAATTGTGGTACATAATGGCATGCTTTGGTAGGAATGAAAGCATGAATTTATAATAAAACTGTTATAACACTGTGAAAATTTAAATTTATTTATACTCGTAAATATTTTGAGAAGGAGTTAGCCAAATAGATGTTATTCGGCTAACTGGTAACTTATTGCGCTGTAAAGGTAGAGGTGAAGCTACGTGCTTCGCGTCGTGCATCTGGGTCTGATGGCATCGGATAAGGTGCGGCAGCACGAACAGCAGCTTCTACACTGGCTTTCATGTCAGGGTCGCTAGAATTAACCACGACAGACTGAACTGCGCCACTGTCACTTAAAGTCACGCGGGCAGTTGCACGTTGACCCGAAGAACCAGCTGGGGTATCCCACGCTCGTCTGATTTTATTTTCGAAATCGCGTTTAGCAGTGGATGCAATGCGTCGTACTTCAGCCTTTTTCTGAGCAGCTTCTTCTGCAGCTTGTTTGGCAGCTGAAGCTTTGGCTTCAGTATCGGCACGTGCCTTCGCTTCGGCATCAGCTTTGGCTTTTGCATCTGCGTCAGCCTTACGTTTTGCTTCGGCATCAGCTTTGGCTTTTGCATCTGCAGCAGCTTTACGTTTTGCGTCGGCATCAGCTTTGGCTTTTGCATCTGCTGCAGCTTTACGTTTTGCATCGGCATCTGCTTTGGTTTTTGCATCTGCGTCAGCTTTACGTTTTGCCTCAGCATCTGCCTTGGCTTTTGCATCTGCTTCAGCTTTGCGTTTTGCTGCTGCATTGGCTTCGAGTTGACGTCTTTCTGCCGCTTCTGCTTTTTTCAGGGCTTCGGCTTCTTTACGACGTACAGCATCTGCTTCAGCACGTGCTTTGGCATCGGCTTGAGCTTTTGCTTTGGCGTCAGCTTCTCGTTGAGCACGTTCTTCGGCGCGTGCTTGTTGAGCTTTTAAGCGTTCAGCTTCTAGTTTTTGTCGCTCTGCAATTTGTTTGGCTTCAGCAGCTTGTCGTTCTGCACGTGCTTGAGCCTCTGCTGCTTGTGCAGTTTTTTGTGTATCAACTTGAGGAGCGGGTGGCGTAGGAGCCGCTGCAGGTGTTGGAATGACAGGGGCAGGTTCAAGAGCAGGCTCGGCTGTTTGAGTAATTTGCTCTGCTACATTTTCATGTGTGGTTTCAGCAGATTTAGTTTCTAATAAGGGTTTTAAATCTTCTGGTTTTATTAATACCGTTTTAATGGGTTTAGGCGGCTCAGGTGCTTTACTCATGCCCAAATAAAGCAAGCCAACCACTGCGACAAGGTGGACACCTACAGTGAACCCAATCGCGATGGCTTTTTGTTGAAAAGGTGGCTTTTTAAAATCTTTCATAAATTACTTTAAAGGCTCGGTCAGCAATCCAACTTGGGTTAAACCCGCATCTTGTAAGTCAGACATTAACGCAATCACATCACCATAAGGGCGTGTATTATGACCGCGAATAACAACCTGAAACTCTTTGTTTTCAGCTTTGGCTTGAATTTGAACATCGGTCAAAATTTGTTTCAGTTGGGCTAATTCCAAAGGTTCGGCTTTGTGTTCTTTGTATTCTAAAAAATATTGCCCATCTTTATTTAAAGTCACCAAAGCAGGGGCATCTTTCGATTCAATTGGATTACCATTGGCTTGAGGTAAATCGACTTGAATCCCACTGGTAATCATTGGTGCAGTGACCATAAAAATCACCAATAACACCAACATGACATCAATATAAGGCACTACATTCATGTCACTTTTGAGTGGTTTTTTTATGCGCTCGAAGCGTCCTGAGCGTTGAATGGCCATTAGTCGTGATCCTGAGTATTGCCTAAAGATTGACGTTGTAATAAAGCCACCATTTCTTCGGCAAATAAAGCACGATCAGAATAAATCGCTTCGCCTTTGGCGGTGTAATGGTTAAAGGCAAGTACCGCAGGAATGGCGGCAAATAAACCAATGGCTGTGGCAATGAGGGCTTCGGCAATCCCTGGTGCGACTGTTGCTAATGTGACTTGATCGACATCTGCCAGTCCAATAAAGGCATTCATAATACCCCAGACGGTACCAAATAAACCCACGTATGGCGCAACCGAACCAATGCTGGCCAATGCACCTAAGCCTTGTTCAAGTTGGGCTTGGTCGCGACTTAAACCGACACGTAAGATACGCTCTGTGCCTTCAATGGTTTGTGAAGCATGCGCTTGGCGCTTTTTGAGTTTTAAAAACTCACCTAAGCCTTGATAAAAAATATCTTCCAAACCGACACGTTTTGAATTGAGCTGTGCATTGTTGTAAAGCGTATTTAATTCTGCACCAGACCAGAAGATTTTCTGGAAATGCTGATCATCTGCCTGTGCCTTTTTATAGCTCATGTGTAACTTGGCAATCAGATACCAACTGTATAATGATGCTAAAAGCAGCGAGAGCATTACCAGCTGAACAACAGGACTTGCTTGTAAAATAAGATCTGATACTTGAAGAGATGATTCGAGTTGTGTTGCCATAGTTACTACATGTGCCAATTCATTTTTTTAATCTTGTCCTAATTCTTTCAGAATAAGGCTACGAATTTCATCTGGCAGACGACGTGGTTTCATATCTGAACCCAGACAGGCCAATTCAACCTCGCCAGATGCAAGCATGATTTCACCACGATAAATATTTTGTTGCAATACAAATGATGACGCTTTACACGAAACTACACTTGCTGTAACAGTAATTAGGTCATCCATAAAGATTGGACGTGAATATTTCACGTTAATTTTATGTACGACAAAGTTATAGTCTTGTTGATGCCAATAATGATCAACACCCGACGCACGAAGCCACTCGGTACGGGTACGTTCCATAAAGCGAATATGGTTGGCGTGGTAAACAATGCCGCCTGCATCAGTATCTTCCATATAGATACGAATTTTAAATTCAAATTTATTCGCCATGATGATGTTCCGCTTCAATGTTGCAAAGTTGTTTGATAAGCAATACTTATAGCTTACGCCGTGTCTGTGAAATTGACGTGAATCGGTGCTATAAGTCAAGCTGTGTATAGCGTGGCAGTTTATCATTCTCAACGCTTCGTCCAATGGCACAAGATTTCAAACATGCTTTTAAGTTAAAATTAGCTGCCTGCCTGATACATGCAGATGATCCACCCCAATGAGCAGCACATGAGCCGTTTAGTTAAATTTTTTATGGTAATTGCCATATTGTATTTGTTGTGGATGACGCTGTTCCAGCCAGATGGAGGAATTGCGGATAGCACAACCTATCAGTCATCGCAGCAAGTGCATCAATTTAAAGACTATATCATTCAAGCTTTGGAAACCTATGAAGGTGAGTTTCGGGTATTGTCACGTGAAAATTATAATTTTGGACGTGAAGCCGAACTTAGCCCTGTCGATTTTGCTTTGGGATGGGGCGAAATGGCCAAGCCTGAAGTGTATAAACAGTTGTCTATTCGTCAAAGCAACCGTTGGTATCATTGGCGTTATGAACAAGCACCCCCGATTCCTGTGCAAGAGATTGCAAGTTTGAGCGCTAATACGCATTTAATTCCTGCCACACCCGCGATTGCGACACAGTTAAAACAGATTGATGAAGATGATTTGATTTATTTGAAAGGTAAATTGGTTGAAGTTACTGCCGCAGATGGGTGGCAGTGGCGCAGTTCTTTAAGCCGTCATGATACAGGGGCGGGCGCGTGTGAATTAATGCTTGTTGAAGATGTGCGTATTATTGAAAATTAGTGTCTATCTACAGACCCAATTGACCTAAATATTTAATAACTTAAAGGGAGATAGCTCCCTTCAAGCTATTTTTTCCTTTGAGCTATTTTTCTTTTGGCTCTGGCGGTGTCATCCCAAATTGTAAATACGCCATATTGGTCGCAATACGCCCGCGAGCGGTTCGCATTACATAACCTTGTTGAATTAGGTATGGTTCAATTACATCTTCCAAAGTGCCAGAGTCTTCAGCCATAGCAGCGGCCAAAGCTTCCACACCTGCAGGCCCACCATCAAAACGCTCTAATAACATTGATAAATAACGACGGTCTAAGGTATCTAAACCATCTTTATCGACATTCAGCATATCTAGCGCACGTTGTGCCATCTCTTGCGTGACTTCACCTGTGCCTTTGACCTGCGCATAGTCACGAACGCGACGCAATAATCGGTTGGCAATACGTGGTGTACCACGTGAACGACGAGCGACTTCATTGGCTCCTGCATCGGTCATTGGCACATCCATTAAACTCGCCGAGCGTTTGACAATATGGGTCAAATCTTCAACCGAATAAAATTCCAAACGCTGCACAATACCAAAACGGTCACGTAACGGTGAGGTGAGTAAGCCTGCACGTGTGGTAGCGGCGACAAGGGTAAATGGTGGCAAGTCCAGTTTAATGGAGCGTGCTGCAGGCCCTTCACCAATCATGATGTCCAGTTGATAATCTTCCATCGCTGGATACAAAATCTCTTCAATCACAGGTGAAAGACGATGGATTTCATCAATAAATAACACATCACCTTCTTCAAGATTGGTCAGCATGGCGGCTAAATCGCCTGCGCGTTCTAAGACAGGCCCTGAAGTAGATTTAAGATTGCCGCCCATTTCACGGGCAATAATATTGGCGAGTGTGGTTTTACCTAAACCTGGTGGTCCAAAAATCAGGGTGTGGTCCAGTGCTTCTGCGCGTCCACGGGCTGCACCAATGAAAATTTCCATTTGTTCACGCACTACAGGTTGCCCAATATAGTCATCGAGTGAAGTGGGGCGAATGGCGCGATCAATTTGATCTTCGGGTTTTTCAGAACCACTGATTAGACGGTCTTGCATATCGTGTTAACTAATCTCTTGAGCTGGGCATTTTGATGCTGCATGCACAGCCTCAAAGTATGAGTTGCGTTTAAATGCCTTTGCGAAGGCATGATTTTACTTTTGAAAGATCAAAAGTAACAAAAATCTTATGTTGAGTTGAGGGTATATCCCTATACCCCAACTCAACGGGCGACATCCATGTCGCCAGTCATGTATCCAATATTGGAAAGATGAACTTACGCTAGGTTTGTTGGCATCTTTTATTTATTCATCGACTTTAATGCTGCACGGATAATATCACTGGCTTCAGTAAAATCGGCCTTAACTGCATTAATCAGTTTTTGTGCTTCGGCAGGTTTATAACCTAAAGACTGTAAAGCGGCTTCGGCTTCGGCAACAGCAGAATTGCCCGTAAAATGGATTTGAGTCGCAGTGGAATTGCTGCTGCTCACTTCGTTGGACATGGCTTTAAAGCGATCACGCAATTCAATCATCAGGCGTTCAGCGGTTTTTTTGCCCACACCTGGCACTTTAATCAGGGTGTTAATATCTTCATGTTCTACGGTGTGAATCAGTAACTCGACACTCAAGGTCGATAAAATACCCAGTGCCATTTTCGGGCCGACACCATTGACTTTGAGTAAGGTACGGAAAATGGTTTTTTCTTGGGCTTCTAAAAAGCCATATAACAATTGAGCATCTTCACGCACAGCTAAATGCGTCCACAGGGTAATTTTATGCCCCTTTTGTAACTGGCAAAATGTGGTGAGTGGCGTGTCAATTTCATAGCCCACACCATTCACGTTCAGTAACACGGTTGGTGCTTCTAAAGCCAATACTTCGCCAATAAGACATCCGATCATATTTGTGGTTCACTGATTAATTTAAAATAAGTTGCTGTTCGCATAGTAGAGTGCATTTTCACAAAAGGCAAAATCTGCGCTTAAATCCTACTTCTATTTATATACAAGTATTGATATGCAAATTATTCATTACAGCAAGCCGACCTTATTGCCTTGTAATTCTTGCGACAAGTTATAGGCTTGGTGATCTGAAAACTTAGAGATAATATCCAAGACTTGCATAATATTGTCATAGTGATTATGCGCAAAATCTGCCCCTGAGCGTTGCAAGATTGACATTAAACGCTGCTCTTTAAAACTTAGGGTTTTATGTGGCGTGGTGAGTGGAATAAACGCATCCAAAATGTTTTGTAAACTTTGATGCGCAATAATTTCCAGCCCTGCCTTTTGTGGATGCTCGAAAATTTTCTCACGGGCTAAGTCTTTGGCGCGATTAATACCAATTTCAATATCTGCCGAGCAATATTGTAAAAGACTGCCTTTGAGCTGTCCCATTAGAATTTCCAAATGGTGTTTGGCAAACGCTGTGGTGACTTCATCGACCAAACGTTTCATGACCCGACCACGCAAAGCGGCAATTTTTTGTTGCCATGTGGTACGTGCCATCGCCAGTTCTGCTGGAATACCGTAGTCACCAATCAAGTTTAAAAAGATCGGTTCAACTTCTTCATAGCTGAGCATGTTTAAGATAATGCCATCTTCCAAATCAATTAAGGCATAGCAAATATCATCTGCTGCTTCCAATAAATATGTCAGTGGATGACGGCAATAGTGATAATCGCCCAATTGAATCAGACCAAGCTGTTCTGCAATTTGTTTGAGAATTTCTTTTTCGGCTTGGTAACAACCAAACTTATCACGTTGATTGGCAGGGCGGTTGCCTTGTTCGGCAATGGTTTTGGAGAGCCATGGATATTTTAAATAAGCGCCTAAAGTGGCATAGGTTAAACGCATGCCGCCATCATTTGGATGATAGTCAATTTTGGTGAGTAGCCGTAAACCTTGCGCATTGCCTTCAAACTGACGGACATCGGCTTCTTCTTCATCACTAAGTTTGGCGAGGAAATTGCCGTGTGAAGCATCATCAAACCATTCACGAATGGCGTATTCGCCTGCATGTCCGAAAGGTGGATTGCCAATATCATGTGCCAAGCATGCGGCTTGAATAATCGCACCGACATCGGCAGGGGAAATCCACATAGGCAAGTGGTCTTTAATTTTTTCTGCAGCCAACATCCCTAATGAACGTCCAATACAAGACACTTCTAAAGAATGGGTTAGGCGAGTGTGAATACCATCGTGTTGAGTCAATGGATGGACTTGGGTTTTACGGTTTAACTGTCTAAAACTTTGCGAAAAAATAATACGGTCATAATCTTTATGAAAAGGGCTGCGCGCCTGTTCTGTACTTTGTTTTTTACTACCAATTCGAACTGTGGAAAGCAGTTCTAACCAACGCATTTGAGTCATTTATCATTATTCACTATGTGCTTGTTTTGCATCATGCCAAAAAAATGACAAAAGCTCTAGGGGCGTGCGACATGGCTTGTCTTTTTAAATCTAAATTCATACAAAATGGGGGATAAGTTTGTGGCGAAGCGTACTTTAAATTTTTTTTTGGGGCTATATAAATCGAGGATTGGATGATGCGTATAGGTTGCCAAAATAGCAACAATGCTCAAATTTTTATGCTAATTTCTAATTAATTGTGAAATGGATAGCGAAGCTTAAATAACCCGAATTACGGATAAGAAAAGCCCTTGAAAAAAAGGTAGTTAGAGCCATTTAGAAAGTTACGACACAACCCAAAGGCTCTAACTACCATGTACGATTTTACAGAAATTTTTTGTATTGTTGAT